>JAILHV010000205.1 GCA_024695625.1 Treponema sp.
TATCTGAACGGTTGAAAAACTGCATTGAAGAAAACAAAGGCTCAAAAGATTCTTTTAGTTGGATAAGCGTTCCTGTCAGTTCAGAAAATGAAACAAGAAATTATTATATCCCGATATTTGAAAACATTCCGGATGTGCTTGATTCAAAACTTACCACAAGAGTGCCTGCCAGCAATGCAATTTTAGTTCCTTGTTTTGCGTCTGAAAAACTTGAGGGGCATAATTTTTTCCCGAAAGAAAGTTCCTTTGGCCTACTACCAAGAGGAATATACGTTTCAGAATCACTAAAAAAGATATTGCAGAAACAGAAATTTGATAATATAAAATTCGAAAAGGCAAAATGCAGTTTAGAAGGTGTTGTTGTAAAATAAAGGAGAGAATTATGAAAAAAATAGCAAGTTTGATTATTGTTTGGGTTATATTAAGTTTTTGCAGATTGTTTGCCTATGATTATCCATGGCCTGTGGATTATAATATTAAAAACAAACCTCTTGAAGAGATAAATGAAATTGTTTGGGATTTTATTTGTGAGAATCCTGAATTTCATGTTTATAAAGTAGACAGGACTACATATGAAGTAGGTTCAAATAATGACAGCTATGAATTACTTTTAGAATTTAATGAGTATAAACCTTTTGGACAAGTTTTAGAGGGAACAATTTATCTAAAAGATGTCATTGCTGTAGTTCATTTTTACATACCTCATGTTCCAGGTAAAAAGAAAAACTATATTCGCCTTGTTTCGTATTGCAACGATTTTGAACTTGTTGAGGGGAATATTCATAGAAAACGGTGGGGAAAATATACAGCTTTTAATGATGTAGAGCCGACAAAACAAGAAATCCCTATCAAGGAAAGTTTTGAAAAGAATTTCATGAGCAAACTCGACCTTGAATGGGAATATGAAAAGCCATTCCTTTTAGACAGAGGCCTTTCAAAGTTAATGTCTCTGTTCAGAAAGCGAAAGGATTTTTCTGATGATTAAAAAATCTCAAAGGTTCACTTTTTTTTAGGCGTGAAGGAAGGGCATTTATGATTACCCCTCTGCTTTATGGGCTTAACGTCTACAGATGACGAAACAAGTTGGGCATGACTGTTAGAGAACAAGTGTCTTTCCTTTGCGGAAGCGCCTTTTATGCAGACAACCGGTTAGGGATTGTAGGGGCGGCGAAGCCGTTGCGATAGCAATGGAGCCGAAAGGCGGAACCCCGGAAAGCCCGACCTGCCTTTAGGCAGGGAACCGCCAGAAGAGGAAGAATTATGAAGAGAGAGCTGGAAGTTTTTTTTAAGGAACTTGCAAAGATTCAAGACGAGCAGACAAATGCATTCCTTTGCAGGCTTGGCAAGTTTGATGACGGGAAGCTTAGGGAAAGCCTTGAAAATTTTAGCTATGAAATAATTTACAAAATTATGGAATTGCTGGATGGATATTATGATTCCAAGAAGAAGTATGAAGTGAAGAATGTTTTTACCAACACAATTGTTAACGACAGATTGGACTTTCACGATTTGTGCGAGGATTTTCTTAAGTGCTCTTAGCTGCATCAATTCATTGCGTCTGGACAAAGTGTCTTTTTTGATGTATAGTCATTTTGGATTTGCAGGGGAACCTTGTGCCTCATTTTGGCATGAAGGTTGAGAAAGCGGAAGCTGACCCTTGGAACCTGATCGGATGTGCGTGTTTAGCCGAGCGTTTTTTACGTGTGGCTTGATGCGTCCCCGCGTAGGGAGCAAAATAAATGCCTTTAATGGACTTTTATGCCTGCTTTCTACGCAGGCTTTTTTATTTTAAATTTTTATCTTAAAGGAGAGCTGAATGCAGTCTGTTGAAGATATTAAGAAAAAGGTTGCAAAGGCAGTTGAGGACGTTAGGGTGCAAAACCCAATGGCGGCTTCTATTACGAATACGGTGACGATTGAGTTTGTTGCAAACGCCCAGCTTGCGGTTGGAGGTTCGGCGGCTATGGTTTACCTTCCTGATGAGGGCGAGACCATGGCGGCTGCGGGAAAGTCGCTTTACATTAACATGGGCACGCTGCTTCCAGTTTATGCGGAAACTCTTCCCCGCACCGCACGCAGGCTTTGTGAGCTAAAGAGGCCTTGGGTTCTTGATCCTGTTGGGATTGGAATTGGCGGTCTTCGCTCTGAGCTTTTAAAAAGCTTTGCAGACAAGAGGCCCGGTATTATCCGCGGCAATGCTTCTGAAATTATTGCGCTTGCTTCTCTTTGGGGAATAGGTTCTGGGCAGAAGTCTACGGTGCGCGGTGTTGACGCTACGGATTCAGTTTTGCAGGCAAAGGAAGATGCAAAGGCTCTTGCAAGGCATACAGGCGGGGCGGTTGCTGTTTCCGGGCCGGAAGATTTTGTTACCGACGGCAAGACAAGCCTTTTGATAAGCGGCGGGTCAAAGTTCATGCCTATGATTACAGGGGCGGGATGTTCTCTTGGCGGAGTGATGGCAATTTATGCTTGTGTTGCAGATGCGTTTACGGCTGCGGTGACAGGTTCTTGCATCTACAAATTTGCGGGTACGGCTGCTCATTCAAAATGCAGGGGGCCGGCTTCGTTCCGTGCGGAATTTATTGATTCGCTTTTTAATGCCACGGCGCAGGATGTTGCAAACAATCCGTTTAAGTTAGATCTTTTGGGAGGAAACTAATGAACACTCTTATTGCACTTGCCATAGCTCCATGCGGTACCGGTGAGGAAATGGCACCGCTTGTTTCGCAGGTTATAAAGGTTATCCGCGACTCTGGGCTTTCCCACCGCACCAATTCCATGTTCACGGAAATTGAGGGTGAATGGGATGATGTTATGAAGGTTGTAAAGGACGCTACCAAGGTTCTTGTTGACCAGGGAATAAGGACGGAAGTTGTTCTTAAGGCAGACATTAGGCCGGGCTTTACGGACATGATGCATTCAAAGACGGAAAAGGTTGACGCGATTCTTGGGAAGGATTCTGGAGGAAAGGATGTACAATAGAAAAGCTCTTGATATTTCTGCCTACCTTGTTCTTGGGCCGGAAAACACGGAAGGCAGGCCGGTTAAGGATGTTGTTTTTGCAGCGGTAAAAAGCGGATTTACGATTGTTCAGATAAGGTCTAAGGTTGCTTCTGCAAGGGAGATGATTGCCCTTACTCGCGATGCGGCAGATGCAATTGGGGAGCTGGGGCTTTCTGAAAAATGCTCGCTTGTTGTTGATGACAGGCTTGATGTTGTTCTTGCGGCCAGGGAAGAAGGGATAAAGGTTGACGGTATCCACGTTGGGCAGTCGGACATTCCGGTTGAGATTTGCAGGAAGTATCTTGGGGAAGATTCAATTGTTGGGCTTTCCGCACAGACAGAGGAGCTTTTTGATTACGTTAAAAAGGCAGACACTTCTTGCATTGACTACTTTGGTGCAGGCCCCCTCCACCCTACGCAGACAAAGCCTGACTGTGGAAGGGACAGTTCTGGAAGGATAATCACCAGGGACTTTGAGGACATTGAGCGTCTTGCAAAGGTAAGCCCAATTCCGGTTGTTGTTGGAGGAGGAGTAAAGGCGGCGGACATTCCCCAGCTTGCAAAGACTGGCATTGCAGGTTTCTTTGTGGTGTCTGCGGTAACTTCTGCAGCTGACCCGGAAAAGGCGGCAAGGGAACTTTGCGGGCTTTGGTTCAAGAATAAAAAGTAAGGCTTTTGCAATAAGTCTTGTGCATAAAAAATCCCCCTGCCCCTTTGAAGCACACTTCATTTGGAACAGGAGGATGAGTAAAAGATGCAATGTATTCCCATTACAGGGAATGGAGTTTAGCTACACATTTTATTTTGCCCTTTTACATTCTGCATAGAGCAGGTCTATCCTGCCCTTGCAGACATGGCTTTTTGTAACTTGCCAGCCGTGGTCTGACAAAAAGGTCTTATATTCTTCTTTAGTCCATTCATGCGCAAATTTTATTCCGACCAAAGAAAGAATTTTCTGCCAAAGGTTCTTTTTCCCATTATCCCTCTCGATGAAATTTGGCGCGATAAGTATGCCACTTGGCTTTAGTACCCTGTCTATTTCTGCCAAAGCTTTTTCGGCTTCCGGAATTATGTGCAGGGCATTGGCAATCACCACAATATCAAAGGAATCGTTTTCGTAGCGAAGGTTTGTTGCATCCGCTACTTCAAAGCTAACGTTGTCCGGGATACTGCCCTTCTTTGCAGTCTCAATCATCTTGGGGGCAAAATCAGTTGCGGTTACTCTTTTTGCAGAGGGGGCAATGTGTTTTGCAATCATGCCGGGGCCGGTGGCTAGTTCCAGCACATCCTTTCCGCTTGCTGCTGCCGATATTTCTTTGTAGATGTAGTCGTAGATGGATTTTTGGCTTTTCATTGCCCGCTCATAAATTGGTGCAAAAAAGTTCCAAACACTTTCTTTCATGGTTTTTGCCTCCATTACATTTATTTCTTTCCAAACGGTTTTGTTATGCAGATTAAAGCAGGTGTGAGCGTGTAGTCAGCAATAAGGGCGGAACCAAGCCCCACAATTGAAAGCAAGCCTATTCTGAACATAGCCGTAATCGGGCTGAAACAGTACATGAGGAACATTGCGCACAGAATAAACGTTGTGGTTCCCATGGTCTTACCGATTTCACGGAAAGTCTCGCCAATTGCTTCAGAATAATTCTTTCCGCCCTCAAGCTTGTACTTGATGTGGTTCGAAAAGTGAATCGTATCATCGACCGCAATACCCAGAATCATTGGCATAATCATCATGGTAACTTCATCAAGAGGCATTTTTGCGTAGCCCATGACCGCACCAATCAGGAGTACAGGTGCAAGGTTTGGAATCATCGCAATCAAGCCTCCCCGAATACTTGCAAAGACGATTATGAGGAGTATGGCAATCATCACGAATGAAGAGCCGAATGATTTTAATTCGCTAGTAACAATCGTGCTGTTCATTGCCGCATTTTCTGCAACAGTACCGACTACGGCAACCTTTGCATCCGGGAAAAGCCTTCTTGCGCTTGCCTCGGCCTTTGCTATGTCGTCTACAATTATGTTTGCGTTGTAATCTGAAATTTCGACGTGTACATGAGCCGCATTGTAACTTTCAGTCAAATCATCATAAAGAGAACTGGAATCTGAAATCTCGTACAAGAAAAGAAGCTGGGTGAGCATGTCTCGCTCTGTCGGAATCGTGTAGAATTCAATTTTGTCCTCATTCAAAACGCGGTGCATTTCTTTGACCATTCTCGTAATTGACTTTACGCGAGGTTTTCCGCCGGAAATTTTTGTCATCTGAAGCTTTCCAAGTTCGGTTTCAAGCTCATCAAGGGCAAGCATGTTTTTTGGATCTTTAAATGCATCTTCTTCATCAAATTCAATCATCACGTCGTAGCTGTAGAGATTTCCGATTTTTGTTTCCAAAATTTCTTCAATTCTTTGCACGAACGGAACCTTATTTCCCATGAACTTAAGGTAATCCATGTTGACTTCCATTTTTAGAAGTCCCGGAAGGCAGGCTACGATAACAGCAAAGGAAATAATTGCGACAATCGGGCTTTTTTTGACAATGCGTACTCCTATTTTTTCAAAGATTTTGTCAGCTCTTGTTACTTTTACGGAGAAGGCCTGCTGCGAAACTTTATCCTTTCCAAAACTCATGAAAATCGGAATAAGGACGACAACGTAAACGTAGACCATGAAAACTACTGCCGCTGAAACTGCACCCAGCCAAACCATAGGACGGATGCAGGCGAACATAAAGGAAAGGAGTGAAACTACAGTCGTAATTACAGTAAAGAGAACCGGCCAGCCGGATTCTTCGACTGCGCAGATTACCGATTCCTTACGTTTTCCTGTACGGCGGAAATGCAGCTTGAAGGAATTGATGTAATGAAGGGCATAGCCAATTGAAAGAGCCATTCCCAAAAGAACCGGGAGTGACATTACGTCAGAGTCAGCCGGAATGTTAAGGAGTGCCGTAAAGCCTAAGACTGAGCCTATTCCGAACATTGTTGCAACGAAGGGAACGATAACACCTCTGAATGAACGCACGAAAATAATCAGACAGATGAGCATCGTCAAAAATCCCAGCATGATTCGGATTGAAAAATCATGACCGACTGTATCCATTTTTTCGGCAGTGGTGTATGCGCTTCCGATTGGCTTTAGAGTCCATTCTGCGCTCTGGAATTCTTCGGACATAATCACTTTTTCTGCCGCATGTCCGACAGTTACGACATCTTCGCTTTCGTTATTAAATGGATGAAGCTTCAAAATTACCCAGCTTTCCTTCGCATCATCAGAAACAAGGTTGTTTACGATTGATTCACGGCTCATGATGAATGATTTAATCTGAGAAAGTTCTTCGGAATCAGAAGGAATTCCGTCGTCAAAAGGGCTTTTTACTTCAAGACCGCCATCGTTTCCAATCGGAATGGAAACCGTTGTGAGAGAAGTAACCTTGTCCGCGAACGGGACCTGACTTTCAAGCTTGTCTCCGAGAGTGTTTATCATTGAAAGAACATCATGTGCAAAGACATCTTCTGCCTGCACGAGAACAAGCACGTATTCATCATTTCCAAAGATTTCCTTGAAATGGTCGGAATTTATCTGTATGTCACTGCCGTTTACAATCCAGTCCTGATTGTTGCTTTCGGAACGGAATTTCCTCATACCTGAAAGGCAAACGACCGTTACGACAAAAAGGACTGCAAGGCAGAGCCACCTCCAGCGAATCTGGGCTTCGCCAATTTTGCGGAAGAATATGTTGATTTTGGAAACTTTCATAAAATCCCCCTAAAGAAGTTTTTTTAACCTTTGTTAGTAATTGCTAACTATTAAAATCTACTTCTTTCCTTCCTTTCGCTCTACCAAAAGCCAATATTTTTTTAACACTTTTCGCTCATTTTATTGTCATTTTTACAGTTCTTTAGCGAGCTGTTGTTTTGAAAAATCTTTTGGCAAGATTCCAAATTCCTTTGAGAATGCGTCTGAAAAATGACTCATGTTGTTGTAGCCTGATTTTTGTGCTGCCTCCGAAACGGAGAAATTGTGTTCTTTTATGAGATGTGCCGCGTATTCAAGCCGCTTTTCCTGAACATAGGCGTGAAGTGAAGTGGCGTAAAGAGTCCGAAAATTCCTGTTCAGCTTGCTTATGCTCATTCCCAATTCTTCCGCGACTGATTCTGCATCATAACATTCCGCAGGATTTCTCTGAATCTTTTCCCTGAGGATTTCAATGCGTTCTATGTCATCCTTATTCGGAAGGGACTTTCGCTTAATCTGAGCTGTTTTGTTGTATGCGATTCCGTAGAGAACCATGGCGGTAAGTTCAATCATTTTTCCTTCGAGATAGACACCCTCGTATTCCTTAAAGCGGTTCGATGTGTCGATTTCTGAGAGAATCCGGTACATTTCGGCGGTGATTGTTGTTTTTGTGACGTGTGTCATGAACTGGCTTTCAAGCTCGTGTATGTCTCTGTCGGAAAAATATTTTGAAAGAAGCTTGCGGAAAAAGGAAGTTGGCATCTGAAGACTTTTGAACTTAAAATTAGTGTTCGCGGAATAAGTCATGCCTGTGTGATAGTCATTGTTTCTGAAAACGCAGACTTCACCGCGTGACATCTGGACTTCTTCATCCGGGCGCACAATTTCTTTTCCGTTTGACTTATGGTGAATATACCATGTTATGTCCTGATTCAGCGTAAACATGAGCTGCACCTCGTCACGACCAGAATTATCAAACTCTTCCGCCGCAATACTTTTTGAAAACTGGATGTTCCAGCTGCGGTAAAGGATATTTTCGTGTTCCTTTTTATAATCAATGTTAATTTGGCCAAGACTGTCCGGGAATATATTTTTTCCTTTGTAATCATCGAAGCGAATATTGACTTCTTTGCCTTCAAGAAAAATCTTTTTGCTTTCAGTCATCTTGCCGGCTCACCAAAATTTCTGACCTCTCATTTTTCGCATCCTTTTACGCAGAACAGAGTCCCCTTTTCGCTCACAGAAATTTTGCCAAAACCCGCATTTTCCATCAGCGTTTTGATTTGAGAAGCTGTGTAGCGCGTCATGCAGGGAACCTTCTTTTCCCAGTCGATTTTTGGGTCGCCGTAGTTGTTGATGACGATGAAAGTTCCGCCGGCCTTAAGAGTGCGCCTTACTTCGGCAAAGCAAATTTTTATGTTCTTCCAGAAAAAGACCGTCTCAAAGGCTGTAGCCATATCAAGTTCTCCGTCTGCAAAGGGAAGGCATTCCGCACTACCCTGCAAGATTTCGCAGCGGCTGCCAAGTTCAACACGGTTGATTTTCTTTGCCTTTTTTACGCTTTCTTCGGAGATGTCTATTCCGTATACTTTTGCCCCGGCAGATTTTTCAAGAAGACGGCGCACATTGTAGCCTCCACCGCAGCCTATGTCGCAGATTTTTCCGGACTGTGGGATATTCATCAAAGAGAAGGCCCACTTTGCCATAGGCAGATGCTCTTTCTCCATTGTAACAAGCATGAGCTTTCCGAGTAAGCCCTTGGGATTTCCAAAATTATCGGTGAATGACATTTGCTGCTCCTTAAAAAAAGCTGCCCGAATTCCAAAAAAGAACCCGGGCAGCATAAGTATAACAAGGCTTTTACTTTAGTTTTTTGTAGCCGTAAACCGCTGTGTCGCCAAGTTCTTCCTCGATGCGGATGAGCTGGTTGTACTTTGCCATGCGGTCTGTGCGGCTCATGGAACCGGTCTTTATCTGGCCAGAGTTTGTGGCAACCGCTATGTCTGCAATCGTTGTGTCTTCTGTTTCGCCTGAGCGGTGGCTTGTTACGGTTGTGTAGCCGTGGCGGTGGGCCATTTCTATTGCCTCAAGGGTTTCTGTGAGGGAGCCAATCTGGTTAACCTTGATGAGGATTGAATTTGCAACGCCTGACTTGATTCCCTTTTCCAGGAATTTTACGTTTGTTACAAAGAGGTCGTCTCCTACAAGCTGGCAGCGGTCACCGATTTTTGCGGTAAGCTTCTTCCAGCCTTCCCAGTCGTTTTCATCAAGGCCGTCTTCTATGGAGTCAATCGGGTATTTTGTGATGAGCTCTTCAAGATATGCAATCTGCTCATCATCAGAAAGTTCCTTTCCGTTTGGATCCTTTGGCATGCCGTTTGAAAGCTTGCTGTAGTTGTAGAAGAACTTTCCGTCCTTTTCTACGGAGAATTCGGAGGCAGCGCAGTCCATTGCAATCTTTACGTCGTCACCGGGCTTGTAGCCTGCATCCTTTATTGCCTGAACTATTGAATCCAGGGCATCGTTGATTCCGTTGAACTTTGGAGCAAAACCGCCCTCATCACCAACAGCTGTTGAAAGTCCGCGGCCTTTTAAAAGCTTTGCAAGGGCATGGAAAACCTCTGCGCCCATGCGTACGGCTTCTTTTTCGCTCTTTGCGCCAACAGGACGGATCATGAATTCCTGGAATGCGATTGGTGCGTCTGAGTGTGCGCCACCGTTTATGATGTTCATCATGGGAACAGGAAGGACGTGGGCGTTTGCTCCTCCTATGTAGCGGTAAAGTGGAATGTTGAGAGACTTAGCAGCGGCCTGGGCAGTTGCAAGGGAAACTCCGAGGATTGCGTTTGCTCCCAGCTTGCTCTTTGTTGGGGTTCCGTCAAGGGAGAGCATCTTCTGGTCTATTGCGCGCTGCTCAAATACGTTTGCGCCTTTGAGTGCGGGGGCAATGATTTTGTTTACGTTTTCCACTGCCTTGAGGACACCTTTTCCGCCAAAGCGGTTCTTGTCGCCGTCGCGGAGTTCAAGGGCTTCGTTTTCGCCGGTGCTTGCTCCGCTTGGAACTGCCGCACGTCCCAATGTGCCGTCTTCAAGGATTACGTCAACTTCTACGGTTGGGTTTCCGCGCGAGTCTATAATTTCGCGGCCAATTACATTGCTGATTGCAACTTTGTTCAACATTAAAAACCTCCAAAAATACTTCTTCCTAAAATGATTGTTTGGCTGATAATTAGTTTTTGCTAATCATAGATAACTATAACTAACTTACACTGTTGTGTCAAGCCTTCTGGCAAGGACGCACGGAAATCAATTTTGTGTTTCGCTCCCGTTACACACAAACTTGATTTCCTGCATTGCTTGCCCAACAGCAAAA
This sequence comes from Treponema sp., assembly GCA_024695625.1. Lineage (GTDB taxonomy): Bacteria > Spirochaetota > Spirochaetia > Treponematales > Treponemataceae > Treponema_D. The sequence goes on from JAILHV010000205.1 coordinate 10,115, forward strand.
GCGCAAAACCAAGTGTAAGTTTAGAAGCAAGAGCATAGAAGCCTACGCCACCGTGGAGCCCCTTTAGTACCGGCCGCAGGACGGTATGAGGGTTACCGAAGGGCGGAAGGGCGGTAATGCAGAGAGGCTGACCGGCTCCGTAGGACCGGGAACAGTAAAATTCGGCATATCGTCCAAGATAGTTGTAAAAAATTAAAAAAAATGCTACTTTATATAAGCACAAATAAACGGATTCCTTTGAAAAAATGATTGTTTGGCTGAAATTCAATTATTGCGAAGAAATTCCGCTTATGTGTATTCCCAAAACTAAGGCCTTTCGGGGTTCTTAAGGAGCATTTTAAATGAAATACACCGCAGAAGTGGAACACATGTGTCCTTTGGCTAAGGGCGCATATCACGGGCCGGCACCTATTCCTGAAGAGGGAAAATGGGTTCAGGCAAAAGAAATCAAAGACATTTCAGGCTTTACCCACGGCATTGGTTGGTGCGCACCACAGCAGGGTTGCTGCAAACTTACGCTCAACGTAAAAGACGGCATTATTGAAGAAGCCCTCGTAGAGACTCTCGGCTGCTCTGGTATGACACACTCAGCTGCCATGGCCTCTGAAATCCTCATCGGTAAGACACTTCTTGAAGCACTCAACACAGACCTTGTTTGCGATGCAATCAACACAGCAATGCGCGAACTCTTTCTCCAGATTGTATACGGACGCACACAGTCTGCATATTCAAAGGACGGCCTCAAGGTTGGCGCATCTTTGGAAGACCTCGGAAAGAACCTCCGCTCACAGGTTGGTACAATGTTCGCAACAAAGGCAAAGGGCCCACGCTACCTGGAAATGACAGAAGGCTACGTAGAAAACATTGCCCTTGACAAGGACAACCAGATTATTGGCTACAACTGCGTAAACCTCGGAAAGCTTATGGATGCCCTCAAGGCTGGAAAGTCTGGTCCTGATGCTCTTGCAGCTGCACGCACACACTACGGCCGCGTAACAGAAGACCAGGGCATGGTTAAGCTTATTGACCCGCGCAAGGAATAAGACATTTGGCGGAATAAGCTTTTTTGCCAATTGATATTAACTTTAATGAGGAATTAATATGTCATTATTTGAAGATTACGAAGGCCGCATTCCCCAGGTGAATAAGGCTCTTAAAGAATACGGCTTTGCTGAAGGAGAAAAAGGTCTCCAGGAAGCACGCGATTTGTGCAAGTCAAAGGGATTCGATCCATACGAAATCTGCCAGTCAACACAGCAGATTTGTTTTGAAGACGCAAAATGGGCCTATGTTCTTGGTTCAGCAATTGCAATCAAGGAAGGCGAAAAGTCTGGAGACAAGACTGGTTCTACAGCAGCAGCAAACATTGGTAAGGGCTTGCAGGCATTCTGCCTCCCTGGCTCTGTTGCAGATGACCGCAAGGTTGGTCTTGGCCACGGAAACCTTGGTGCCCGCCTCTTGAGCGAAGAGACACAGTGCTTTGCATTCCTTGCAGGCCACGAGTCTTTTGCAGCAGCAGAAGGTGCAATCAAGATTGCAGCAAACGCAAACAAGGTCCGCAAGAACAAGCTCCGCGTTATCCTTAACGGTCTTGGAAAGGACGCAGCCCAGATTATCTCTAGAATCAACGGCTTTACATACGTTCAGACAAAGATGGACTACTTTAACGGACAGGGTACAGACAAGGCTTTGACCGTTGTAAAGGAAATCCCATACGGAAACAATCCAGAGCGCCTTATCGTAAAGTGCTACGGTGCAGATGACGTTCGCGAAGGCGTTGCAATCATGTGGCACGAAGGTGTTGACGTTTCCATTACAGGTAACTCTACAAACCCAACACGCTTCCAGCACCCGGTTGCAGGTACATACAAGAAGGAACGCCTTGAACACGGTGAAAAATACTTCTCCGTAGCTTCTGGTGGCGGTACAGGACGCACACTCCACCCAGATAACATGGCTGCTGGTCCTGCTTCCTACGGTATGACAGATACTTTGGGCCGCATGCACTCAGACGCACAGTTTGCAGGTTCTTCATCTGTTCCTGCCCACGTAGAAATGATGGGCTTTATGGGAATGGGTAACAACCCGATGGTAGGCTGTACAGTTGCTTGTGCAGTTGCCGTTGCAGAAGGCTTTAAGAAATAAGCATAAACGCTAATGCCGGCAGGGGATCCTCCACTTTTGCGGGGGCCCTTGCCTACATTTTGCATTTAGTATAAAATCGCACAAACATAAAAAGGAGAAAAAAATGTCCAATAAAAAACTTTACAAATCTAATTCAGACAAAAAGCTTGCCGGTGTTTGTGGCGGAGTTGCAGAATACTTTGACGTTGACTCCACTATCATAAGGCTTGCATGGGTGCTGTTCACTCTTGCAGGAGGAGCAGGTATCATTGCATACATAATTGCCGCAATCGTAATGCCCAATAGATAATAATAGATATTAGATTAATTTTTGGACGGTACTTTAGAGAAGAATCTCCGACAGACACTCCTCTTCTTCTCCATCTAGAATACTCTTTTCCAGAGGCTCTTTTATCATCACATTTACAGTAGAACCCGGCGCTGGAACTGCAAGCCCATTTGGCAAAAGGCATTTGCAGTGAAGGAAATTTGACGTAACCGCATGGACACATTCAGTCGAAGCTTGGTTGCTGAGCGAAGTCGAAGTAAGGTTACTGAGCCCAGTCGAAGTACGGTTGCTGAGCGAAGTCGAAGTACGGTTGCTGAGCCCAGTCGAAGCAAGCCTGTCCTTGCGTGAGTTTTCGCACACAGCAGGAAGCACCTGGCCTTTGCAAGAATTTATGTAGTCTATCTTTCCCTGAACTGCCAGGGAAGTTAAAACCTTTACCCTCTGCCCCTTTACGGAAGAAGGTATTTGCCCACCCATGCTAAAAGCAGGTGTTCCCGGCCGCGGAGAAAATGGAAATGCGTGAATCCATGAGAATGACACTTTTTTGCACAGTTCCGTGGTAAGAATAAAATCTTCCTCACTCTCCCCCGGAAAGCCTGCAATCATGTCGCAACCAATAAAAGGATTTTTCTTTGCAGAGCGTAAAAGGCTTACTGCTTTTACAACATCCTCTGCCCTGTAGGGTCTTGCCATTCTTTTAAGGATTTCATCGCTTCCAGACTGCACGCTAAGGTGGAATGACGGCTGTATTCTTGGATCTGCCAAAAAGTTGCAGAGACGCTCCGTTATGTGCTGGGGGTAAAAAGAAGAAATCCTGAATTTTATCTTCTGTGTGCTGCAAAGCAGATATTCCAAAAGCTGGGTAAAGTCCAGCAAGTTTCCATTTTTGTCTTGGCAAGAATACTGGCTTAGGTTCACACCGGTAAAGACAACCTCGCCAGTTCCCCTAGCCTCCAGTTCCTGAACCCTGCGCAAAACTTCTTCCGGCTCCAAGGAAACGGACTTTCCCCTTGCCAAGTGGATGCGGCAAAAAGTGCATGCGTTGTTGCAGCCATCCTGTATTTTTATGGAAGCCCTGCTGTGCTTTTCGAATACAGGTGTGTAAAGCAAAAAGGCGTTCTCTTTTTTTGAGGCGGATTTTTTTTGTATAAAAAGCTTTAGTTCATCTTTGGAAATGGACTTGCAAGATTTTAATTCTTCTGCCAAGTCAGACAAAAGTTCCTTCTTGTTACCAGAAAGAATAACTATGCGGGAAAAATCCATCTGTTCTATAAAGGGGCCGTCCAGCTGTGCGTAGCAGCCTGTTACGATTACGGGTGCAAGCGGATATTTTTCAAGCAGAAGCCTTATTATTCGCCTGGCCTTTTGCTCAGCCTTTGCGGTAACGGTACAGGTGTTCACTATGCAAAGAAGCACGTCCTCATTTACCGCAGTGGCAGAAGTCACCCCTTCCATTGAGCATACAAAACCTGCATCAGAGAACCTTTTTGCCGCCCCCTCACTTTCATCCTGATTAAGACGGCAGCCAAGAGTTTCAAAGTGGATTATGTTCCGCATGAAAAATTTAAGGCTTAGGGATTAAGCTTTGCCTGGCAGCGGACAAGACCACGGCGGGCATCATCAGAAGAAGATGCATTCAGGCTTATTGCCTTGTTGTAGGCAACAATAGCATCCTGATAGTATCCTGCCTGTTCCCTTGCATAGCCCAGCTTGCTCCACCAGAAGGACATTCCCGGTTCAGTGTCCACAGCCTTGCTAATTGCAATGTCTGCATGCTCCCACTTCTTCTGGCGGATATAGATTTCTCCCATAAGGTAATAGGAAAGACCTATGCGCTGGGAACCCTTTTTGTCGGCATTTGGAATTACAACATACTGCTGGAGGAGGTTCATTGCCTCGTCATATTTTTCAAGATAGAATTTAGATTCAGCCTGAATTTCAAGAAGACGGGCATCGTAGGAAGAAAGCTGCCTTGCCTGTGCTACGCTCTTTTCTGCCTCGCGGTACTGCTTGTTGGCAACCAAAGACCAGCAGAGAACCACGTAGGATTCAATGTCCTGGGCCGTACCACGGGAAGGATCGTTCAGCTCTTCCTGGCACACGCGGATAGCCTCTTTGTAATTGCCGGACTTGTAAAGCTTTAAAGCATCCGGGCGGGCTGCCTGTGCAAAAGACGGCAATGCGGCTGCAGAAACCACAGAAAAAACAAATGCAAAAAAAGAAGCCTTCAACAAATTTTTCTTCAAGAGATTCATCAGAAACCTCCGCTTGCAAAAAGGTCCGGCTTTTCCGCACCGGAAGCCTCACTGCCCTGAAGCATGGCAATCTTTCCGTTCACAGTGGAACCCAGCTCCAATACCGGGCGGGCGCTTGCAATTTCTCCGTTTACGGAACCGGTGGAAGTAACGTAGACCATCTTGTAGCCCTTTATGTTGCCCTTCACCTTTCCGCGAACCAATACCCTTTCCGCCGTAATGTCAGCATCAACCTCTGCGTCCGTGTCAATAAGAAGGTCGCTTGTAGCTTCTATGAGCCCGCTCATTTTGCCCTTAATCATGAAGGGCTTTGAAAAACGGATGTTACCTGTAAAAGTAATATCGCGTTCAAGAACTGTGTCAAAATCATCTTCGTCCGTGTCAAACGGCTCTGAATCCTTTACGTCAAACATAAGCTAATTGTACCCATAATAAGCGTTTTGTTCAAGAGCAAACCCAAAATCTTGATTCTTCTTTTATTTCTGGAGCAGCCTTTATGGTTAAACTGTGTCCGGGCCTACGGCTCCGTCCAGCACCATGTTTTTCCCCGCTTTGCGCACTTCCGCTCCCGCTCCATTCTTCCACTCGCTCGCTCCGCTCCCTCCCTCCAGAACGCCTCCAGCGGTGCTCCAATCGGGGCTAGGCTCTATTTAAACTCGCCAACCACAGGGGGAATACACATATCACTCCACGGATAAAGATTACTCCGCACACAATTTCTTAATCATAGAACATAAAAATAAATTTCTTTATTTTTCCTAGAATTGTATTATCTTCTTGTATCGTTGTGGAATCAAGCACCCCACCTCCATAAAAGACAAGAAATAATAGAAATAATTCCTGCAAAACAAAAGAAACAAGCTCTATTTTTACTATATGATTAAAGTCAATTTTTCCATCTTTATAAAACCAACGAGCCCTAGCAAGTAAAAAACCAAGCTCCAGAAGAAATGAAATTAAAATAAAAGAACATATATCGCTCATTCTTTTTATTCCTCTATCACAGATTTTAATATTAACAATTCATCTTGCATCTGATTTATCTTATCATTATCCCATGGGTATGATTCTAATTCAATTTCCGTACTCCCCCTGCAAATACCTATTTGGCGGGGGAATGGACTGTGTTTTTACACGCTGCAAAAACGCTATGGGTAGCGTAGACGAAAATATCAAAGTTTATCAACTCTTCTCATTCGATAGTATACACCGCCTGTCATAGTAATCATATTGTTTTCATCAATTAAAATAATAAAAAATCCTGGTAAATTTTTGCGTTCATTAGTTTTAAATGTGTATACACGAACACTTTCATTATCTATTCCTAAAGTCGCAAATGTTATCCCATTAAAACTTGAAGTTTTTGTTTCATTTTGCAAATGAGCAGAATTCCATTTTCTTTCTCGCTTCTTTGTTATTTGCAAAGTTTTTTGGCCTATCATGATTTCTTCATCGCAATAATGAATCTTTAGTCCAGAATATTTAGTTGCATCTATGTCATATATTGAATCTGAAAAAATCAAGGGATCTTCTAATATCCAAGTTCCAAGATATTCATCTCTTGGTGTACAAAACACATGAGTAGCAATCAACATAATAGTTAAAAATATAAAAAATTTACGCATCTTTGTCCTCAACAGTATTAATTTGGGTTATCAAGCGAAAAATCATTATTTCTTGTATAATCACCATATAGATACATCTCTGCCTCATCATATCTACGTCTATCAAGCCCTTCCATATAATTGCCGTTTGCATTAATCCATTGTCTAAAATCTTCCAGTATTGTATCCGAATCAGTTATTCCATTTTCGGCATCAGAAAAAATATCCGAATTAACTAATGCAGAGCGACCAATGTTATACCCCAAGCTAACCAGTGCATCAAATTCCTGCTGCGATAAGTTTTCTCCATCAAAATTAACATTAACACCTTGCTCAAACCAAGTTAAATCTTCAGAGAATAAAGACAACGCAGTTTCTTCCGTTATACCATTTTCATATGCTCTTGAATCTAATTCTGCGGTTGTTAATTTATGACCATAGCCAATTGTCCAATCGCCAGATTTACCATATTCATATGTATTATTGGGATCTGTTGCATCATATATATTCGGCTGATAACCACCTTCATAGCTTGCGATAAAAGATACTCCGCTTTCAGATGTCCTCATATTAATTCTCCCATCCGGGTCTATATAGCGTACCGGATTATTTCCCGCGTAATGGAACAAACCGGCATTTGCTGGGACTAAGGCGGAATTCCTGCGGAATTCTGGGTATGAGGACGCAAGAATCCATTTTTTGGAGGACTGTTTTAAATTTTCCTTGCAGGAATTTTCCATTTTTACTTTTCTAAACTCCTCTTTTCACAATTTTTCTGCCGGAACAAGACCAAAAAGGGTCAAATTCCGAGCTTCCCCAACAAATCCCTTATTTGGCGACTATCCCAATGGATCTGTATAAAACCAATCCTTAAACTTTGTTTCATGAGCATATGCAAATCCAAGGAAATAAAGTTCCTCTGAGGATAATGAACTCAGAACTAAATCAGGGGAATAAACATATCTATTTCCTTTTTGTGTATTGCCCAAAATTGGAAGATATGTGTATTCGGAAAAACAAATTATCGTTATTCCACCATTTTCGCATGGAAGTTTTTCAAGCAACAGTCTCGCTCCCTGTTCCATTTTTTTTACACTTTCAGATTTCACATAGTGAACGGAATCACTCGACTTTAGCATTGTATTTATTTTTTGTGAATCATTATAATCCTTATAAATAAAGCAGACTTTTGAATTATTCCGAAAAAAGTCTTGATATAAATCACAAACGGGTATCATTTCTCCCCTTTGATTTTTTGCACAAATTTTTGAGACATCTTTTAAATCTCGTACCAACATCTCGATAGCATCATCTTTCAAAATTGCAGACGAAACATTTTGAAACTCCGAAATATTTTCATCTGTAAGCAAATCATTTTGTGAACAAGCAGAAAACAGAAGCAGAGGTAAAATTTCTAAAATAAACATTATTAATTTTCTTTTCATTTTATTAGCCCTACAGCAGTTAATGCAATGTTACAGGAATTCTCAATTTTCGACAAGATTTATGCTCATATATGAAGAATCCGTACACTTCTTTGTATTTGCAAATCGGGTGTTACCAGCCGGCAAAAATTGAAGTATATTCACCCTTAAGCGTAGTTACAATAAAATCGATATCTAATTGCTTTTCTTCTTCATCATCAAAATGATAGACAATTCTCACTTTAAATGGAAATTCATCACCAACTTTTTTATTTTTAAATATTTTCTCAAAATTAGTTTCTGGCCATAGCTTTGATTTATCTTTCCAGTTTTCAGGTTTTGCATCCCAACCGTTCATCCAATAGTAAGTTCCATTGGTTATCCAGCCGTCTTTATAAACATCCATTGAAATAATGTCTGGAGAAAGCTTAAATTTTACATCTTCCAACTGTATGATTTCTTTTTCTTCATAAATGTATGCAATTTTTTTTACATATAAACTGGAATAATTCTTTTTTGTAAGGAATACAGGGAAAAACTCTGCCTTAAAACTATTTCCGGGCTGCCTAAAGAGGACATTAATTTCCGGAGTTTTTTCAGTTGCTAAATCACAGGCTTTATCTGCAGCACCCCAATAAAAATTTTTATTTACGTTATGAAAAGAAAATACAAGCCGTGGATAAAAAATCCCAGCCCCGAATGCAAACATTTCTGGAACAACAATAAACAATAGTACAACAATGCAGAATAATTTATTTCTAATAGAGCGAATTTCCATTACGATTTTCCTGCATTGTATGTTACCTATTGTCTTCTTCTTCTTTCCTTAACGGATAACGGGATGCGGGGTGCGATTCATCCGTTCGGAGAAGACCCCGTCGCTTCGTTTCTTTTGTAAAGGGAATGCAGTTCTTGTCATCCTTATCGATGATGCCAAGAAAGTCTTTGAGGATTGATACTACTTCAATCATTATCGCTCTTCTCCTTGGAAAGCTCCTTACAGCCTACTTCTTCTTTAAACTTCCGTTAAGGAAAAGCTCGTCTTCGTACCATTCAATCCTTAGGCCAAAGTATTCCTCGTGGTAACCTGGAGCAGTTATGTGGAAGCGGTGGACTGTTCCCGTCAGAAGGCTTTCTGCAGGAAGCGTTGCCAAGTCCTTTAAGCCCTTTGGAGTTTCCACCATGAACTTGCACTGTTCGGTAATGTCGTCTCCGGTCGCAGCATCGATTGCCCTTGTGCGGACCTTAAGGTAGCGCCTTGCATTCTTTAGGAAGTTGAATTCCAATGTCTGGGCTTCTTTTCCTACACTTATGCTGTTCCACCAGATGTAGGGGCCTTCTACTATCTTTACGCGGTAGTCGCCCGGCTTAAGGTAGACAGGTTTTGTTACAACCTTTACGTTCTTGCGGTTGGGCTTTTTTGCGCTTTCTTCTTTTTCGTCCGCAGACCCCTTTGCCGCCTTTGGGGTATAGAAGTCGCGGATATTGTTGCTCATGGCAGGAAGCTTGTAGGCTTCATCTACCAAAGGAATTTCCTTGTTGTCGTTCACATAGAAAAATGCCCTGGCCGGTAAGTCCGTGTCCGGCAGGTTGTTTTCCGGCATTTCCATTGCAAGCGAAACAGGCGTGTACCAGTGCCTAAGGATGGTATTCAGGAAGAATTTGGAGAACCAGCCCGCAGCAATAAGACCCATAAAGGCAAGTACTGCAACCACGATGAGCGAATTTCTTACAGCCTTGTGGTGCCTTGTCTGGTAGGACTGGGGAAGCTTTATTTCTTTTGTTGCTATAACCGCCTGTGCAAGGTTCACGCGGATTGCATGCTGGTCATATTTCTTAAGGTAGCGCTTTATCTTCTTTATTACCGGGTCAATGGACTGGAAGCGCTTCTGCTTGTCTGCCCTCATCATTTTTTTGATAAGGGAGCTTACAAAATGCGGCAGTTTGGGGGCAAAACGCTCCGGCGGCTCATAGTCACCCTTGCGGATGGCCTGCAAAGTGTCGGAAGACATGTCGCCCTTGTAAGGCTTGGTTCCAGTAACCATTTCGTAGAGCATTATTCCCATTGAATAGATGTCTGCCCTTTGGTCTACGGAACTTGAGTCGTCAAGCTGCTCGGGGGACATATAGGCAGGTGTTCCAAGCTTTGCGCCTGTCATGGTGATGCCCTCTCTTACGGGTGCCACAACGGTTGCGTTTGAATCAGCTGCCTTTTGCTTGGATGCGGAATCGTTTTCTTTTTCGCCGCTTGCAATGCCAAAGTCGGAAAGCTTTACCTCTGCCCTGCGGGAAATGAGGATGTTGCCGGGCTTAATGTCTCGGTGGACTATTCCCTTGGAATGTGCGTGCTTTAGTCCGTAGCAGGCATCAAGGAAAATAAGGAGTGCCAGCTGGGGAGAAAGTGACTGCTGCTTTTCCAAAAGCTTGTCCAAAGACATGCCGTCCACAAATTCAAGGACGATGTAGTCATTCCTTGCCTCGGTAAAAAAGTCAAACATGCGGACAATGTAGGGGCTGGACAAATCCATAAGAATCTGCGCTTCCCTCTTGAACCTTTCGCGGATTGAACTGTTTCCCGTTCGCAGGGTGAGTTTTTTTATGATTACGTCGCGCCTAAGGGACGGATGGACAGCCTTAAAAACCGCACCCATACCGCCTTGAGCAATCTGGTTGATTATCCTGTACTTACCGATTACATCAGGAGTTGGTGTGGAAGACCTTTTAGGCATACTTTGAATTGGCATATTTACGGCTCCTAAATTATGGAAACAATATCACGTTCACACTTGAATTCACGGCCGGGGCAAAGCAGGGCAACATTCATCTCTTCGGGATTGTGGAACTGGACAAAATGACCTTCCTGCCGCAAAAGAAATTTTTCGGGTACAGGGCGGTGGCCTCCAAACCACAGGGCAGGCTTCTTTCCGGCCTTGGGGTTAAGCTCCTTGAACTGTTTTTCCACGCTGTCCTTCTGGGCCTCGTCGTTGGCAGTCCATGTAAAACCAAGAATAAGGTCACCATGGTCGTGGTAATTGATTATGTCGTTTTTCTTGTAAGCTTTAAGCGGTTCCGCATGGCTTACACAAAAGTCCGGGAATACTGCAACGATGGGAAGAGACTTCTCAAAGCAGCTGAGCATGTGAAGGGTAACGTCCCCGTATTTTTCGTACACGAAGTCGCGAACCATCTCCCCTTCCATGGCAAACTTAAGGAAGCCGTGGTCACCGTGCCCCTCAGAGTTCATGATGTTCTCGTGGTTGCCCTTTAGGAAGTGGAAGTTTCGCGGGAAGGCATTCTTTAGCTCCATAACGCCCATAACAGCGGCAAAGTTTTCCTTCATCTCGTCGCACATTTCTGAACTTACGGAATCTCCGTTCATCCACTTCTCGTAGGAGGTGCGCCACCTGTTGTAGGCCCATGACGTGTTTTCCGTATGCCATACGTCGCCAACGCAGACGACCATCACGCGGTCCTCGTTCAGGGCATCAAGCACGTCGCCTGAAAATTCCCTTTCCGTATAAATCCCCGACTTTTGAAGCACATCGCTAGCAAGCAGGGAAATGAGGAATTCTGAGCGGGCATGAATGTCTGGAACAAGGATTACGGGAATCTCTTCCTTGGAAAAGTCCAAGAGACCGCCCGGCTTCTTTTCCACTGAATAGGGACGGTATTTTTTGTCCTCAGCCTCCAGGGAAGAAACGGTCCTGTCCGCAAGGGCAATCAAGCCCTCCTCCGAAGGAAGGCCGTCAGCATCGCGGTAAGAGATTAGTCTTGAGCGTAAATTTTCCAGTTCTTCGTTAGAAAGCATCTGATGCATCTTTCCACTAAGAAATTACAAGCTCTTCAGAGCCAATCTTAACGGTGTCACCAGAATTAAGCTTTACATACTTGTCCGGAGGAATCCTGCTTCCGTTCAAGAATGTTCCGTTGGTGCTGTTTTCATCTTTAAGGAAGAATTCATCGCGTATTTTCTGAATAATGCAGTGGTGGCGGCTTGCAAGCTTGCTGTCAATCACTACATTATTGTCAGGATCGCGTCCGAACGAAATTTTCGCAACCAGCTGCACCTTTTTCTTGTTAAAAACCAAATAGGAAACCTGCTTTGATTCCGCAATAGATTTCAAGTGTTGTCCCGTAGGACTGTCGTTAACAATAGTTGTTTCTGCCATAATGGTTATATTATACACCACATTAAAAAAAAAGCAAAGAAAAATTTATGCTTTGAAGAAGGCTGTGACGCGATTTTAGCCCCTGGGAGCTTTTGCCGGGTCGATAGGGTTGCTTTTTTGGAAGACCATGAGGGAGATCTGGCTTGCCCCGTTGATTGCATCTATTCCTGCTGTGCCAAGCTTGTCTCCAAAGACAACGTAGTCGCCCTTTTGGACTGCTGTGCTGTTAAGACCTGTGTAGGCATAGATGTGGCCGGTTTTTGACTGGACAAAGACAACCTGACCGTAGCCGCGGTAGACACCTGTATACATTACGGTTCCGGCGCGGATTGTGCATACGTCTTCGTTTCTTGCGGCACTTAGCTGGACTCCGGCAACCTTTCCGGTCATGTATGTAACTGTGGGGTTCTTTACGGGCCATACCAATGATGAATTTCCCTTTTTGCTGCTGTACTTTCTTGGGTCGGATGAAGTAAGGTCCGGCAGGCTTGCATTTTCTGTGTTTACAATTGTTGCGGGAATCTTTAGCTTCTGGCCAATGTGCAGCGTGTCCGAGGATGTGATTTCGTTCAGTTCCTTGAGTTCTGCAACGGTAACGTTGTTTATCTTTGCAATGTGGTAGAAGGTGTCCCCCTTCTGAACGGTGTAAACGTCATACTGGCGGGGCTTTTCTGCGGCAGAGGAAGTCTTTTTGCTTTCCTTGGGGGCTTCTGTTTTTTTTGCGGCGGAGGAAGAGCCTTTTTCTGGTATGGAAAGCTTTTGGCCAACCATGAGTACAGATGAGGAACCAAGACCGTTTGCGCTTCTTAAATCGCTTACGGAAACGCCGTACATGCGTCCAATTGCGTAAAGAGTCTCCCCTTTTTTTACTGTGTGGGTAGAAGCAATGGCAATAGAAGTGCCTAATAAGAATATCAAGAGAGAAAAAATGAATGTTTTTAGATATTTTCCCACGTTTTTGTCCATATCATAAGGATTTTCGGCAGAAAATGGCTTAAATTTGAGTGGAAAAGCTGTTTGCACATGCACCGGCCCTTCGAGAACCCTTCGAGAACCCTTCGAGAACCCTTCGAGAGCCTCAGGGACCTTCTCTGGGGCAGATTGGGGGATTTTTCCTACGCCGACATGGAGGGGCCCGCCGCAGGCGGGTTGCGGAACAAAGTGGAGCAATGGAGGCGGAAGCCGGAACCCCGGAACGGCGGTGACGCAAAGGCCTGTCAGCCGAATTAGCCGATCCGTAACCTGTTAGAGCCTGAAAAAGTACCGTCCAAAAGACTAACATCCTAAAGATGGATGGCATGGCAGGAATTCCATTGTAAACGCAAGCCAATTTTCGTATAATGTCCTTATGGAAAAGAAACCATTTTCACCGGACAGCCCGGAAAAAACTGAATACCAGGCAAAAATTTTTGCAAACAGGCTTTCCAAGCAGTACAAGCAGCTCCGCAAGTGGGCAAGAAAAAACAGAATCACATGCTACAGGCTCTACGACAGGGACATACCGGAAATTCCCCTGGCGGCAGACATATACACTTTGCTACCAGAAGGAACGCGGGACAAATATTCGGCAATTCTTCAGCAAAACGAGTTCAACGCAGCCATAAGCCGTAACGGGCCGGATGCACAAGCGGTGGTTGCAGAAGAGGCTTCCAGAACATACATCCACCTATACCTCTACGAACGCCCCTACGAAAAGGACGACGAAGAGGAAAACCAATGGCTAAAGAACATGGCAAAAGCGGCGGCGGAAGTTGCGGGCATTGCGGAAGACCACGTGCTTGTAAAAAGGCGCAGGCGCATTGCAGAGGATGACGGCAAGGGCGGAAGAACTGCCCAGTATTCAAAGCTGAGCCGTGAAGACAGGCCTTATGTTAAGGGTCTTGTCTTTGAGCAGGGGCAGATTTTTTACGTTAACCTTACGGACTACATAGACACAGGGCTTTTCTTTGACCACAGGCCGCTCAGGGACACAGTGCGCTCTGAATGCAGGCAAAAGGCTATCCTAAACCTGTTCTGCTACACAGGCTCATTTTCTGTATACGCTGCGGAAGGCGGTGCTTCTTTTGTGGAAAGCGTGGACACGAGCAACACCTACCTTGACTGGGCAAAAAACAACATGGCCGCAAACGGTTTTACGGACAAGGCAAAGTACCTGTTTACCAGAGAAGACGTTAGCGCATACCTGGACAGGAAAATTGCAGAAAAATCCATGGGTGAAGACGGAACGCAGCTCTTTGACATAATAATCCTTGACCCGCCAACATTCAGCAACTCAAAGCGGAGCGACGCAACTCTGGACATAAACAGGGACTGGCCCGCACTGGTAAGAAAATCACTTTCACTTCTTACCCCAGACGGAATCCTTTACTTTAGCACAAACAGCCGCCGTCTTGTCTTTGAAGAGCAAAGGCTACCCTCCCGCATGAACGGAGAGCTGCTCTACAAGGCCACGGACATAACGGAAAAGACAATTCCTGCCGACTACAGGAACAACAAAATCCACAGGGCTTGGAAAATAGAGAGGAGGCGCTAGCGGAAAGCCTCGTAAATGCAGGGACTTAGGGACATACAGCAGCCCCCCAGCGGATTTCCAGCAAATACCCTGCCCTGCAAAAATATTTTATTTTTTTTGATATTTTTTCTGTTTTGCTATTGACACTTTTTTGCTAAGTTGATATATTATTATCATCTTAACCACGGAGAATTAGCTCAGCTGGTAGAGCACCTGGTTTACACCCAGGTTGTCGGCGGTTCGATCCCGTCATTCTCCATACAAATCGGGACGTAGCGCAGCTGGTAGCGCATCTGGTTTGGGACCAGAGGGTCGCAGGTTCAAATCCTGTCGTCCCGACTAAAGTCTTTGGCCAGAGGTCTTAGAACTTAGTTATAAAATCAATCTCCTGTTACGGGAGATTTTTTTATTTTAAAGCAGTTTTCTTTCTTCTTTTCTTGGACGGCAATTTTTCTTCCACTGTGTCCGGCCCTCCGGAGCCGTCCAAACTTCTTGCAAGTTCCCCGCTTTCCAGGGCTCCGCTTTCGCTCCGGCCCGCTGCGCGGTCTTGCCAAAGGCAACCCTTCCAATCGGGCGTAGGCTCTATGGTTTTAGTAGAAATTCAACACTTTTTTCCAAATTTATTGCGATACTACTAGAATTCTGGCGGAAAATCATGTATAATAATAGATGTGCCTCTTAAAAGGGAGGCAATAAAAATTCTAATCTGGAGAAAATTGGTATGAACAAGACAGAATTAGTAGATGCCATTGCAGCAGACACAGGTCTTTCAAAGAAGGACACAGAAGCAGCTGTAAAATCATTCATCGAAACAGTAACTAAGCAGCTTACAAAGGGAGAAAGCGTTCAGCTCATCGGATTCGGTACATTC
>JAILHV010000221.1 GCA_024695625.1 Treponema sp.
AGTTTCAACAGCATTCACCAACCGTCTGGATAGCGTGGCACAAGAAATAAAGAAGATGAACAAGTTCAGGAGGGAATACATGATTCATAATATGCACTTTGACGATGCGCTCTACTTTGCGCAAAAGAAAGGTGAAGCAAAGGGTATTACCAAAGGCATGATTCGGGGAGCAGAAAAGAACATGCGGCAGAATATTCTCGGCCTTAACAGGAATAATGTTCCCGTAAGCATAATAGCCTCATCACTGGGAAAGACACAGGCAGAAGTGGAAGAGATAATCAGAAGCGAACTGGAAAAGACTCCCAGAAAAAAATAAGCCGGCACTTCTTTGCAAACAAGCCCCTTCGAGAGCCTCAGGGAGCGCGGTTCCTTGTGTTAACCAATGGCCACCGCACCAACCTACGCCGCCATGGAGGGGCCCGCCGCAGGCGGGTTGCGCTAGCAATGGAGCGGGTAGGGCCCCGCGGAACCCCGGAACGGCGGTGGCGCAAGGACCTGTCCGGTCGAGTTAGCCAATCAACAGATGGTAGAGCAATTAGGACTTCGTCCTTAAGACTTCGTCCTTAAGACTTCGTCCATAAAAGCTACGCCTGCAAAAGTCCACACGGCAAATCTATTTTTACCTTGCGTTTAAGGCTGATAAAAACTATACTGTTCAAATGGAAGTTTCCTGCGAAGAACACAAGGCAATTATCATTCAGCCGCCGCTTGTTCAACTGAATACTGCATATCCTTCGGGCGCATACCTGAGCGCTTTTTTTAAGAGCCAGAATGTCTGTTCCAGCTGGCACGACCTTAGCATAGCACTGATTGACTGCATTTTTTGCAAGGGCGGTTTGGAAAGGCTCTTTGAACTTACGGAAAAAAAAGCCCTTTCGCTTGCAGATGGTTTTGCAAAGAAAGGTGAAGACTTTGCGGCACAGAACCTTAAGCAATACATTCTTCAGAAAGACCTGTGGATTTTATGGATAGATTCCATAATGAAAATCCTTCGCGACGGGTCTAAATCATCTTCGCGTGAACTTACCCACAAATTTGTTTTTTCCCCATTTGTTCCCCGGGGAATGAGAATGGAAAGCTATCTTGAAAAGCTTGATGCCATGCCCACTGCAGACGATGCAAGAAACTTGGCAGGGGCAGCCCTGGAAGACCTTGCCGACTACATAAGCGTTGCCTTTGACAAGGACTTTTCCCTGATCCGGTATGCGGAATCAATCGCCGTAAGCGGTAAAAAATTCAGCGACATAGAAAGCAGCCTTGATTCACCCGTATTGAATGAATTTTACAAAGGTCTTTTGGAAGAATTATTTTGTCAGGGCGGAATTGAAGACAAGAAGATTCAGGAGCAGGCAGAAAGGGGATGCAGAACACTGGTCTGCATTTCAGTCCCCTTTGCGGGAACTTTTACGCCGGCGCTTTTTACCGGAAGGTTTTTAAAGGAACGCTACGGAAGCAAAGTATTCATTTCTTTTGGCGGCGGATTCATAAACACGGAACTTAGGGAATTTGACTTACCCGAATTTGCCCGCTATGCAGACGCAATATCGCTTGACAGGGGCTACGGTTCCTACAAGCAGCTTTTGGAAAGCGGCATCCTTTCTGGCAAAGATTTTCCCGGCACGGCTTCCCCAAGTGACGGAATATACAAGATGAGGCTTTGGCTCAAAGACGGCAGTACTCTAGCCCCAAGCGAAGACGACAGCGAAATGGCTGCTTTTGAAAATCAGGTAACCACAAGCCTTGTCCCCGACTATTCAGACATAGACTTTTCGCTCTACCCCCGCATGGCAGACGACACAAACCCCATGCAAAGGCTATGGTCAGACGGCAGCTGGATAAAGGCCTATCTTGCCCACGGCTGCTACTGGCACAAATGCGCTTTCTGCGACGTTACCCTGGACTATGTTTGTTCCTACAAAATGACCGATGTTGAGCATTTGTATTCAGGCCTTTATCAAGTCGCAAAGGAAAAAGGAGTCTACGGCATTCACTTTGTAGACGAAGCGCTTCCTCCTTCCGGTCTTGTACGCTTTGCAAAACTCAACCTAAAGAATTCCAGTCCCCTTTCCTACTGGGGCAATGTCCGTTTTGAAAAAATCTATTCGCGCGACATGGCAGACTTACTCTGTCTGGGTGGGCTTACAGGTGTGAGCGGAGGAATAGAAATCGCAACCGGCAGCGGCCTTGACAAAATAAGCAAGGGCACCGACCTGGAGTCAATCGTAAGCGCCTGCTGTGCCTTTAAGGAAGCTGGAATCCTAATTCACGCCTACATGATTTACGGCTACTTTGGTGAAAGCGCACAGGACACAATAAATTCCATGGAAACCCTGAGGCAATTCTTTGAGCTTGGCCTTTTGGATTCATGCTTCTGGCACAAATTTGTCCTTACCCGCCACTCGCGCATCTACGATGAATGGAAGCGTGGCCTCCACCCAGAGCTATGTCCGGAGGAAGAAAAAAGTTCAGGCCTCTTTGCAAAAAATGGAATGCACTTTAAGGGCGAAAATGATTCAAAAAAATTTGGGAAGGGTCTCAACCTTGCACTTCAGTCATGGATGCACGGAGAAAAAATCGGAATGAAGGTTGGCAACTGGTTCGACTTTAAAACCCCGGAGCCCAGCGTTCCCAAAAAGCTTGTCCAAAAAGCGGTGGAAAAATACGAAATGCGGCGCAAGTCGGAATGGAAGGCAGCCCTTAATATAAAAAAATGCCTCTGGCTCACAAGCAGCCCCATCGAACGCAACGGCAAACTCGAATGGCAATACATGCAGGAACCCTACAGCATGGCCCTTCCGCCGGCAACAAAAGCGCAGGCTGCAAAAGACTTCATCCTTGCACTTGGCCAGTTGTCCGCATCGGTTCAGCAGAGCAGTCCTATGGAAGAATTCATCGCTGAAAACCCGGCCTTTCTCCAAGTCCTTCAAGGCATGAGGGGCAAGGGTCTTGTGCAAGTTTAGCTTTTTCTTTTGAATTTGGACGGCATGCCAATTTTAACTGTGCCCGGCACTACGTGACCGGTCAGACATACCTAAAGACAATAAGGCCAGCAATTATTATCGCTATGGCAAGGGAAAGGCTTACTATCATGCCAAAAAGATGCCGCCTAAGCTTGGCCTTTGGAAGCATTTCACAGCGGCCCTTGATAAAGCATACGAGTTCTATCACAAAGACGACAAAAAGCACGATGGGGGCAGAAAAAATTATGCCCCCCGTAAAAACAAAGACTGGAATTAAAGACAAATGCCACTCCCTTCTTTATAGAGTTTTCTTACGACTGTGCGTATTCAACCTTTTCACCGAATCTGCCGGCATTTTCGCGTTCAAAGAATACCAGCACGTCTTTTGCAAAGC
The DNA here is from genome assembly GCA_024695625.1 of Treponema sp. GTDB lineage: Bacteria > Spirochaetota > Spirochaetia > Treponematales > Treponemataceae > Treponema_D. The sequence continues at coordinate 3,355 of JAILHV010000221.1, forward strand.
TTTCATCGATTGCGCTGCGGTAGCTGTTGATTGCAGCCACATAGTCAAGTGTTGAGTGAGGCGTATTGTTTGCGCTCACCTTTGCAGCACCGGCATTGTACATTGCAAGGGCAGTAACTTCGTTTCCGGCGGTCCTGAGGAAATAGTTAAGGTGCTTGAGGCCCTTCAAAGCAGAAATCTTGGGGTTAAAGAATTCCTCTTCCGTAAGGTTGGGGAAGGCATTGCTGTTGAGCTGGAAAAGGCCACGGTCTATAGAACCGTTTTTGTTCACATGGGAGGCATAAGGCTTAAAGTGGCTTTCTGCATAAGCAAGGGAAAATGCCAGTGAAAGCGGAATATTGTATGTCTCTGCAGCGTCAAGGATTGCAATTGCAGTCTCGCGGTTGCCTGTTACCTGGTAGTAAAAGCCTTCAACAGCTGCGCGGGTCTGGGGCTGGCGGTAAAGGAGCAGGCCCAGGTCTTCACGGTTGGCGGCATTGGGGTGCAGGGAAAGGGATGCTGTTCCGGCTCCCCTGGTAAATTTTGCGGGAATCGCATGGGAAGAACTGTCCCTTGCTGCAAGCTGGGCAAAGATGTGCGGGGCATCAAGAGAAGGCTGTGCTTCAGCGGAAAGCTCTGCGGTGGCAGCGTCTTCTGAAGCTGCATCCTTGGCAGGGGTAGCCTCAACTGCCTGAACGTTTTCAGTGCTTACGCTTGAATTTGATGCAACAGCGGGAAGGCTGCTGAATTCTGCATTGGGAAGATAGAAGTAGATGAAGGAACAGACGGCAGCAAACAAAGCGCAGAAAAAGGCAGAGTTAAAAATAAGCCTTATCACATTTGCGCGCTCAGCGGTCTGGTAATAATCAATGCGCTCACAAGTCATTGAAGTCTCCTTAAAAATAAAACCCCTCTCATCTCTCCGAATAGATTGCAAAGATATTGGCACAATTTCGGATTTTAAGCAAGTGAATTTTGGAGAAATTCGATGAAATTCATAAGTTTTTTGCGAAATTTCCTGCTTTTTCCTTGAAAACAATGCGTTTTATTACCAAAGTATACCGTTTGAATTTAGACTTTGCCGTTTTTTCACAGCATTTGCTCCTTCTGAACCTAGCCTACATTACAAATTTATTGGAAGGCTGCTCAAGCCACCACGCTGTATATGGAATTGAACAGTGTTTTTTTAGCCCCTGAGTAAAGCTTTTGTTGTTAAACAAGTCTGCAATATTTCTTGCAAAATTATAAAGCCCTTCGTAACCGAACATCTGGTATTCATCGGTAAGCTGAACTACGGGAATGCCCATCTTTGTTACAAAAGGACGCGTACCCGGATGGCGGACAATGTAAAGGTCCGGTTTTTCCCTGTTCAGGATATTCAAGAGCTCGTGATTCTGCAAATCAATAATCGAAAGCTTTAAGTTTGGGTGAGTTTTTTCTATATGGGTCAAAGTATCAGGAATAGTCTGGTCATCGTATTTTGAATCGTGATGCCAGGAAAGGGCGGCCTTAACCGTAATCCCAATTTCATTAAGAACGCGGACTGCCTCGTATGTAAAGCCCGGGCCTGCTGCAATCACGGCTGTTTTTCCGGCAAAGATCTTTTTAAAAGCTTCAATTTTTGAAAGGTATTTTTCGCGCTCTTCCCGGATAATTTCTTCTGCAATTTCTTCCTTATGAAGGATTCTTGCAATGTCGCGAAGCCAAGTGTCAAAGCCTTCCATTCCGTTGCCGTTAATCGTCTTTACGTAGGGTACGCCGTAGAGCTGCTCAAGCGCGTTCCCAAGGTATGGACTCAGTGCACCGCAGGAGCTTACGGTTGCAAGGCTTTCGCTCATGTGGGAAAGCTCTTCAATCGTGGAATTTGCATACAAGAAAAGCGGCTCTGCATCAAAGCGTTTGAATATCTTTGTGATATAGGGCCTTATGCTTTCTTCAAAATTTTTAAAGTTGATGATCTTGCGCTTTTGCTTTGGCGGCTTTACGATGTACTTCATGATAATGTAATCGCTTATGTCAAATCCTGTTGCCCAGACTTTGCTTTTTATTCCTTCGCAGTGGACGGGAATAACAGGCACCGGAAGTTTTTTGTCAAACTCGTCTGCAACCGCATCAATGTCTTCGCCGATAATCCCCGTAACACAACCGGTGCAGATAAAAATCGCATCAGACGGATAGCGGTCCCATGCTTCCTGCACGGTTTTCCTCAATTTGTTTGCCGCACCAAAAACCGTATCACCTTCAGTCAGGTTTGTGCAAAGATATTTTGTATTCCACTTTTTCCCGATTTTTGCTGCAAGTCCGGAATAAAGTGCCGTCCACCGCGGAACAAATGCGCTGCAGCCTATCGGCGTGTGATAGACAACTGTAATATTGCGTATGCTGCTTATCTGGTCCATTACCATTACAGAAAGACAGGTATTGTTTTGAGAAAAGCACCGCTCACAATTTTTTAATGAACACTTCCTTGTCCCGTCAATCAAAGATTTTACGTCACCGGTAAATGAAAGTACAGACTTAAGGCGGATCTCTCGGATAGAAATTTCAGAATTGGATAAGTTAAAAGCCATATTTTTCCTCCTTACTTAAATTAGATTGTTAGGTCAAATTATGTATTCAGGCTGCAGGGACCTTGATAAAAACTGTCTGGTCCTCTCTTCCTTTGGATTTGTAAAAATTTCTTCAGGAGCACCTTCTTCCACCACATCACCTTTATCGATATAAACAATGCGGTCAGAGACATCCCTTGCAAAAGCCATCTCGTGCGTAACGATAATCATCGTCCGCTTTTCTGATGCAACTTCCTTTATAAGCTTTAAGACATCGCTTACAAGCTCTGGGTCCAAGGCACTGGTCGGTTCATCAAAAAGAATCACCTCTGGGTCAAGGACAAGGGCACGGGCAATCCCAATTCTCTGCTGCTGTCCGCCTGAAAGTTTACTAGGATATTCGTCTTTTTTATCTTCAAGCCCGATTTTTTTGAGATAAGCCAAGGCAACTTTTTCTGCTTCCGCCTTTGGAAGAATTTTATTTACGATTAATGGCTCCATAATATTTTCAAGCGCAGTCTTGTTCTTAAAGAGATTAAAATTTTGAAAAACCATCGTGCTTTTTAGCCGTAATTTCTTTATTTCATTTTTGCCTGCCTGTTCGCAGTTGACGGACGCATCTCCAATAGTAATAGTTCCTGAATCCGCATGCTCCAAAAAATTAAGGCACCTGAGCAAAGTAGATTTTCCGCCGCCACTTGAGCCGATTACAGATACAATTTCATTATCATTTATAGAAAGATTTATTCCCCTAAGCACTTCATTCTGACTGAATGATTTTTTTAGATTCTTAATTTCAATCATAATTTCTCCCCGCTAAAATGCATTTTTACTGAATCTTGAAAGTTTTTTTTCTAACACCAACAGAAGCCTTTCCAAAAGAGCGCAGACTGGCCAGTACAAAAGCGAAACCGCAATATAAATTTCAAAATAACGGAACGAACGGGAGCCAACAATCCTTGCCTGCGCCATGATGTCAACAACAGTGATACAAAATGCCAGAGACGTATTCTTTATCATTGCAAGCAGCGAGCTTGTAAGTGTAGGTAGTGCAATTACAAAGGCCTGAGGAAGGATGACAGTTTTAAGCGAATCCCATGTTGAATAGTGAAGGCTTTTGCACGCTTCAAACTGTCCAGCTTCCACGGACATCAAAGAGCTTCTGAATGACTCTGACATGTATGCGCCTGTGTTAAGTGCAAAGGCGATTATTGCAAACAAAGTGCTCGGCAATGAATTGATGTCAAACTCATTGCCTGAGGCTTCGACAATTCTGGAGATAAGGAGCGGAATTCCATAGTATGCAAGGTAGAGCTGAATAACCATTGGAGTTCCGCGGATAAAAGAAATGAAGACTGTAGAAATTTGCGAAAGAACCTTAACATGGAAAAATCGTATTAAGGCAATCAATATCCCCAGTAAAAATCCAATAATAGTAGCACTGAATGCAATGAATAAAGTTATTGGCAGTTTTGTTACTATTTCAGGAATTGTTGAAAATATATAAGTGATGTCGTCAAGCAATTTTTCCATATTATTCTTCCTGCTTTATATTATTTGCTTTTTACTGTCGTATCGCTTCCAAACCACTTAACGGCAAGTTTGGACAATGTTCCGTCAGCGCGTATTTCTTCGAGCCCCTTGTCGAACAGAGCTTTTATTCGTTCTCCCTTTTTGTTTTTTGCAAAGATAAGATAGGCCGGGTTAAGCAAGTCAGGGTCGGCAGGAATATATGCCAGCGGTTCTTTGCGTTCATTGATAAAAACTCCTGCCGCAACAGGGCTGTCCACAGTAACGTCCGCCCTTCCAGAAAGGACTTCCGCAAAGATTGCAGCCGTTGCCGTATCACCTGCATAGACAATGTTTATTTTGTCACCGTTTTCTTTATTGAATTTTTCAAGCCACTCTGCATAAGATGAACCGCCGCCTACGATTACATTCTTGCCAAACAAATCTTTGGCAGACTTAATGTCCGTATCATTCCTAAAGATAAGGGCCGGATAGTCATAGTTGTATGGTTCTGCCGCATACAAAAATTGTTTTTCGCGTGCAGGATTTTTCTTTATTTCGTTTGCAACCAAATCAAAGCGTCCGGCACCAAGGGCAACGAGCATTCCGTCCCATGGTGTAGGCTCAATCTTTAGGCTAATGCCTGGAGTCTTTTCTGCGATTGCATTTATGACATCAACATCAAAGCCGGTAATCGTTCCGTCCGAGTCAACAAAGTTGTAAGGTTTCCAACCTCCTTCTATTGCAACGCGGACAACCTCCTGCTTGTTTTTTGACTTTGAATTGCAACTTGTAAAAATTGCTCCAAGCGCAACAAAAAGAATAAAAATTTTTTTCATAATACACCTCCATGATTTTTTGATTCATAGTCTGTTGATGTATATATACAAGTTTTAAATTTTTTTTTCCAATTCATTTTTTTTATGATTGTCAATAAAAAAATTATATAAATTTTATGCGTTCACTTTTATTGACCTAATCAATTTGGAACTGTATATTTTGCCTTGTTAAAACCTATTGGAGGATTTTATGAAACGCCCCTTTATCTACATTCACATGCTGACAAGCCTTGATGGAAAAATCTGGGGAGAATTTACAAAGCTCCCGGAAGAAACAGCTGCGGCTCCTTTCTTTAAAGAAATTGGCTTTGGAAATGACTACTGGAATACGGATGCAAACCTTAGCGGAACAAACACCGCCCTTAATGATTACACTTACCACAAGGCACCGGACCTTAATGCAAATGCAGAAATTGTTCCTCCCGGTGATTTTATTGCCGTTAAGGAAGCTGAGCGTTACAGCTTTGTCCTTGACCGCAACGGAATTTTGGGCTACCAGAAAAACGAAATTTTTTACGCAGGGGTTCATTCGCACATCGTTGACATAATTACGGAAAAAGTTTCCAACGAGTACAAGGATTTTTTGCGTAGGAAAAATGTTTCTTACATCATCTGCGGAAAAGAAGAAATTGACTACGATGTTGTGTTTAAAAAAATGGTGGAACTTTTTGGCGTAAAGGTTTTGTCTGTTGCAGGTGGCGGAACTCTGAACTGGGCTTTCTTGCGAAAAGGCTACGTTGATGAAGTTGGTTTTGTTGTCGTTCCGGGAGCAGACGGAGGAACAGCTACCCCCCAACTTTTTATGGCAAAAGAAGGATGGGGTGAACAGATTCCTGTCTCGTTTGAATTTATAAAAGCAAAGGTTGACGAACGCTCTGGTGCAATATGGCTTCATTACAAAGTAAAAAAAGTTTGGCAAAAGGATGAATGGATTAAAGAATTTGGACTTGGCCCGAAAGATTTTGTTTCTGCAGATAATTCAGGAAAATAAGGGGGAAAATAAAAATGTTGAATGTATTAGACCAGCCACGGTATAAATGCGCACTTGCAGCAATGCAGACTGTCCAGTCAATTCCGGGCGCACTGCCAATCCTTCACTCAGGCCCCGGATGTGCAAGCAAGCTGAACGACAACAGCGGCTCCGGCGGACATTTTGCGCCAAATGCATACCCGTGTTCTCTTGTAAGCGAAAAAGAAGTTGTTTTTGGCGGAATAAAAAAACTGCGCAACACTGTAGAAAACGCGCTTAAAGTAATGGATGCAGAACTTTTTGTAGTAATCTCTGGATGTACGACAGAAATAATCGGTGACGACATTCAGGAAGTTGCAGAAGAATTTTTTACTTTAGAAAAACCTGTGGTCTGGGCAAAGACTCCGGGATTCAAAGGCAACAACTACCTTGGCCATGACTGGATTTTGAAATCGATTTTTGAACAGTACTTGCCAAAGCTTGAGGCGGCACCAAAAATAAAGGGGCTTGTAAATATTTTTGCAGGCATACCGGAGCACGACCCCTTCTGGCTTGGAAACCTACGCGAACTTGAAAGGCTTGTTGAATCAATCGGGTTTATTCCAAACACAATCTTTGGCGCAGGGCGTTCACTCGAAAACATAAAAAAAATCCGCCAGGCAGAATACACAATCCTTGTCTCTCCGTGGGTTGGAACAGAAAGTGCGGAATATCTTGAAAAGGCTTTTGATATTCCGCTTTTAAAATATCCTGTCCTTCCAATCGGTGCTTTTGAGACAACAAAATTCCTTCGTGCAGCAGGAGACTTTTGCAATGCAGACAAGGAGAAGGTAGAAAAAGTTGTAAAAGAAAACGAAGAAGAATATTACTACTATCTTGAGCGTTTTGCCGACACCATTCTCGAAACGCGGCTTTTGGGAAAAAGATTTACCGTTGCTTCGGAAGCACAGTATGCGCTTGCAATTACAAAATTTCTTGTCAACGATTTAGGAAGCTTTCCTCTTACACAGTTCATCACCGATGATACGCCGGAAAAATACCGCGATGCAATAAAGGCAGAATTCAATAATCTGAATTACGACATTCATGCGGATGTTGAATGGACCACAGACGGAAAAGATATTGAAAACAAAATACGCGGCTTTGACTTTGCAGGCATTCCCTTGATTGCAGGAAGCAGTTGGGAAAAAGGCATTGCCAAGGAACTGGGTGCACGCTATGTAAATGTTTCCTATCCGGTAATTGACCGCCTTATAATAAATAGCAGCATTGCAGGATACTCGGGAGCCTTAAAACTTTTGGAAGACATTTATACAGCATGACTTGCCAAAAAAAAGATTTGTGCGAACCAACGGGAGCTTCACCGCTTCCGCAGGTTATGTTCTTAATGGGGCTTGCAGTCAGGTCAAAGAAGCTAGAGCTTGCAATCGCTCTCAAAGTCATTGTAGATGAGCATCCAGGCAATCACGTCCATCACAAAGACGTACAGAAAAAACAAAAGCCCAAGCCCACAGCCCTGAATGCTGTCGCTAAGCAAAAAGTCGTAGACCGCATGGCAAAGGGTTGCAGACGCCACGCAAAGAACCATGTTGGCAACAGAAAGCATACCAAGCTTCCTGTTCTTGAACTGCTTGGCCCTGGAAAAGAAAAATCCCATCAGAACACCGTATGTTGCATGCCCCGGAATAGAAAAAACAGCCCTTCCCAAAGCAATCGAATGTCCCCAGCCCAAAAGATAAAGCACATTCTCGCAGCCTGCAAAACCAAGCGAAGAGGCAACAGCATACACAATGCCGTCGTAGCGGTAGCGGAAGCAGGGACTTGACCACAAAAGAATCATCAGAACAAGCCACTTGTAAAGCTCTTCAACAAGGGCAACAGCCCAAAAATTAAGCGCAAAGTCAAAATCCATGGCACTTCTGGCCGCATAGTTCATAAAAAGAAGGCTTCCCGCCAAGCGCTCAAATGGAATGACGGCAAAAGAAAAGAGGGCACTCAAAAAGAAAACCTGAAAAACCTTCCCAAAAGGCTCACGTTCAAAGCGGTCCTTGCTGTAGACAAAAAAGAGGATAAGAAAAACAGGCAGCAGGGCAAAAATCAGCGTAAGTCCAAAAAAAGCAAAGGTCAAGAAAACCTCCCGTGCCGCCTAAGAATTATTCCTTGGGAGCAGAAGCGTCGGCAGCCTCAAAGAGGGTACCCTTCTGGGAACCGTCCAAAAGAGACGCAAGAGGATTGTCCTTTTTGCTGTTTGCAAGAACCATAGGAATTCCGTTCTGCGTAGCCTTCTGGGCAGCTTCAATCTTTGTACGTATACCGCCGGTACCAAAGGAATTGGTCTTTCCCAAAGTGATTCCCTTCAAGAGGGCATCTATATCCGTAACGCTTTCAACAAGCTTTGCGTCTGGGTTGGTCTTGGGATTGTCCGTATAAACACCGTCAATGTCACTAAAGAGAACAAGAAGTTCCGCGCTCCACAAAATTGCAGTAAGGGCAGAAAGGTTGTCATTGTCCCCAATGGAATTTTCTTCAAAGGAAACAGAATCGTTTTCGTTTATAATAGGAACAACACCTTCGTCCACCAAAGTAAAGAGGGTGTTCCTCATGTTAAGAGTGTGGTGGTAGTCCTCAAAATCTTCCTTTACAAAAAGAAGCTGGGCAACGTGCAAAGACTGCTTCTTAAAGGCAGCGCGCCACTTGTCCATAAGCTCCACCTGGCCTATTGCGCAGAGAGCCTGGCGGTAGTGCATGTCCTTTTTGTGGGCCCATCCGTTAATGCTGGAAAGCCCCGCAACCTGTGCACCGGAAGAAACGATGATTATCTGCTTGCCAAGAGCCATAAGCTTTGCGCAGTCAGCTGCAATCATGTTCATAAAGTCCAAGTTGATTGTGCCGTCCGCCTTTGCAAGCGAATTGCTTCCAAATTTTATTACTATCTTTTTTGCGCCTTCAAGTGTCTGCTGAATGTTCATCTTATTTGACCGTCCCCGTCAATCAGGAATTTTGTTGTGGTAAGGGCCTTTATTCCCATTGGTCCGCGGGCATGAAGCTTCTGGGTGCTAATTCCAAGCTCTGCACCAAAGCCAAATTGACCGCCGTCCGTAAAGCGGGTGCTTGCGTTAACATAGACACAAGCAGCGTCCACCCTGGTCTGGAAGTCGCGGGCAATGGAGCGGTCGTTTGTAACAATGCATTCGCTGTGCTTGGTATTGTGCGCGTTTATAAATTCAATCGCCTCGTTTGCAGAAGAGACAAGCTTTACCGCAAGCGTAAAGTCAAGGAATTCAAAGCCATAGTCTTCATCCGTGGCTTCCCTAAGGTTCTTGCAGCAGTCCTTAAGAATGGCAAAAGACTCCTTGTCCGCACGAATCTGAACCTTGTCCGCAAACGCCTTTGCCATGAGCGGAAGGAAAGCAGAAGCAACATCCCTCTGCACAAGCACTGTCTCTATTGCGTTACAGGCGCCCGGCCTCTGCATCTTGGCATTAGCAGCAATCTTAGCCGCCACATCCAAATCAGCGGACTTTTCAACAAACAAGTGGCAAACACCGCTACCAGTCTCTATAACCGGAATCTTTGCATTCTGAACAACATTCTGAATAAGCTTTGCACCACCGCGAGGAAGAACAACGTCTATCTTGCCAAGGGCAGTAAGAATCCTGTCCACATCGGAATGGTCCGCCTTGGGCTGGCACAGAAAAACCGCATCCTGTACGCCGGCATCACCTGCAGCAGAAAGACCTTCCCTAATAGCCTTTACTATTACAGAATTGCTTTTGAGTGCAGAAGAAGAACCGCGAAGCAGAATTGCATTGCCGCTCTTGTAGGCAAGGGCAAAGGCATCCACGGTAACATTGGGGCGGCTCTCGTAAATAATAGCCACAACCCCAAGCGGAACCCTAACCTGCCTTATCTGCATACCGTTAGGAATCTTCCAACCGGCAACCTCTTCCCCGATTGGGTCAGTCTGTGAAATTATAACGCCAATGGCATCAATTATGGACTGGAATTTTTTCTCGTCAAGGGCAAGGCGTTCAATCAAAGCCTCGCTAACACCGCGCGAACGGGAATCTGCTACGTCCTGGGCATTTGCTTCAAGAATGGCATCCTTATTTTTTTGCAGGGATTCTACAACCTTCTCTAGCGCATAGTTTTTTTGCAAAGCGGTCAGCAGGGCTGTTTTTTGGCTGGCAACCCTAAGACCTGCGCAAAGCTCTTCAAATTCATCTGCCATATACGGCCTCTTTTTTTAATTTTAATAGTTGGCAAGAAAATACATGCCCAAAAGAATTGCAAGGCGGCACTTGTCCTTATTCCATACGGCATCCTTTGGAAGACTCTTTATGTACCACCAGAAAAGCCCAAATTCCGGGTCTATGCGGAGGGCATACTCGTCAAACTCCGGGTTCTTTGTCTGCGCGCCAAACATAAGGTAAACAACGTCGCTCACAATTCCAAGGAAGAGGTTGTAGGCTTCGTCATAGGCCTTACCTTCCATCTTCTTGTTGAATTCCTCAAGATGGTAAAGAACCTCTTCCTTTAGCTCCTCGTCAAATTCTTCAACCCAGGTTTTTTGGATAAGCAGCAAAAGGTTTTTGTGAAAGCTGGAAAGAAGCTTTGCCTCGCCGTCCTTAGACGAATCAGCAACTGGCACAAAGGCATCTCCCGTTCCCAAAACATCGGCAACAAGAATGGACGCTTCACCTATTTTTTTAGAATCATCAGAAGTTATAAATTCATTTAATGCATCAACCGATTTTTTTTCTACAAACTGATTTATTAATTCACTGCTCATGGTTGCTATTTTAGTTTTTTACACCGATTTTTTCAAGGGGATTTTTATATTAGTCTTAAGTTCCTAATTAATGCAAAGATTTTCCTTCCAAGCATGTATATATGCAGAATTGCAAAACAACTTACGCGGGATTGGAGGGGGCGCAGGGTTGCCTGCAACCCGTAGCGCGTGCGTAGCACCGGCCGGGAGGGCAAGCCCCGGAAAGCCCGTGACGAAAGGCATAAAAGCCGATTGCAGAGAAAAAACGGATGGTAGAACAAGTAGGACTTCGTCCTGAAGACTTCGTCCATAAAGAGACTTGCTGGCTTATATCGACAGATTGGCAGAAAGGTTATATAATGGAAGTTAATGGTTATGAAAAAGCTTTTTATTTTTATTTTCCTCGCTTTTTTTTATGCGGCTGCCTTTTATTCAGAGGGTGAAGGCGGCATTACGGAAAAGAAGAAGGTGCTTTTTCTTAGCTCCTATTCGATGAAGGAAGAGGCCGTCATGCTGCAGATAAACGGCCTCACATCCATTCTTCCCGATGACAAATACGAGATTTCCTATGAATTTATGGATTCAAGGCGATTCAACTCCACCTACGACACTTCGCTTTTTACGATTTACCTGCGCAGTAAGCTAACAAGGCAGACCGGTTTTGACTGCATAATTACGGGCGGCGACGAGGCGCTTTCTTTTTTGTACACCCATCCGACCATGCGGGGGGATTCGCCAGTCGTGTATTTTGGAATTCAAGATGACGAGCTCTGGGGCAAGGCTCAGAAATTCAACTTTATGACTGGCATTTCCGGTACTCCAGATTTTGCCGCCAACCTAAAGTTTGCATCCTCTCTCTTTCCGGGCACAAAGCACATAGTCTTTATCACCGACTCTTCGCGCGAGGGCTTTATTGACGAAAGCAAGATTCACGGGATTATGGAAAAGAACAGGAAGTACTCCTATGAAATACTGAACCTTACCGAGCGGATTCCAGCATCGCTAAAGTCACGCATAGAAGCGCAGGGGCCTGGTTCCGTAATATTTCTTGCCGACGTTTACCTTTCCCACAACAGGACCCTCAATTCCCTGCAGAAGACGGCTTTTGACATTTGCTCCGTTTCAAAGGTGCCTGTCTTTTGCATAAAGCGCGACCTTACGGACAGCGGTGCCATAGGCGGTTTTGTAATCGATGAATACGGCAGTGCAAGGCTTGCAGGAGACATTGCACGCCACATTATGGATGGAACCGACGTTTCAAAGGTTCACCGCATTGCAAAGACCCCCACTTTTGCGGTTGCAGACAAAAAGGTTCTTGACTTGTTCAAAATCAGCACCTTTTCACTTCCGACCGGGACGATTATAAAGAACTACCGGCAGAGTTTCTTTGAACGCTTCCGAATTGCGATTATAGGCATATTCTTTCTTGTCCTTGCCCTTGGCTATGCATCCATCTACTATTTTAGGAGGAGCATCAAGCAGAAAAAGCTTTTGGAGACGGACAACAAAATATTCAGGCATACCGCATTTGAATCCACGGACTACATTGCAGTCATAGACGCAAAGGACAATTCCACAACGCTGCTCTACGGCTCATGGTTTGAAAAGGGAGTGGAAGTGCCTGACAATATGAGGAAGCTGCCGCTCCTGGACCTGCTGAACATTTTTGCGGAAAAATACGTTGCAATGGAAACCAGGGAAAATTTCATAAAGGTATTCCTCCTTGAAAGCATAATACCAAAAATTCAGGCGGCAAAGGACGGAAAATATGTTTTCTCCGGGAACTTTGTGGAGCCTTCCGGCCTTACGATAACAAAGCAGTTTTCCTACAGCTTCCTTGATACGAAGAAAGGGCTGATTCTTTCCTACCGCACGGACATAACCCAGAGTGTGCGCGAGGAACAGGAAACAAACGAGAAGCTCAGGCGAGCCGTGGACATTGCGCAAAAGGCAAACGAGGCAAAGACCCAGTTCCTTTCCAGAATCAGCCACGACATCCGCACACCGATTGGGGCAATACTCAACCTGACCGACTTTGCAAAAAATGACGTGGACAACAGGCTGAACCTCAATTCAGACTTGGACAAGATAGCAACGAGCGGGCGCTTTTTGCTTTCTCTCATAAACGACGTGCTGGACATTTCCAAGATTGACTCGGACAAGATTGAGCTTAACAGGGAAGCCTACAGCTTTATTGACTACGTAAACGAGATAAAGAACATAATTGCGCCCATGTGCACGGAAAAAAACATTTCCTACAAAATCATAACGCAGAACGATTCGGCGGAAGTTGTGCTGATGGACAAAATCAGAATTAACCAGATTACGCTGAACCTTTTGTCCAACGCGGTAAAATACACTCCACCCGGGGGAACGGTTACATTCCGTGTCTCCGCCTTTGCAAGGAAAAATGAAGGGAACGGGGCTGGAAAGGATGGCAGTATACCGGATCTTGCTGACAGCATATCAGACCTTGCTGATAGTATATCAGGCCTTGCTGATATAGAAATTTCTGTAACGGATACTGGAATCGGAATGAGCGATTCATTCCAGAGCGTTATGTTTGACGACTTTAGCCAGGAAGAGGACAACCCCCTCCGCGCCAAGGAAATTCAGGGAACTGGCCTTGGGCTTGCAATAGTAAAGCGTCTCGTAGATCTTATGGGCGGAACAATCAGCGTAAAAAGCAAGCTCGGGAAAGGCTCCACGATAAAGGTCTGCATGTCAGGGACGATTGTGCAGCAGGACAGAAAGAGCAGGGAATCAAATGCTGATGCGGAAAAGGGCAGCCTGAATAAAATAGGGGGAACGATTCTTCTTGCAGAGGACAACGAAATAAACGCTGCGATTGCATGCCGCATTTTTGAAGAGATAGGCCTGAGCGTTGACCTTGCAAGCAACGGTGAAGAAGAGGTTAAAAAGTTTACGGCTTCCCCCGAGGGAAAATACCTTGCAATATTTACGGATATACAGATGCCCGTAATGAACGGCTACGAGGCCACGGAAAAAATCAGGAGTCTTGCTGCGGTCAGGGCTGATGCGGCATCAATCCCAATCATTGCGATGACTGCAAATGCATACCCCGAAGCGGCAGTCAAGGCAAGCAACAGCGGCATGACGGATTTTACCACCAAGCCACTGGATTCAAAGCGGCTTAGGACAATCCTTGAAGTGTATGCGGCAAAAAGAAAATAGGAATAACGGCACAGTTTTGCTCTGTGCTGATGCGGAATGGGTGCGCTAATTAACCGGCTTTTCCCTAGCAGTTTGCGTAGAGGTAGATTTCCCAAGGGTTAGCAAGCGTACCGGCTGATGTGCTTTGAAGCTTTTTGTATCCAAGAGAATCGTAGAAGCCAAAGTTGCATTCAGTGTCCGTATGCAGGAAAAATTCTTCCATACCGTTCACAACAAAATATTCTTCTGCGGAAGAAAGAAGTTTTTTTCCCATGCCTATTCCCCGGCAAGACGGATTTGTCAGAAGAAGATAAAGCCTTCCCTTGTATTCCTTTGGGACTTTTTCCTCATGCGCGGCAGTAAGCCTAAAGAATTTCTTCCAGGCGGCTAACTGGCTGCGGAATTCGCGGCAGAAAAAAAGCGGCAGTGCATAGGACAAGGCCTTTGCAAGGTAGAAAATGTTTGGAAGCCTTTCCTTCCTGCGTCCTGCGCAAACAAGACCCGATGCGAAGCCGTTATATTCAGCCACAGCCCTGAAGGAAGAATGTGCGAGGCTGTAGTAAAGGTAGGCATAGCCAAAGCGCAAGGCAAGCTCTTCATTCTTATGTGAAGCCTTTAGCCCCCATGTCTCGTTTATGACCGAGGCCAGTGCCGTTTCGTCTGATTTCCTGAACTTACGGAGTTCAAAACTTGTTTCTGATTGTTTTTTTGTCAATAAAGGAAATGCCCTGTTAAAGGCATAACCTGTCCTCAGGACCGCAGTCCCCCTGTTATTCCCACTCATACTTATATAGTATAAAGAGTTAAAAAATATTTTCAAGTGAAAACAGGAGAAATATTAGAAAATCCTGTTATATTTTGCTTTTTTTGTAAAGAAATTAGCGAAAAGTGCCGACAAAACTTTGCAAAAAAAATTTTTCGAAAACAAACTAAGCCTACCCCCGATTGGAAGGGTGGCGCAGCCAGACCGCCGGAGGCGGGCCGGAGCGGTAGCGGAGCCCTGCAAAGCGGGTTAGCAAGTAAAGCTTGGTCCAAAAAAAAACTGCCCAAAAAGACAGGCTTCTGGACAGTTCCATTTTTTATTCAACAGTGACGGACTTTGCCAAGTTGCGCGGCTTGTCTGGATCAAGACCCCTGTAAACCGAGCAGTAGTAGGCAAAGAGCTGGGCGGGGACAACGGAAAGGATGGATGCAAATTCGTCGCGGCATACGGGAATGCGTATTGTCTCGTCGGCAGCCCCGCTGAATGCATTGCCCTCGTCTTGGGTGATTACCAGTGTTGAACAGCCACGTGACTTTACCTCCACAATGTTGCTTGCGATTTTTTCGTAAAGGCCCTGCCAGGTTGCAATTGCCACCACAAGGGTGTTTTTGTCCACGAGGGCAATTGGCCCGTGCTTGAGTTCACCAGCTGCAAATGCCTCGCTGTGCATGTAGCTTACCTCCTTGAGCTTGAGCGCACACTCAAGGCTTGTTGCGCTGTCAAAGAGGCGGCCGATGAAGAAGACCTTTTCCTTGTTAAAGTTGTTGGAAACGAATTTCTGAACCGTGGACTGGTCTGCAAGAATCTGCTCAACCTTGGAGGGAATCTGCTCAAGGTCGCAAAGCAAAGACTTGTATTCATCCTGGGAAATCGTATTGCGGAGGGCTGCACTCTTTAAGGCAAGCAAGTACAGGCAAACAAGCTGAGTCGTATATGCCTTTGTGGATGCAACCGCAATCTCGGGGCCTGCCCATGTGTAGATTACGTCGTCTGCTTCCCTGCTGACGGTAGAGCCAACACAGTTGGTAATGGCAATCACGTGAACGCCTGCTTCCTTTGCAAGCCTCATGGCTGCCAGCGTATCTGCCGTCTCGCCAGACTGGCTTATCACGATAAAAACGTCGTCCTTGCTAAGAATCGGGTCACGGTAGCGGAATTCACTTGCTACGTCTACAACCACAGGTACCCGGGCAAATTTTTCGAATGCATAGCGGGCCACTACTCCTGCATGGTAGGCTGTACCGCAAGCCGTAATCACTATGCGCTTTGCGGCCTTAAGAAAGTCCTGGCCTTTGCTTACCTCGTCAAACTTTATGTCCACAGGCTTTCCGCCTTCCATAACAAGACGTGGCCTTATCGTATCGGTAAGAGCCTTTGGCTGTTCGTGGATTTCCTTAAGCATAAAGTGGGCATAGCCACCCTTTTCTGCAGAGGAAATGTCCCAGTCCACATGGTAGGGTTCCTTTATAACCCGGTTACCTTCCTCGTCAAAGAGGTCCACGTGGTCTGAATAAAGGACTGCCACCTGCTTCTGGTCAAGGAAGTAGACTTCGCGCGTGTGCTCAAGAACGGCAGGAACGTCGCTTGCTATAAAGTTTTCACCCTTACCAAGCCCAACAATAAGCGGGCTTTCCTTTCTTGCGGCAATTATGCGGTCGGGAAAATCCTTGCAGAGAACACCAAGCGCATAGCTTCCTTCCAGGCGGTGCAGGGTTTCAAGTACGGCCGGAAAAATCTCCCCGGTCTGCTCGTAAAAGTAGTTGATTAAATGGGCAACAACTTCCGTATCGGTCTGGCTGCGGAAGACGACTCCTTGACCTTGCAGCCATGCCTTTAGCTTTGCATAGTTTTCTATAATGCCATTGTGTACGATTGCAATTGAACCGCTAACATTAGTCTGCGGGTGCGCGTTTACGTCGCTCGGCTCACCGTGGGTTGCCCACCTGGTATGCCCAATGCCCATCTTACCGGGCATGATGTTCTTCATTCCGTCAATAAGAGAGGCTTCCCTTTTTGAGCACTCTGCCTCAGACATCTTGTCACCCGTGCGGACTACCTGCTTGGTAACGTCTTCCACCAGTGCACGGATTGCACCCTTAACCTTGTGCACTACAATATCCTGACCGTTAAAAACGGCAAGCCCGGCACTGTCGTAGCCACGGTACTCAAGCTTTTTAAGGGCATTGACAAGAATTGGCGTAGCTTCCTTTTCGCCGACGTATCCCACGATTCCACACATATATATTCTCCAAAAAATTCCAGTAGAAATCCCACCCGAATTGGCTTTTTAAGATTACTTATTCTACTACAAATCAGATGAGAGTTTCAAGAATATCAATAACGTCAAGATCATATATGCCAGGTTGCCGCCGCAGTTCTGCAACAGCATCCTTTTTGCTGAGAATCTTGTGGTAGCTTCTGCGGTTAACAAGCGAAACATAACTTTCCACCGCATGGATTATCCTTGCAAGCTGGGGAATCTCCGCAGTGCTAAGGCCTTCCGGGTAGCCGCTTCCGTTTATGTTCTCGTGGTGCAATGATGCCGCCTCTGCAAAAATCGAATAGTACTTATATGGAATGAAATCGAGGAATTCCGAAAAGCGCATTACATGGGTCCTCATAAGCTTCCTTTCCGCCGCCGAAAGAATCTCGGAAAAGAAAAGTTCCTGGGGCAGGTCCAAGAATCCTGCATCGTAAACCATGGAAGCACAGAAATAAAGGGTGCAGAGGTTTCTGTCCAGGCCAAGAGCCGTGCTTATCTTAAAGACAAGTTCGCTCACGCTCTTTGAATTGCCAAGGCGGTTGGTATGCCGGTCAATTTTTTCGCCAAGAACCTCGCACTTGGAAGCAAGTTCCTTAAGCTCCTCAAACTTAATCCGCTCATTGTCGGGAAGCCGAGGAACCTCGTTCATAGCCGCAACCTGAACGCGTGCATTTGCCATGTGGATGTCCTTAATCATCTCCATCGTGGCATCAAAACGCCGCCTCTGCATTTTCTGCTCGCGCGAATTCACAAAAAACTGAATCACCATGATGGTAAAAATCGCCAGCATGACGACTGCAATAACAGCGAGAATTATGAAAATGTATTTTGAATCTTCGGAATTTTGCCCGTTCTGAACGGAGATGCTGTCCACCAGCTCCCTCACGGTATCCCTTATGTCCCTTCCAAGCTCGTCCGTACTTTCTTCCATACTTTCATTCTAGCACGGCAATGCTGAATTTTCAATCAATTAATTTTTCCTTTTTTGAATGACAAGACGCTTTTGTCTTAGAACAAATCCAGCATTGAGTCAAGGTAAATTTCTTCCCGCACTTCAAGCTGATGCTGGGGTTTTGTCATATAGTACAAAATGAATTCCAAAAGCAGGGCTGAACCAAGGCCACGGCCTTCTATTTTAAAATTTGAAAAACCAAGAGGCAGGTAAATTTCCTGAATATCTTCAAGGCTGATAAAAGCTTTGTTTTTCATTGCAAGCGAAAAGCGGTAGCCACGCTCTGCAGCAGGCTGAAGGCATTTGTGGTCGGCAACACTTTCCCCAAGATTTTTACGGCTTACATTTTCGTAGCAAACCTTGCGGTCAGGGCAGTTTATATTGCAGCACTCATTACATAAAAACTCAACCTTGTCTTTTTCATCCAGGGGCAATTGCGCTAGTTTGTCAAAGGACTTGTTCAGACGAAAATCTGGAACCACATATTTAAACTCAGGCCGTTTCAACTCTGCTTCAAAATCAGAAAAATTTGTAAGCACTTTTGTTGTCGATGAAACAAGATAAAGATTCGGGAACTTTGCAGCTAAATATTCCGCAAGCAAATCTGAATGTACAATAACTCCGCTTGCCACATTTGTTTTTTCAAAAGCTGAACAAAGCCCATTGCATTTTTTATCAGAAAGATGTTCAGTGCTAAGCAGTGAATTGCTGAATGTCAGGCGGGATGAAATTTCATAATCATTCATCAGCAGAATTACGTCAAGAGCATCCGCATCTCCAAAGGCCGCCCGTCCGCCTCCCCAAAGGCAGTCACCTGGGGCACCATAAATGGATGCTATATGGCACCAGTCGTAAAACCATTCCCGGTGCCCACGCCAGAGGGGAAGAAAAATTTTGTAAAAATCGTAGAACTCGAAAAGCCCGGGAAGATGGTAGCAGGCACTTTTCATTTTTCCCGCCATCTTATAAGCTCAAATCAATTTCCAGCAGAATCGGCGTGTGGTCCTGGCGCGGTCCAGAATCAATCATTTCTGATTTTATGATTTTGTCTTTGACGCGGTCGCTCACGAGGAAGTAGTCAATTCGCCAGCCCGAGTTGTTTATTTTTGAAGTTTTGATTCTTTGGCCCCACCATGAATAAATGTTTTTTACATCGCCGTGTACAAAACGGAAGCTGTCGGTAAAACCGCGGCCCAGCAGTTTTGTAAAGCCCTCACGCTCTTCGTCGGTAAAGCCAGCAGAAAAATGGTTGCTGGACGGATTCGCAAGGTCAATTTCCTTGTGGGCAACGTTGAAGTCACCGCAGGCAATTACAGTTTTTTTTGCATCAAGTGATGCAAGGTATTCAGCATAAAGAGCATCCCACTTCTGACGCTCGGAAAGCCGCTTAAGCCCGTCTCCAGAGTTTGGAGTATAAACGTTTACAAAATAAAAGCCGTCAAATTCAAGAGTCAAAAGGCGGCCTTCGTCATCCATTGTATCGGGGGCACCAAGGCGGGGGACTTCCCTTCGGGTGGTTAGGCCTTCCCGGTACAAAATCATAGTGCCAGCATAGCCTTTTTTTGCAGGGGGCACAGAAGAAAGCCATTCTATCTTGTAGCCCGGAAAATACCCTGCCAGCAGTTCCAGATGCTTGTCGGAAGGTCCGTCTGCAGGAAGCTTTGTTTCCTGAATCGCAATTACGTCTGCCTTGTAGTTTCCAAGCTTCTTCAAAACCGCTTGAGACAACAGAGCCCTGTCCGAAGTAGAAGTAAGAGCCGCATTAATTGAATCTATATTCCATGAGATAAAAGTCATTTTTTTCTCCTGCACACAGTATGTTAAAAAAGGAAATTAATTCAGCTAGACAATCTTTTCAAAGAAGAATGCAGTCAGCAAGTCCAATTCCTTGAGCACGGGAGAAGTCTCCGGCAGAGCAAAAAGTTCCCCCTCACCGGAAGCAGGATTTTGCATGACAAGAATTTTCCTTTCCACAAGATATTCGCACAGCAAGCTCTGGATTCCCTCCGAATACCTCTTTGCCAGTTCAACAGCAGAACTTTTGGAAAGTGATGTGAACTTCTGCTCCTCAACCAAAAGCTCAATAATCTGCTCTACCTGTGAACAAAGCTTGGCCAAGGATTCCTTGGCAACTGAAGCCGCCTTTGCCGAAAAGAATTTCTGGGTGTGTACAAACGTATAAACCTGAAAAAGCGGCTCCTGGGTATGCATTTTAAAAAAGCTTCGCGCAATCCCCTTGAATACGGACACAGCCGGATACTTTTGCACCAGCTCCTTAATGTTGTGCGGCAGAAAAGAGACAGCCCGCATATAGTCGGCACAGAAGTCCGTTGTCTTGGCAACAATGTCATCGCGACCGTTAAAATGGTTGTAAAGTGAAGCTTTTTTTACGCCAAGCAAACCCGCAATATCAGAAAGGCTGGCAGCCCCTGCTGAATAGGTAAAAGAGGCATTCAGCATGGCCATTATAATTGATTCCTTAGAAAGCTTTTTTTCCATAATTTGCCTAACACCCGTTAGTCTAGTATATAGTAAACATTTTCATCTGTCCAGACAGTAATTTCGATATCATAGTAACCTTTACAAAAGAAACTAGTTACTATAATATATAGCCAGTTACAAAACAGATAACTTCGCAACCGGCTAAGCAAAAAGCCCATTAAGTATGGAGAACAAAAAAAATGAAGCATTCTATTTTATTATCAGCAGCTGCATTGGCACTTGCAGCCACATTCATTTCCTGCGCCAGCTCAAAAAAAGTCGAAGCTGACTCCTACGGAGAGGAAAAAGAAGAGCAGGTAACTGCAATTTCCATAAACAATCCACAAAAGAAACTTGACGGTGACCACTACAGCCCGGAAAAGCTAACTGGAAACGACCGCTCATTTGGCGAGAAACTCTTCAACTTGAACAAATACACAAAAATGGAAAACTTCTCCCTTTATGCTAAGCCGGTCTTGGGTGGCCTTGGTACGCGCAAAGGCGTCCTTATCTACAGAGAGGGCACGGACATAGCAGGCTTTGAATGCTATTACGACTCATGCGCATATGCAGTCCAGTTTGCAACAGCAGAACGCAAAGCTTTGATAAAGGCATTTGAGCAGTACCAGAAGGATTTTGACGAAAAAAAACTTGACCGCAAGAACAGCAAAAGCCGTCAGGCATACGGATTTGTCGGCGGATATGAAGACTTCGGCAACATTTCTGCATCAATGCAGTACTACTGCAAACCAAAAGTCTACTTTGGATACAACTTCGTCAGCGGCAACCCCTATTTCTGCATCTACGTAAAGAAAGCAGAAAATTTGGCTGTTGACCAAAAGAAGGAAGGCGGATTCAAGGAAACTGTTGACCAGTCCTACTACTTTACAAAAGCCCAGGCAAAGGTACTTTGTGACTTCCTTTCAGAAGAAAACATAAATTCTCTCCGCGAAGGTACCACGGTACCCCCCGAACTTCAGGAAAGCGACACATATTAAGTTTCATTTGGACGGTGCATAAAGGCGCTCTACCATCCATTCCTTGGCTAAATTCCGGCCTCCGCCACTATGCGCCACGGGCTTTCCGGGGTTCCGTGGGACCCTGCCCACTCCATTGCCGGAGGCAACGGGCTTCCGCCCGCCCCTCCAATCCCGCGTAGGCTCATGCCCTCTCAGCGCAGCGTCAAGCGGACTCTCGAAGCACCGACATTTCTTTGCAAACAGCTCCCTTCGACTGGCTCAGGGAGCGGTTTTTTTGTTGCAAAAAAAACACCTCCCCAACGAAGAACCGCCATCCAAGCCGTCATCCCGAACTTGATTCGGGATCTGTAACACATACAGCCACAGCGGCTACAGACCCTGAAATAAGTTCAGGGTGACGGATTCTTTGTGGCAGCAAAAAACGCCCCAAAACACCTATTATTAATTCTGCTATATGACAGTATTGTAAGTCTGTAATTTGTTATAATACAGATATTTACCTAGGGTGGTCAAAAATATAACAAAAAATTATTTTTGGCTGAAAATTTTATTGTAATAGTCTTAAATTCTAGTACACGAAAAAATGTTAAATTTACCAACAAAATGTTACTTTTTAAACATTTCGGGTCATTTTTACCCATTTTTCTTCAATACTACTTTCAGAATGGCAGCTTTCGCA
>JAILHV010000252.1 GCA_024695625.1 Treponema sp.
GGAGGGGCGGGCGGAAGCCCGTTGCGTTAGCAATGGAGCGGGAAGGGACCCGCGAAACCCCGGAAAGCCCACACACAAGGCACAGTTTCTTTGCATTTAAAATATTCGCGGGAAAGAGGGCAGTGCCGCAAAAATAAAAAATAATTGCTAGTTTAACTTGTGACTATAATTTTCCGAATATGTTGAATTTTTTTACAAAAATCATTATTATTACTAAAAGAATAATTTTCTTATCGATTAAATAAAACTAAATACTGCTTGGAGAAAAAATGAATATTTTTTGCTCAGAAAATGAAGAGGAAAAGAAGGATAAATCAGAACAGGATCCTTTGACCGAAAAATTTTTGAAAACCCGCCAAATTTTGCTTAGCGGTGAGATAAATGAGGAGCTTGCAGACAAGATTGTAAGGCAAATTCTTGTTTTGGAAGCAGACAGCGACAAGCCAATCTATATTTACATAGATTCGCCTGGTGGTGACGTTGATGCAGGTTTTGCAATATTCGACACAATCCGCTTCGTTAATGCGCCCGTTTACACAATCGGAATGGGCCTCGTTGCCTCCGCCGCAGCCTTAATTCTTTTGGCCAGCCCCAAAGAGAGAAGGTTTGGCTTTCCCCACAGCCACTATCTGATTCACCAGCCGTCCAGCGGAATGAAGGGTGTGGCAACTGATATTGAAATTCACGCGGCGGAAATTGCAAAGACGAAGCAGCGCATAAATGAAATTATTGCCAATGAAACGGGAACTGCCCTAGACAAGGTGATTAAGGACACGGACAGGGACTATTGGCTTAGTGCAGAGGAAGCCGTCAGCTACGGCCTTATAAGCAAGACCGTTCAGAAGCGTTCTGACATTCCAGAGCTTGCCCTTCAGCACGAAAAACAAAAATGACCTTCGAATTGACCGAATTGCTGACAGACGAAATCCTCTTTGCAATGGAAGACCAGAATTCAGTTCTGATGATGGATGCCAAGGAAGGTCTTTTGGTTCTTGAGGATGATGTTGGCGGTGATGCAGACAGGTATTATGAGCTACCTGAGTGGTCAAGTGAAGACGGTTATAATCTTATGGAAGAATTTACCAACAACCTCTATGCTCCCAGGGTTCATGATGAACTAAAGAGGGTATTGGTTAGCGGAAGGGGGGTGTTCAGGAATTTTAAGAACGTATTAAAAAATTACCCAGAGACCGAAAAAAAGTGGCATTTGTTTAAGGATGCCAAGATGAGGGAGCGTGTTTGTGAGTGGTACAACGAACTCCGGGAGTCATGGGGCTTAGAAAAACTCTTTTTGACTGATGATTCAGTGGAAAGCACGGAAGAGCTTGTTCTAAATGATTTTGAGTTCCGTGAATTTAATTCGGCAGAAGATGCTGATGAAATTGAGCAAGGAACGGAAAGTGCGGTGCAGGAACTAAGAACTCAGTTTTCAGAAGATTTGGGAAGTGCAATAGCATGTATGTGGAAAAAGCTTTCTTCCTATTCAACGGCCGCCTCCAAGTCTGGCTTTGTATGCCGTTCTCTCAGCGGAGAGTTTGCAGGCTGTGTTTTATTAGATTTTTGCCCGCCAGAGACAAAGAAAGCGGTTGTCATTACCGATTTTTTTGTCGTTCAGGAATACCGCGGGCTTGGAATTGGTGAACAATTACTGTCTAAGGCCTTGAGCTTTTGCAAAAAGTGCGGAGTCCGACACATTATTATTTGTAATACTTTTATACCGCAGTTCATGGAGAACCTTCTTTTTCAAAAACGATTTTTTAAGATTGGTTCGGGATATGCGGTGGATTTAAATGAGGAGTAAGATCATGGCTTACAATCGTGAATCAAATTTTATTGTAAACGAAAATCAGATTGCATCTTTTTTGAGTGATGCTTTAAAGAACGTAGAGGAATCTACGGAAAGTGAAATTCAGATTCTTAACCAGGTAAAAAAGCTGTTTAAGAAAAACGTTGGTTTTTCCCGCAGGAATTATGTTGCCGCTCTGCTTGTAAAACAGGCTCTGTCAAATTCTCGCTCACGCTTTGGCCGCAATGACGGAAAACTTTCCAGGGGTGAAGACCGCTTTGGAAGGGACAACCGCTTTAAGAATGACCGTTCTGAAAGGAATTCCCGTTCCCTGAGGAATGACCGCGATTCAAGAAAAAATGAAGGCTTTGAAGAGGCAGCTCCAGAAAGGGAAAAGACTCCCCGCGTTCAGATAGACCCGGCACTTGCAGGAACAGTATTCATTGGAATTGGCCGCAACCGCCACGTATTCCCCCGCGACCTGGTTGGCCTTTTAATCAGCGCAGCCGGTTTGGAAAGGGAAAGAATCGGTGACATCCGCGTACTTGCAAACTATTCATTCATTCAGCTTTACAAGGAAGACTGCGAAAAGGTAATCGAAAAGCTCAATGGCTATGACTACCGCGGAAGAAAGCTTGTAGTAAACCTTTCACGCCAGAAGGGAGAAGATGGAGTTTCTGCCGACCAGCCAGAAGCAAATTATGCAGCTGCAAAAGAAATGCCTGCTGACGACACAATCCCATCTGATGTAAGCAATGAAGGCCATTCAACATTCAGCAGCGAAAGCTCAGAGGCCGCAAAGATTGCAAGTGCACAGAGCGAATTTGCCGCAAAGCAGACTTTTGACTACGCACAGCAGGAACCAGTCCGTTCCTTCTCCGAAAGCAAAATTGAGGAGTCAAAGCAGTTTTCAGAGACCACTGATGACGGCCAGGTAAAGTCTCACTTTGGTTCAGGCGCAGCATATTGATTTACTCACTCAGAACCGGTCCGCTTGGCGTAAACACATACATTGTGGAACTTTGCGCAAGCGGTGCCCAGTCTGCAAAAGCAGCAGGCGGCGGGTATGCCTTTATAGTTGACCCCGCTGCTTGTTCATTTTGTGGCGACCAAGACACAATCACAGATTTTTTACGCAAACAAAACCTAACCCCGGTGGCAATAGTCCTTACCCACGGACACTTTGACCATGTTGCGGGCCTAAAGCATCTTCGTGGCTGCTACCCAAAAATCCCCATATTGATTCACAAGGAAGACAGCAAGTTCATTGGCGCGGAAGGCGGAACTTTGCAGGGGCAGAGCCTTGTGGAAATGGGCTTTGACGATTTTATTCCATCCGTTACAAATTTGCCAGAAGCCACGGACTTTTTGGAAGACGGAAAAAACTTGCGCGAATGTGCGGGCAGCGCAGGCAAGGAACAGTCCTTCGAAGGAATGGAAGACTGGCAGGTAATTCATACACCAGGTCACACCCCGGGAAGCGTCTGCCTTTACAATAGTTCGCAAAAACTGCTGCTCAGTGGAGACACCGTATTTTACCGCTCATGGGGCAGAACCGACCTTCCCTTTGGCAGCGAGGCGCAAATACAAAAAAGCCTTAGCCGCATATATTCTACCCTGCCTCCCGACACAAAAGTTTATCCCGGCCACGACATCAACGGCTTTAAAATCAGCGAGAATATAGGTTAGACTCTTTTTTTTTCTTTTTTTGCGGCGCTTTTTTGGTTTTCGAATTAGTTGCAAAAAGAACATCTTGTGCCATTTGTGTGGGCTTTCCGCACTTCGCCGTCTTGCGCGGCTCATCCCGTCCTTCGGCCGGGACTAAAGGTGCTCCAATCCCTGCCGTGCCTGGTGGGGCAAACATGGTGATTAACAAGACCTCCTGAGTGGGAGCCTACATTCCGCGGTAGATGAGTTTTTTTACAAGCTTTCCGTTTTCATCATATTCGCAGTCTGCCCAAAAATTGAATTCTCTGCCTTCCCGGATACTTTTTTTGTGAACCCAACTATTTTTGTCGTCTATTTCGTAAAAATCCTCTGTTTTAAGCTCTCCATTCACAATCTTTTTTTTTGAGATAGGTTTGTCTCCATATTCGTCGCTGTATTCGAAAAAGCATTCTTCGACTGTCTCTCCAAATAACATTTTTATATAAATCTTACGGCCATTCTCGTCATACTCTATTTTTCCACTATCCCCGTTGCTGCGTTCAAGAAAAATAAGTTTGTCATCTGAATTATATCTATTTTGGGCAAAGCCTTTTTCTCCTTTGTTGGTCCTAAATGAAATTTGATTCCCCTTTGAATCATACTCCCGCCAAAATTCATTTCCTTTGTTATCTGAAGTATGTATACAGTTTCCTTTTTCATCGTATTCATTCCATCCTTCATAACTGTTGCAGGCATCGATTCTATGAATTAAGTTTTCATTCTCGTCATAATCTTCAACCTCGATTAGGACAACCCATTTTCCGACTTTTTTGCCGTCCACAATCACCTGCTTGTAGACTCTTTTTCCAAATTCATATTTTTCCATAACACGCTCCTTAGTTTAAAATGTTTTATACCAACTCGCAGTCTTCTTTCCCCTGCCTTTCCTGGGCGGCTTTGAGTAAAGAAAATGCGACAGATAAATGAGGATCAAGATAATGCCTACAACAGCAATCCAAAGTAATGGTAGGAATTTCTCGCAAAGAATGAAAACGTAGAAGCAGAACAAAAGGAAACTTGCCACCATCAGGACTAGAGCCGTCAACTGCGTCATCCGAGCAACGGAATATCTGTAGGACTTGCATGAAAAAATATTCGGGGAACATTCTTCTGTGTTGTTCTCGTTCATGACAACGTTGAACAAATGCCCCACCGTTTTTTCTTCCAGGTTGCCGATGTGCTTTTCCCAGTTTTCCTGCCAGAACTTTGAACCCTTGTTTACTATCACCCATGCGTAGGAGAAGAAAAAGCAAAAAAACGCGGTGACTGCTAATGCTAGCAAAGAAAAGTCGGGAAGGTCTTTAATGTCGCAAAATGAAATGGGCTTTCCGTCAAAGAAGTTTCCCATGCAGGCAAAGTGTGCTGTAAAGGATGCCAGAATAAAAGCCCAGTAATAGGTGCCCCGCTGCCAGAAAAATTCAGTTTCAAATTTGCGGCAGTCGTTTGCCGTATCAAAGGTTTTTTCTATGGGAGATTTTTCTTCTTCCTTTGATGATTTTTTATTGGCTGGGGGAACTTCGAGGTTTTCGTAGTATTCGTCGTCTGAAAAGAATGGGTTTTTCTCTTGGCTCATGTTGTGCCTCTTTTTAAATCTCCGTTACGCAGTCCATGTAATGCATGAGCAGGGCAGCACGGTTGGATGTTTTTGATTTTGTAGTCTTTTTGCGGTCAGAAGATTCGGTTTCTGTGTTTTCGCCAAAGGAATCGGGAAAGCCGTCGGCCAGAAGTTTTTCTTTTATGGAATGAAGCTCGTAAAGCTTTGCGTATCTGACTCCTGAATCGTCTTTTACAAGGAACACAATCAGAACGAAAAGTGTGACGGCGGAAGTTGTAAGAAAGAAAATAGTTGGTAAATTGTACTGTGTTTTTGTTTGAGTTACGTTCACTTCTTTTGGATTACAATTTTTGAAGTTATCATTAAGATTTTTGTGGTAACACGCAGTTATGGATGTTGTTTCCGTTGCCGTATTTTCTGAAGAGATTCCGTCTATATATACTAAAACAAGTGTGGCAGCTTGTATGATTAAAAGAGCGATAAGGATTATGCTCCTTACAACGAAGTACCTGCATTTTGCAGATGATGTTTCGGGGGGGGTGCTGTCCGTTTTCGCTCATTGTCATTTCCTCTTAATATGACAAAGTGGGTGTTAAAAACGAAAACGAGCGTAGCGAAGTTTTCGTTTTTAATGGCTTAGTCAAGCCATTAACCTAAAGTATACTTTAGGTTGCAAAAGGCGAAGCAAAATAAATGAGGCCGGATTGGAAGGGCGTTTGGTAAAAAATTGCATCCGTGCAATTTTTTACCATGAGTTTTCTGCGAAAACTCACCTGATTTTTATGCAAACAAAGGACGCGCCGTCCATAGCACTGCTTGTTTTACATTTATTTGGGCCCCGCGGAACCCTGGAAAGCCGTAAAAAATGGCCTCCTTGCCATTTTTTACTTACGGGTTTTTAGCAAAACCCGCGGTCTTTTTTGCTAACACATGACGCGCGTCCATGCGCTTGCTTGTTGGACCGGGTAAAAAATGGCAAGTGTTTGCAATTGACCCAAATGGTAGAGCATTAAAAACTGCCGTCCAGATAAAAAAAAAATTCAAGAAAGTGTATTGACAGAAAAAAAATTTGTGGTATTATGAAATTAGTTCCGTGAAAGCGGTTTCATAAAGAGGAGTGCCTTTTGAAAAAGTCGGACCAGGTAACAATTTACGATGTCGCAAAAGAGGCTGGTGTTAGTCCTGCCACTGTTTCACGCGTAATGAACGAGCCTTCTCGTGTTGCCGTGGAAAAAAAAGATGCTGTTTTTGCCGCAATCAAAAAGCTCAACTTTGTTCCCAAGGCGGATGCTGTAATCAATGCAAGGCATACCTATAAAAAAATTGGGGTGGTGGCACCGTTTTTTACGCAGGCATCCTTTATGGAAAGAATGAGGGGCGTTTCGGAAGTGCTTGGCCGCGAGCATTACGAGCTTGTGCTTTATTCAATAGACAAAACTGACGACTTAAAGAACTACATTAATGCCCTTGTTGCCACAAACCGGGTGGACGGGCTTATTTTTTTGTGTGTCCATCTGGAAGAGGATGTTTTGACGGTGCTAAGGTCGGCAAAGTTTCCGGTTTGCTTTGTGGAAGAGGCTGCCAGCGGTTTTGACAACGTTATTGTAAAAAATCTTGAAGGCGGTCAAAAGGCGGCGGAATATCTTTACGGGATTGGCTGCAGAAGGCCCGGCTTTATTGGAGAAAAGTCTTCGCTTTCCTATGCGGTTAGTGCAACGGAGGAGCGTTTCCGCGGATATGAATTTTATTTTGCAAACCAGGGAATCGTCATTCAGGACAAGCACGTTTGGATTGGTGACTTTACGGAAAAAAAGCTTGACGAGGGAATAAGGGACTTTTTGAAGCAGGCGGAACTTCCAGATTGTGTTTTTTGTTCAAGCGACCTGATTGCGGCTAGGTTCATTGCGCTTGCAAGGGAGAAGGGTATTGGCATTCCTTCAGAGGTAAAGGTGCTTGGCTTTGACAACATTGACATTGCCCAGTACATAGGACTTAGCTCTGTAAGCCAGAATCTTGATGATTCGGGAAAGATGGCTGCTGAATTGATGTTGGCAAAAATCAAGAGTGAGAACCGGACTGTCGCGAATATGGTTCTTCCGCTTGACATTATAGAAAGGGAATCAACAAAGACTGCGGCTGAATAAAAAAATGCATGCAAAAATTGGCCGTAGAAAAAGTTGGTTTTTATACTTGCAGATTTAAGCAAGATTCAGGAGGTTAGTATGAAAAAGTTATTTGGAGCCCTTGCGCTTTCTTTTGCGCTTTTGGCACTTGTAGGATGCTCAAAGAAGGAGCAGGCAGCTTCTAGTGGTGAAGGGGACAAGACCATTCTTGTTCAGGGTGCCTTCCGTGGCGAAGAGCAGGCCCGCTTTGAGGAGATTATAAAAATCTTTAATGAAAAGACAGGATACAATGTTGTTTACGAGGGAAGCCCAGACTTTGAAGTTCAGATTCAGGTTCAGACGGAAGCTGGAACTCCTCCGGATGTTGCGGCCCTTCCACAGCCTGGTACAATGAAACGTTTTGCGGCTGCGGGTTACTTAAAGCCACTTTCCGCCAATGTTGTAAAGGCAATCGATGCAAACTACGCTCCTGTCTGGAAGGAACTTGGCACGGGTAATGACGGCAAGGTTTACGGCGTATTCCACCGCGTTAACGCAAAGAGCTTTGTCTGGTACAACAAAAAGGAATGGAGCAAGAGGGGATATTCAGTTCCCAAGACATGGAATGAACTAAAGACGTTGCAGGACAAGATGGTTTCTGACGGTATCGTTCCCTGGTCAGTTGGTTTTGAAAGCGGTGCCGCTACTGGCTGGGCTGGAACAGACTGGCTTGAAGACTTGATGCTGCGTACGGCAGGCCCTGATGTTTACGACAAGTGGGTTAACCACGAAATTGCCTTTGATGACCCTGCTGTTGTAAAGGCCCTTAAAATGTGCGGCGACATTTGGCTTAACCCCAAGTATGTTTACGGAGGCCCTGCAAACATCGTAACACTTAGCTACGGAGACAGTGTAAAGCCTATCTTTGAAAATCCACCAGCTGCAATGATGAACCGCCAGGGCAACTTTATTACAGGCTTTATGCAGGAAGAAGTTCAGGCGGACTTGGAAAACAACGTTGGCGTATTTGCCCTTCCTTCTGTTGATGAAAAATGGGGAACTCCTGTTCTTGGCGGTGGCGACCAGTTTGTTGCCTTTACGGACAAGAAGGGTGTTGAAGAGTTCATGATTTTCCTTACTACTTGGGAAGCATGTGCTCCTTGGGCAAAGATTGGCGGTGCCCTCTTCCCCCACAAGAATCAGAACTTTGCTGACTATGGAAATTCCCTTGAAAAGGAAATTGCAAAGGTTCTTGTGAATGCAAGCGTCTTCCGCTTTGACGCATCTGACCTTATGCCTACGGAAGTTGGTTCTGGTTCCTTCTGGACCGGCATGGTGAACTATGTTAGCGGTGCAGAAAGTGCTGAGCAGGCTCTTAAGGTTATAGACCAGACTTGGCCGCAGTAAGCGATTTGCAGTAAAAACGGGCGTGTCAAAATGATGCGCCTGTTTTATAAATTAGTTTTAGTTTTGCAGACTAAAGGAGGAAAAATGCCTGTAACTGTAAGCCGCTTGTGCGCCAACAACTTGTTAAAAACTTTTTTGACGCTTATTGCAACGCTTGCCATTTCTCTTGGTGGATTCATCTTGCTAAGGGGAAATGTGCTTTCCCAAATACCTACGACTCTTGTTGCCGTTCTATGGGGAGTTTTAAGCGTAATCCTTATTTTTTATTCATTGAATCTTTTGGCGGGTCTTTTTCCCACAAAAATTTACAATGGAATTGTTCCCTATATTTTTATAGGGCCTGCCGTTTTAATAATGGGCTGGTACCTCTTTTTGCCTACCATGCGCTCCCTTTACCTTAGCTTTTTGGACAAGGGCGCTTCCAAATTTGTGGGGCTGGACAACTACAAGTTTTTGTTTACCGACCGCTCAATGCTGGTTTCTATCCGCAACACGCTCATCTGGCTTGTCTGCGGAACAGGCTTTAGCGTTGTCTTTGGGCTTGTGGCTGCTATCCTTGCGGAAAGGTCTGCAATAGAAAAGACTGCAAAGACTTTTATCTTTTTGCCCATGTCCATTTCTCTTGTGGGTGCAGGCGTCATCTTTAAATTCATGTACTCGGCAAAATTTGGCGGGGCTGAACAGACAGGCCTTTTGAATGCAGTGGTGGTTGCTTTTGGTGGAGAGCCAAAGAACTGGCTTGGCAACGCCCCCTGGAACAATCTTTTT
>JAILHV010000080.1 GCA_024695625.1 Treponema sp.
CCGCGTTTATGCCGTCTGCTTCTACAAGCCCAACGACTTAAAAGACTACCTTAAGATGATGGAAGAAGCGGACAAACGCGACCACCGCAAGCTTGGCGTTCAGATGGATTTGTTCCATCTTGACCCCGAAGATCCGGGACAGATTTTCTGGCACCCCAACGGATGGCAGATGTACATAACACTCCAGGACTACATGAGGCAGAAGGTTGTGGCAGACGGCTACCAGGAAGTGAACACCCCCGCAATCATGCCCCGAACCCTTTGGGAAAGAAGCGGCCACTGGGGACACTACCAGAGGAACATGTTTGTTACGGAAAGCGAAAAGCGCCTCTTTGCAGTAAAACCGATGAACTGCCCCGGCGCACTGGAAATATTCAAGAGCCGCACAAGGAGCTACAAGGACTTGCCACTCCGCCTGGCAGAATTTGGTCACTGCGTACGCAACGAGCCCAGCGGAACCCTGCACGGAATTATGCGCGTAAGGGGATTTGTCCAGGACGATGCCCACATCATTTGTACGGAAGACCAGATTGAAGCGGAAGTAAAGAAGTTCTGCCTTCTTTTGCTTGACGTATACAAGGACTTTGGCTTTGACAAGAACCTCCTCGTAAAGCTTTCCACCATGCCGGAAGACCATGTTGGAGACGAAAAGACTTGGCAGCATGCAGAATCAGCCCTTAGCGAAGCTTGCAAGGCTGCGGGAATGGAATACGAGATTCAGCCGGGAGAAGGTGCATTCTACGGTCCAAAGCTGGAATTTACACTTATAGATGCAATCGGCCGCCAGTGGCAGTGCGGAACAATCCAGCTTGACTACCAGCTCCCAAGCGCAGAACGCCTTGACGCAGAATACATTGGTGCGGACAACCAGAAGCACCACCCGGTTATGCTGCACAGAGCAGTTTTGGGAAGCCTTGAGCGCTTTATGGGAATCCTCATCGAAAACTATGCAGGCGCTTTCCCAGCATGGCTCCACTTTGAACAGGTAGCGGTTGTTCCTGTTGGCAACGACTTTAATGCCTATGCGGAAAAAGTTGCGGATTTCCTTGCCGCTGCAAACATCCGTGCAAAGGCCTACACTGGAGACGACAACATGAAGAGCAAGATTAAGGCCATCTCTTCCGAGCACAAAACCCCATACATTCTTGTTGTGGGTGCAAAAGAGCAGGAAGAAGAGACCGTAACCTGCCGCTTTAGGTTCAGCTCCCAGTTGCCGCAAAAGACATTCTCCCTTAAAGAATTCAGGGATTACGTTTTGGACAAGGTTCAGACCCACTACAACGGAATCTAGGCATACAGAGGGCAAGGCACCTAGCCCTGCCCAAGCGTTACTTTTTCAGGACCTTGAGCATCTCGCTGTAGACTGGCTTGGGGTCCATATTTTTTGTGTACAAGAGGGCATCTCCCGTACCGTGGAATGTTGCGGGGACCCAACTGTGGTTGTCGGTAAAGCCCCATGTTATGAATGACTTTACGTTCGGTTCTTCCTTTGCAATCCGTAAAAGGCTTGTGTAAATTTCAGTCTGCTTTGCAAGGGATGCGTCCGTAGGCGGAAGAGGCATGCGCACGTCAACTTCGCTAAAGCAGATGTCTATTCCTATTTCTGCGTATCGCCTGACATTGCTGCGGATTTTTTCAAAGTCGTAGTTGTACTCGGTGGAAAGATGCAGCTGCATTCCAACCCCGTCAATGGGAACCCCGCCGTCCTTCAGTTCCTTTACAAAATTGAACATGGCATCAGCCTTGGCATTGCCCTGCTCCTCATTGTTGTATTCGTTAAGGTAGAGTTTTGCATCAGGGTCTGCCTCGCGGGCCTTTTTCAGCGCGTGCTCAATGTATTCCCTGCCAATCAGATTGAACCAGAGCGTCTTGCGGAAAGTGCCGTCCTCGTTGAACATTTCATTCACCACGTCGTATTCAGCAATCTTGCCCTTGTAACGCTCCATTATGGTCGAAATGTGGCTGTCCATGGCCGCAAGTGCATCTTCCCTGGTCTTAAGCTTTCCCAGGAAGGAAGAATTCTGCTGGTGCCAGAAAAGCGTGTGCCACTTTACCTCAATTGAGTTTTCCCGGGCAAACTTTACCAGGGCATCAATGTCGCTCCAGTTCCAGAATTTCTCGTTGGGGCGGAGGTTTGCCCACTTCATGGAATTCTCGCTCACGATTATGGAACTGTTGTCCAGAATAATCTGCTTCTCTTTTTCGCCGTAAAGATCCCCGGCTGCAACAGCAATGCCTGTCTTTAGCCCATGTTTCCCGGCAAGCTCCCTAAATGTCTTTTCCTTGCAGGAAGCAAAGAAAAGCGGTGTGGCAAAGGCTGCCAGCATAAAAATATTGCAAAAACGTTTCATGATTCCAGTTTAAATTCCAAAAGTCGATTTGTCAAAGGCATAAATCTGAAAGCTGAAAAAAATAAATGCTAATACGATGTTTTCCCTACTTTTTCGATATTGGTGGCGTGAGTTTAACCGCAGTCCTTAAATTCTAAAGGCTTCTGCAATAGCGGAATCCAAAATAGAAGTGGGGAATATAGGGGTGGCTGTTGTTAAAGCGTCTTGTTACAAGGCAGTCGTATGCCGGGTCAAACCAGGAGCCACCTCTAAGAACCCGGGACGGGCCTGAGATTCCGCCTGTGGGGTTGACCACTTCCCCATCCTCAATATTGTAGTCGTAGCAGTCGTAGAGCCATTCCCAGACGTTTCCCGACATGTCGTAGAGTCCGATCGAGTTGGAAAGCTTTGTTCCTACCTCGTGGGGCATGCCATTTGAGCTTCCCCGGTACCATCCATACTTGTCCAGGTTCTTGTCCGTTAGCAAGGTATTTTTTTTGTTAAGGACATCAAGCAAGCCATCTGTGTTTGTTCCCGAAAAAGACTTGAACCAATCCTCGCTTTGGTAAGAAGCTCCCCTCGCGGCAAATTCCCATTCGCTTTCTGTTGGCAGGCGGTATCCTTTTTTTGTCTGGTCAAAAATGGGGATGATGCGGGCTTTGGCATCTTCTTTGGTATAAACATTTTTGCATTCTGAATCGGAATAATAAACGCAGTCTGATTCTTTCATGGTGCGCTCTGTAAGAAGGTTGCAAAATACAATTCCCTCAAACCAAGTGACTGTTTCCACTGGGCGGAGCAGGGGATTTTCGTCTGGGCATTCGGAAAAATATTTTTTTCCAAGGTTTTCCTTCTTAAAAAGTGCTGGATTGTAGCCCATGATTTTTTCAAAGAGTTCCTGTGTTACTGGATACTGGGCCATGGCAAATGGACTTAGCGTAATTTTTCTTTTGCCTACAAAAAGTCCGCGGAAAGTTCTGTCCATTTTTGCTGGAACAATTGAATTCCAGTTTGTGTCGTCACTTGTCTTTATGGTAACTTTTGTTCGCGGTGGGATGACTACAACTTCGCTGGTCTTGGAAAATTCCTTTGAGTCAAGAATTATGTTGCCCCTTGCAGAGGAACCGGGTTTGGCAGACCGCCTAAAATTCATCATGGCAAGAAATCCTGCAAGAAGAATAAGGATGATTGCGGCTAAGATTCTTTTTCTGCGCTTTTCCATTCTCACCTCTTTTTTATTTTATATTATTATGCTGCTGCTGTAAATAAAAAGTGTTTTTTCGCATATTGTTTTTAAGATTATTTTTTTTCCTTTACATATAAAAAAAACCGTGATAACATAATGTTATATGAAATCTCTAAAAAGTCCTTGTAAATTGGATTTTTGGCGATATCATATAAAAAAAGCGGAATTTAGCCTTTGCTGCAAGAACAACTGAAGGGAAACAACTTCAGCAAAATGCATTCCGCAACAAATTTCAAAACCGGCATCATTCGCCGGTAAAAGGAGCTAGCCATGAAAAATAAGATTATGGCATTTTTCGCAGCCGCTTTAGCCTTGGCACTCGCATCATGTTCTTCAATGAAGCAGCTGTTTGACCTTAACGGAATCAT
Organism: Treponema sp.; assembly: GCA_024695625.1. GTDB lineage: Bacteria > Spirochaetota > Spirochaetia > Treponematales > Treponemataceae > Treponema_D. Next base: position 3,945 of record JAILHV010000080.1, read on the forward strand.
CGTCTCTGTAAACGACCAGAGGTTCACAGGAAAAACGGCAGAAGTCCCCATGGACATCAAGACAGGAAACCTGCGCTACAACTTCCGCGCAACACCGGATCCTGTAGACAACGGAACGGCTGTCAACGTAACTGTCAGCGACACATCCGTCGTATCGGTAACACAGAGCGCATCTGACCCGACAAGCTACACAATCACCGGTTTGAGGAGCGGCTTCTCAACCGTAACGGCAAGCTGCTCAATCTACAACTTTACCTTTACAGTATATGTAGCAGACTCATCACGCGGAATCACGGTAGACAAGCTCAAGGCCCAGCGTGAAGCAGAAGTTGCCCGCGCAGCAGCCGCAGCAGCAGGAATCTCCCTCAAAGAAACGGATTACCGTTGGTACCTTGACAGTACAGAGTATTACGGAGTCATATTTAAAAACGACACAGAATGTGTAAGCGTAATACACTTGGAGCCACCTTATGAATACAGGCCTGCCACCTACGCAATCGATGTTGCAAAGAAGCAGGTTTCCATCACCTACACCGGCAAAGTCTACTTTGACGAAAAGCTTACAAAAGAATACAAAGACGGTGCATTCACACCATCAACAGAGGTCTACACCTATTCCGCAGACCTGTCCGTACTTACAGACAAGAGCGGAAAGGAATATGAACGCAGGTAAGCTCTTAACCCACTAAACCCACCACAAAAGCCAGCTTCAGCTCCATTCCAGATGTTGAAGCTGGCTTTATTCATCTTCCATCGGCAATTGAAGAAGGTAAGTGTGACAAACAGAGAATTCAATGTAGCAAAACAGTATGCGGAAGCACCGGAATGTAGGCTGAAAACTTTTTCTTTGCAAACCCAAAATTCAATGCTATAATTTTTGTATGCCAATCATAGAAAACCCAAGCAACTTCAACTACGGCCACATCTTCATCATGCGGGGAAAAAACATCCTCATAAAAAAAGGAAGTTCCGCCCAAGCCTCAACAGCAAAGCCCCTTGGCAAAGAAGACCTGCCCGACCCGCAAACCGCGTCAAAATGCCTTTCAGCCCAGATTGTTTCCGATTGGTATGCAGAAGCAGAACTTGACTATTGCGCCCTAATGCTGGAAGAAGACAGCCCCACCCCATCCGCGCTGGAAGAAATCCCTTTAAGGCAGTTTTTCTGGCAAAGCAAAAGCGATGAAGAACAAAAAAATGCAACCACATCACAGATAAGCTCCCTGGCGGCAAGAGCACACGGATTCTTGTGCCTTAGGCAAACATACCGCTACTGCCCAAAGTGCGGCTCCCTGCTTACAATCCACGGAACACAAGTTGCAAAAGTCTGCCCAAAATGCAAAAGAATAGACTTCCCCCGCATAGAACCGGCCATCATAGTTCTTGTAAGCAAAGGCGACCAAATACTACTGGCAAAAAGCAAAACCGTAGCCTCTAACTTTTACAGCTGCATCGCAGGCTTTATGGAACACGGAGAAAGCGCAGAGCAATGCGTTGAACGGGAAGTAATGGAAGAAACCGGCCTTAAGATAAAAAACATAACCTACAAGGGAAGCCAACCCTGGCCCTTCCCCGACCAGCTCATGCTTGCCTTTACCGCCGAATACGAAAGCGGCCAAATAAAAATCCAAAAAAGCGAAATAGAAGACGCCGGCTGGTACTCAAGAGACAACCTTCCCCCCATCCCCCAACCCGGCAGCGTAGCCTACAACCTAATCATGGGAATCTTCGGCAAGAAATAAGCACTCCCTTGAATTTCACTCCTCAAAGCGTTAATATAAGGCATCCTTTTTTTGCCGGAGCGTTATATGAAGAAAATTATCAGCGGAAAAGTCCGCGAAGTTTACGATTTGGAAGACGGACGCATGGTCATCGTTACAACGGACCGCATTTCCGCATTTGACGTAATTCTGCCCACAATGATTACAGACAAGGGCAAAGTCTTAAACGCACTCTCAAACTTCTGGTTTGACTACACAAAAGACATTGTTAAAAACCACATGATTTCGTCCAACCTTAAGGACATGCCAGCCGAATTCCAGAAAAGCGAATTTGAAGGCCGCACAATCCTGGTAAAGAAACTCAAGATGGTACCATACGAAGTAATCGTACGCGGCTATATGTTCGGCTCAATGTACGAAGCCTACAAAAAGGGAGAAGAATTCCTTGGCCATAAGTTCGACAAAGAATACCAGCAGGCAGAAAAGCTTGACGAGCCTATCGTAACACCTTCCACAAAAGCCGCAGAAGGCCACGACATCAACGTAACCCTGGACTACATGAAAAAAGATTTGGGAGAAGAACTCGGCAGTAAAATTGAAAAAGCAGCCCTTGCAATCTACAAAAAATGCTACGAACATGCCGCCAAAAACGGAATCATCATTGCAGACACAAAATTTGAATT
>JAILHV010000085.1 GCA_024695625.1 Treponema sp.
TTAGGGTAAGTTTTCTTACCATTGCCATAAAGCAGCCGTTCTGCAAATTTTTTAATTCATCCGCAACAATAACTTCTTCCTCTGCTTGTGGAAGCGGTTGAGCAATTATTTTTCCGGCAGTTTCAGCTTCTTCCAGCTCAATGGAACTTTCTTCTGCAGCACCGCTTTTCCGCATGAACATAAGAAAATGCCTGTAGCAAATTGACGTAAGCCACTTCCTAATGGCCTTTGCATCCCTAATCTGATTTTGCTTTTCAAATGCAGTAATAAAGGTCTGCTGCGTCAAATCTTCCGCATTGTCTGGATGACAGGACAGTTTTAGCGCAAAGTTGTATATGTAAAGATAGTTCTCTTTGAAAATGTTCTCAAAATTCATTTTGCTGCTTTAGTTTATTCCCTGCAATTTTTTGCCCCTGCACTGCAAAACCGATAGCGCCATGGATGGCGCGTCATTTCTTAGCTGAATGCCCCGTGAGTTTTCGTAGAAAACTCACGTTTAGAAATTGCATGGATGCGATTTATTCAACGCAATACCTTGCCCTGCTGGTTGGAGTTTCAAATACGTCCACTGCAAAAAGCCTTGCGCTTCCTTCGTCTCCCTTACCCTTTAGCTCTGGAAGAAGACTTGTTATGCGGTTAAAAATCCATGTGGCTATCCGCTCCGCACTGGGGTTCATCGTAAAAACTTCCATGTCGTTCAAATTGGTGTGGTCAAGTTCATTGCATACATCACGGAGCGTTTTCTTTAGGATTCCAAAGTCCAAAAGCATGCCGCCTTCGTCAAGCTGCGTGCCCTGGACATGGGCATAAACCTTGTAGTTGTGTCCGTGAAGGTTTTCGCACTTGCCGTGATAGTCCTGCAAAAAATGAGCTGCGCTAAATTCTGCCTCCACGCGCACTTGGTAAGAATGCCTTTCTGCCATTTTGTCCTCCTTAGCTATAGGTTCTCTTGCCCCTTATATTGCCCCTTCGTACACAAGCCCCTGCTCACCGTCTACAGTTACAGAAAGATCGTTTTCAAGCTTGAGTGCACCAGGTACGTCCAAAATCCAGACCAGGCGCTTGTTTACAAATGAAAGCTCCTGGGCGCTAATGTCGCTTCCACCTTCGCAGATTACACCCTCAGCAATACGCAAAAGAGGAAGGGCTGCTTCCGTAATTCTCTTTAACACCATAATCGTGTTGTGCTGAACATTGATTTTTTCCCCGCGTTCCAAAAATGGGGCTACGTGTACTATGCGGCCAAATGCCCTTTTGCATTCCTTTGACGCAAAGCCAAACCGCGTTCCTCTTGCAAGAACGTTTCCCACGATAAGCACCTTGATTGTATTTGCCATAAGCGGACTGCTAAGCGGAATGCCCGCGCACAAAACAACCTTGTCGCTAAGATGAACCGCCCCTTTTTCAAGAGCCATCTTTACCGCATTCTGAATCATCGTCTCCGAGTCGTCTGCAAGATCGCAAAGGCAGGGTATTACCCCCCACTGAATCATAAGCTGCCTTGCTACCCGCTTTTCCGGAGTTACCGCAATAACCGTCTGCTCCGGCCTGTAGCTTCCAATCATGCGGGCGGTGTTTCCGTGCAGGGTTGGAATAAGAATTGCGTTTGCCTGAATGTTTCGCGCAAGCTTGTAGGCACTGTGAGTAACAGCGTGCCCCACTTCAAGCCCCGGCCTGTAGGAACTGTCTATGAACTTCATCCTTGAGCGGTATTCAGAAGAATTTTCCGTAGTAGTTGTAATAAGTGCCATAGTCTTTACAGCTTCCACCGGATATTTTCCGTTTGCAGTTTCTCCGGAAAGCATAACCGCATCTGTTCCGTCAAAAACTGCATTGCTAACGTCGGTCAGTTCTGCGCGTGTAGGCCTGGGGTTTACAATCATTGAATCAAGCATCTGGGTTGCAGTTATTACAGGCTTACCCGCATCACGGCAGGCAGAAATTATGTGCTTCTGGGCAAGAGGAATGCGCTCTACCGGCAGCTGAACTCCAAGGTCTCCCCTTGCAACCATTATTCCGTCCGCTTCCTTTAATATAGAAGAAATATTGTTCACACCCTCTTCGTTTTCAATTTTTGCAATTACCTTTGCATTTGCCCCCAGGTTTTTAAGGTAGTCCTTAATCTGGACAATTTCCTCCGCAAAGCTAACAAAACTTGCGGCAACAAAATCAATGTCCATCTCTGCGCCAAACTTAAGGTCTGCCTTGTCTTTTTCGCTCATGATGGGAAGCCCCGCATGCACGCCAATAAGGTTCACGTTTTTTTTTGAACTTATTTTTGCCGAGTTGGCCGCAGTACAGATAATCTTTTCTCCATCAAGGCTCTTTACGTCCAGCTCCAAAAGTCCGTCTGCCACAAGAACGCGCATACCGCTCTTTAGCTTCTTGGCCGCATCCTTCCATGAAAGTGATATGTGATTGGGAGTACATTCTGATTCGTCAGAGACAAGTTCAACGGTGCTGCCAGCTTCTATCTGAATCTCTGCATTCCCGGCAGTCTTTCCGGTGCGGATTTCCGGTCCCTTTGTGTCCAGCATAATTGCAACAGGCGTATTCAGTTCAGAGCTTATTCTTTTTACCCGATCCATGGCCTCTTTGTGCCATTCATAAGTTCCATGCGAAAAATTAAAACGGGCAATATTCATACCCGCAAAAATCATGCTGCGGATTGTTTCGTCGTTATTGCAAGCAGGTCCAATTGAACAGACTATTTTTGTTTTTCTGATATTCATTATTTTTTACTCCCAAAATCGCAGGTCTTACTATACCGAAAAAGTCAAAAATTTGCAATCTTAGGGATTTTTTGAATTCTTCTCTTCTGGACGGAACTGCCTTTGCTCTGCCATTCATTTATTCCCTAAAATCGGCAGATAGGCCATTTGTTTACGGGCTTTCCGGGGTTCCGGCTTTCGCCTTCATTGCTTTGCAACGGCTTCGCCGCCCCTCCAATCCCGCGTAGGCTGCCAGTCCGGCTCTGCAAACAGCCTTAAAAT
>JAILHV010000107.1 GCA_024695625.1 Treponema sp.
GTTGCGGCGGGATGGACTTTTGATACCTTTGCAGAATTTATTGACGTACAAAAGGTTCACGTTCAGTGCGTAATGCCAAACACTCCGGCAAAAATTGGGCAGGGTGTAATGCTTGTTGAGCAAAAGAATTCCCTTACCAAAGATGAGGCAGAAACCATACTTGGTCTGCTTGGCACTCTTGGAATTACAGAAACCCTTCCGACCAACCTTATGGGCATTGGAGGGGCAATAAGCGGTTGCAGCCCAGCATTCATGGACTTGATTATAGAAGCCTATGCTGATGCGGCAGTAAAATACGGAATGCAGCGTGCCCAAGCCTACCGCCTCGTAAGCAAGACAATGGCAGGAAGCGCAATGCTACAGCTTGCCACAGGGGAACACCCGGGTGTGCTAAAAGACGCAGTATGTTCACCCGGAGGAACAACAATCCGCGGTGTTGACGCACTGGAAAAATCCGGTTTGCGTGCGGCATGCATAAACAGCATAGATGCTATAATGAACAAAAAATAGGAAAATAAATACAGGAAATTTGTTATGATTGATTTTAAATGGTTTGTACTTGCGGTTGCAGTCCTTATGTACACGATGGTGATTATCTTTCAGAATAAGAAAGTCTGGTTCACCACGGCGGCCGCTATAGCAGTAGTGCTTTTGGGAACACTTATTCCCGATGCAATATTCCCCTTGCCGGAAGACATTGTTGCCCGCGGAAACACTGCGGAGATGCATTCCTTTGCCTTGCTCCATTCACTTGGCGATATAGTGAACTGGAACGTCCTTATGATTTACCTTGGCAGCATGATTATTGCGGCACTCTTCATCTATTCAAAGGTTCCCGCAAGAATTGCTGATTTTATAGTAGAAAAAAGCAGAAGCACCGGTCTTGCAATGGTTGCCATTCTTGCCATGACGGGCATTATCTCCATCTTTGTTGAAAACGTAGCCACGGTTCTTGTAATGGCACCGATTGCACTTGCCCTTAGCAAAAAGCTTAACATGAACCCCACCATGTTCATGATAGGGCTTGCGGTTATGAGCAACATGGAGGGAACTGCCACGCTTGTAGGAGACCCGCCATCCATGATTTTTGCAAGCTATGCGGGCTACAACTTTAACGACTTCTTCTTCCACGCAGGAAAGCTTTCTGTCTTCTTTATAATTCAGGCAGGACTTCTTGTGGGATGCGCATTTTTCTACATCTTCTTTGCAAAGGCAGGAAAAGAAAAGCCGGCCCTGGAAAAGACTGTCGTAGTTTCATGGTTCCCGCTCTTCCTTCTGCTTGCAATGATTTTTGGTCTTGCAGGAATTTCTTTTGTGCACACAAGCTTTGCATACCTTAGCGGAACTTTTGTACTTGCCCTTGGAATCCTTGGCCTTGTCTGGTACAAGTTCCTTCAGAACAAGTCTTTGGAAAACACAGTAAGCGTAGTAAAAGAGCTTGACTGGGAAACGATTTTTTTCTTAATAGGAATATTTATCGTAATAGGCGCAATAGAAGCTTCCGGGCTTTTGGGAGACCTTTCCCTCTACCTTGCAAAGATTACAGGCGGTTCAGTAATCCTTGGCTTCCTTATAATAATCTGCGTTTCCATTGCAATAAGCGGCTTTGTGGACAACGTGCCCTACATAATTGCAATGCTTCCTGTTGCAGACGGAATGGCAAAAACTATGGGCATTAACGGAGAGCTTTACATGTTTGCCCTGCTTATCGGAAGCTGCATGGGTGGAAACCTTACTCCATTCGGGGCAAGCGCAAACATTGTTAGCATGGGAATCATAAAGCGCGAAGGCTACAGGATGAATTTTGCAGACTGGGTAAAAGTTGGAGTGCCATTTACTGTTCTTACCACGGGAACTTCAGCAATCGTACTCTGGTTGCTTTGGGCCTAGGATTTAAAAAGAAAAAAGCCTACCCCCGATTGGAGGGGCAGCTGGCAAAAAAATTACATCCGTGCAATTTTTTTGCCATGAGTTTTCCATGAAAACTCACTTGTTTTTTATGCCACCAAAAGACGCGCCCTCCTTGGCGCTACTTGTTTTACATTTAAGGAATTGAAACCGGAAGGCGAAACCCCGTAAAGCGGGTTTGCATATAAAAGTTGGTCCAGAAAAACATAAAAAAAGCTGCCACATTCCACACAAGATGGATGTCGGCAGCTTTTGTTTTTTCCTAAGGAAGATTGCCTTATGCCACTATGTCAAATACGGCACCTGGCTCCGGCATTACGCCTGTAAAACCATAGGGCATAGTTGCAACATCTAAGGAAGTCTTTACCTGTTTCTGATACGTATTGATTAACACATCTTTCTGGCTGTCTGTAAGCTCTGCCACATCTTCTTTAGAAGCGGTCTTTTTGCGCATAGAGACTAACTGGTCAATCAAGGCATTCAGAATCCTAATCCTGTCTACAGAAACACCTTTTTCACCTTTACCAGCCGGAGTACCACGGACGTAGTCAAACTGAGTAAATACAGCAACGCTAGCCTTTACTGGTACATAGAGTCTGCCAGTTGTGGAAGAAAAAAGGTTTTTGTAGGTTGATGCGTTTAAGTTTATGTCGTTTGAATACATAGGCTCACCTCTCTTCTTATATTATCGAAAGGTGAGCATAAAAAGTTAAGGCAATTCTAACATAAATTTTAAGATTTTGTGTTAAAGAAATGACCGGGGGGGGAATGAAATTTGATTTTCAAGTTCCCCTTAGAAAGATTCCCTTTCCCAGGCGGATATGCGCTGCTCAATAGTGCGTAGGGGCTTTTCCTTTGCAGCGGGGGAGGCTGTCTCCGTTCCTTCCGGCTGAGTCTTCTTTACCTGAATGGAATCCAACAGGTATGGAATTACAACCTTTTCCTTTAGACTGGGCCAGCGGGGGCTAAGGATATTTGGACAGGAAAGATATTCACCCATAGGAAGGTTTTCCAAAAGGGAACGGTAGCGCAGCGGATAGACGTTTGCATTCACCTTTGCAAGGGCGGAAAATCCTCCCGCTATGCCAAAGGTAACGCTGTCCAGCTTTAGAGAATCCTGTCTTTCAAGCAGCCTTTTCTGGACATCTTCCGTATAGAACCACTGGATGAATTTCTGGGCAGAAGCCTTGTGGCTGGCGGACTTGAAAAGCCCCATCGTAACGATGTCGTCTTCCACTGGAAGGAGGCCTTCGTCGCCAACCCAGCGGTAGGTAAGCCCGGAAAACTGCTCTTCTGTGAGCATAAAGAGGTCGCTGCTCTTTATAAAGGCAAAAAAGCTCTTGTCCTGTGCAAATTGCTTGTACTTTGGCATATAGAGGTATTTGAACTGAAAGTTAAGCTCAGTGTCCGTATCGGCACCAGTCTGCAATGTCCAGCCCTTCATGTATTCGGCAGTCTTTTGCAGTGCTTCGGCATTCCAGTCAAAATGTTCCTTCTTTTCTACATATTCCGCACCATTCATCCTGGAGGCCAGGTAGAGGAAGTCGCCGTCCCAGGAAGGGGCATACCCCATAGCTTCAAAGGAACCTTCATCATTTTTTTTGTTGTATTCGGATGAAATCTTTTTTATGCCGTCCAACGTGATAAAATGGTCGTCTGTAACAAGGGTCTCGTTCTTCTTCCTGAACATAACCGCATCAAGGTTGAAGCTAACCGGCAAAAGGTACTGCTTGGAATTCATGAGGCCGTAGTCAAGCAGCTTTGAATAGAATTCGCTCTTTTGCAGAAGACCCCCGCTGAACATGTAGTCAAGGGGAAGAAAGTATTTTCGTGTTGAAGAATTTTTTAGCCAGGAGGAAACTACAAGGTCGGGCTGTATCTCGTCCTTTAGCGGTGGAAGGGAGCGGGCAGGTTCTTCCTTGTAGACAACGATTGCCTTTGCATTCGCATGCTCCTTGTTAAAAAGCTCTGCATACGAAGCAAATTCCGGAATGTCGGTCCAAATTATAAGCGGTTCATTTTTTTTGTTGCCGCAAGAAGAAAAAATCAGGATTACCGCCAAGCAAAAAAGACAAAGCGCAAACGAAAGGCCTTTTCTTGCCAAACTCTTTTTTGCCAAAGCAGCGACCAACCCAAACTTGTTATTATTTAGACAGCTCTTCGGCTGTGTCATAAATTGCCTTGTAAACAAAATCAATCTTATCCTCTTCAAGACTGCTGAATGCAACACGCAGGGTATGCGGGTCGATTGATATTGTACCGATTTCCTTTTCTTTTAGCAACTTCTGCCTAAGAACTTCCGCGTCCACGGTCTTTGTGTGCAGGGACATAAAGTAACCGGAATTGAATGGCAGCGGCTCAATGGCGGAACTCTTCCTGCTGTTAACAAAAGCCTTAACCTTATTGTAGCGCTTCTCCAAAATCTTGCGGAATTCTTCCTTTTCCTTATCCACTGACGGGTTTGCAAAAGCCTTAAGAAGAATTGTCTGTGGCGGAGTTGAAGAGCAGGAAACAGAAGAGCGGATTGCAGCCATAAGCTTCTTTACAAGAGCATCGTACTGTTCCTCGGTAAAGCCCTTGCAACCAAAAGTAATAAAGCCGCAGCGGAAGCCCCATGCAAAGTCTTCCTTTGTAGGACCGTCAATC
>JAILHV010000109.1 GCA_024695625.1 Treponema sp.
ATTGTAAGACCTTCAGAAGAGAGGTTACCGCCAGTGATGTGCTGGTCTGCTACAGGGAGGTATGAACCAGGTGTCCACATGTCGTGGTGGAGGTTGATGCCTACCATGTCGAATGGAAGGAATTCAACGTACCAGTCGAAGTCTGTCCAAGAGAGGGATACGTCATCGTTTGTGAGACCATTGCGCTGAGCGAGGTTATTTGCATTGCCTGTCCAGAAGTCTTCGCTAGCATCAGAGATACCAACCTGTGGCTTGAGCATGAACTTGAGTCTCTTTGCTTCATAAGTAAGCTCGAGCTCGTCGTAGATCTTTCCGAGTTCTACAGAGTAGAGCTGATCTCTTGTTGCTGGGCGGTCATCATCATCTTTGAGAGCACCGCGGCCCTTTACGATGTCTGAACCGAGCTTGTTTGTGAAGTGGAACTTTCCACCGAACCAGTCAGAAGCTGACCAGCGGCCCTTTGGCTGACCGATAACTGTTGTGTAAGTTGTCTCTTCTGTTGTTTCTACAGGAACGATGAGATAACCTTCATATTCCTTAGTAACAGTGTCAGTCTTGGATCCCTGAACGACGACGTCATCGCCTTCAACTTCAATTTCGCCTTCGGTTTCATATCCTACATAGTCTACATCACCGTCAGCGTCAGCATCTTCAGAGATTGCTGTTTCTGTAACAGTTGTTGTAGTTGTAGTTGTTGTCTCAGTTGACTGAGCAAACACTGATGTTGCACCGAATACAAGCGCTGCACCCGTGAGGGCTGCAATTTTTGCATTGATTTTCATGTTAACTCCTTTTCAAATTATAAACTTGAATAGTTACTATAATTTAGGTTACATTAACAGGCGAGAAAAGTCAAGTTAATTTTGAAAAGTTAGCGAATTTTTGCCAATATTTTTATTAAAAGTCAATGAAATTCAGTTTTGTTACAGAAAAAAAATTATAATTTTTTGTTTTTTTTAGATTTTCGAGATTTTATTTCTGCAACAAGACGTTCGGAAAAATCTGGACTTGGCCGGCGGGTCCCAGCGACGGAAAAAATCAAGGAATCCTCCCTAAAGGGTCCCTCCTTGCTTTTTTCCTGCGTCCCACCGGCCAAGTCCAGATTTTTCCTTCTTTTGGGACTCTCGTTCTTGTAAAGAAACGAACTGTTTGCAAATGACTCTCCTTATATCTTTCTTGATTTGCATTAAAAAGCCCATGGAGGGGCGGCTTAGTAGCGTGCAGAATTGCAAAGCGATTCTGCAATCCCCAGAAAAATCCAAGGACGGATTTTTCTGGGGCATTGGCCTACGCGGGATTGGAGGGGCGGGCGTTAGCCCGTTGCCGTAGGCAATGGAGGCGGAGGCCGGAACCCCGGAAAGCCCGTGGCGCAGAGGCATGTTCGGTCGAATTAGCCGAGGGGTGGAGTGGTAGAGCCTAAAAAAGTACCGTCCAGATTCATATAGATTTTAGAATAAGTTCAGAATGACGGGGGAGCTGAATTTTTACTTGCCCCCATGCGCGTCTTTTTATATAATGGAAGCTATGAATATTTTGATTGTTGGCGCGGGTTTTACTGGTGTTCAGCTTGCCAAGCGCCTTATTGACGAAAAGAATAATGTTACTCTTATAGACAATGACCCGGAGACTGTGCGCCATGCGGCAAACCGTTTGGACTGTACGGTTCTTGAGGCGGACGGTAACAATCTTGAGACGCTGGAGGAATGCGGTATTGCAAAGGCGGATGCCCTTGTTGCCGTTAGCGGTAACGACGAGGTTAACATGATTACATGTTCCCTTGTTGATGCAGTTTACCCGCGTCCGGTTAAGATTGCTCGTGTTAGGAACTATGCCTACTATATAAATACTGCGGCGGCGGCAAAGCACCATGCGGAGACTTTTAGCGGTAAGCACAGGCCACTTTACGGTATTGACTACATGATTCACCCGGACGTAGAGGCGGCAGAGGCTATTGTTAAGGCTGTTGAGCACGGAGCCGTGAGCGAGGTTGTTTCTTTTGAGGATTCCAAGTATGAGCTTACAAGGTTACGTATAGAAAAGGAGTCACCTCTTGACGGTCTTGAGCTTAAGAATATCCGCACGCTGATTGACTTTAAGTGCGTAGTTGTATTCCTTGAGACGGAGAGCGGGGCCATTCTGCCAAGCGGAGACACGGTTCTTAAAGCAGGCAATTTTATTGGCGTTCTTGCGGACAAGGAGAACCTTTCCAAAGTGCTTACCCTTTGCGGTACACAGGTTGACCTTATCAAGAGGATTGGCCTTGTGGGAGCGGGAAGAATTGGAACCATTGTTGCAGACCGTTTAATAGAAAGAAGAAAGGCTTCCCCTATTGCCCGGCTTTTTGGTCTTGGCAAAAAATCCATAGCCCAGGACTTTGTTATCATAGACAATGACGATGGGCTTTGCAAAGAGGCTAGCGAACGCTTTCCCGAGGCAAAGGTTTTCTGCGGCAACATTACGGACGAAAGTTTTATAGAGGAAGAGAAGCTTAACGAGCTTAACCTTTTGATCTGCACCATGCACAACCACGAGCTGAACATGGTTGTTTGCGCCTACCTTGAATCCATGGGCATAAAAAAGACCATTGCACTGGTAACGAGTTCCGCATTTTCGCAGATTTCGGCCAAGCTGGGGGTTGACGTTTCGGTTCCGCTTCAGGATGCGGTTGTTGACTCAATTCTTAGCCACCTGCACGGAAAGAGCGTAACTGGAATCCACACGGTTTGTTCCGGTGAGTATGAGATTGTTGAATGCGATCTTTCGGCATCCAGCAAGTTTATGGGCAAGGCTCTTAAGGATATTGCAAGTCCTGGCGAATACCTGCTTTTGCTTGTGAAAAAGAACGGCAGCGAGCATTATGAGCTTCCACAGGGAGACACCAAGCTTGAAATTGGTGACCACCTTATTCTTATAGAAAAGTCTGGGGAGAAAAAGCTTCTGGAAAAATTCAGCGGGCTTAAATAGAGGAAGAAAAATGGCCTTTACTGTAACAAGAATCATCTTTGTAATATTGGGAATAGTCGGCACATTCCTTGCCCTGCCCTTTGCAACATCCATTGCACTAAAAGAGGGGCTCACACTCACCCTATCCTACGCAATACCAATGGTAATAAGCTGGATCTTTGCAGCGGTATTTTTCTTTGCAGGCAAAAAGAAAAAAATGAACCTCAGCACAAAGGCAAGCTTTGTAACCGTAGCCCTGTCATGGCTCTTCATGGGCTTTTTGGGTGCAATTCCCCTTTATACAAGCGGAGCAATCCCCAGCCTAACGGATGCCATATTTGAAAGCATAAGCGGCTTTACCACTACGGGTGCCACCATCCTTTCCGAAATCGAAAGCCTTCCACGCAGCATAAACCTTTGGCGCTGCGTAATGCACTGGGTTGGCGGCATGGGAATCATCGTGCTCACAGTTGCCCTTCTTCCAATCCTTGGTGTTGGAGGATTCCAGCTCATCAAGGCAGAAACGACCGGCCCCGAAAAAGGAAAGCTTACCCCAAAAATCACAACTACGGCAAAGGTCCTCTGGTTCATCTACCTGGGAATGACCGTAATAGAGGCAATCCTCCTAATGATTTTTGGCATGGACTTCCTTGACGCAATAAGCCACGCATTCAGCACACTGGGAACAGGCGGCTTTTCCACCAAAAACAACAGCATAGCATCCTTTAATTCAGCAGCCATAGACTGGATTTGCTGGACCTTCATGTTCCTTGCCGGCATAAACTTTTCGCTCTACTACTACATCTTCATAAAAAAATGGAACGACATAACAGGCAACACGGAATTTAAGGTCTACATTGCAATAACGCTCATTGCGGCCATCCTAATCGGAATCTTTGAAAGCCCCGCCTACGGAAGCTTCCTAAAAGCCCTGCGCTACTCCTTCTTCCAAAGCTCAACCATCATATCTTCCACCGGATTTGCAACCGCAGACTTTACCACATGGAGCCCCGCTTCACAGGCCGTAATCTTTGCCCTGCTCTTCATTGGCGGAAGTTCTGGCAGTACGGCTGGCGGTGTAAAAGTAATCCGCTGGGTCGTAATAGCAAGGCAGTTCAAAAACGAAATACTCAAGATAATGCACCCCCACGGAGTCTTTACAATCAGGCTGAACAAGCAGGTCTGCCGCAAGGACATTGTATTTACGGTAACGGCATTCTTCTTTATCTACGTGCTCGTCGTTGCCGTAACAACATTCATCGGTGCGGTCTTTGGACTGGACATCCTTACAGCCTTTACTGGAGCCGTAACCATGTGCGGAAACTGTGGCCCTGGCTTTAACCTACTTGGTCCATCCTGCAACTACGGCTTTTTGGCAGCCCCGGTAAAATGGGTCTACAGCCTCGTAATGATTGCAGGCCGCCTTGAATTCTTTACAATAGCAATACTCTTTTCACCGGCATTCTGGAAAAAGTAATTTTTCTAGGTGGGAGGAAAAAAATTTGCAAGGTGGGGGAAGTCTCCCCCTCGCTCCAGCCCGCAAGCGGTCTTTCGCTACCCCCTCTGCGGGCTCAAACGCCGCCCGCAACGCCTGCTCCAATGGATTGGTGTTACCATACAATTCCGCGAGTTACGAAGTAACTCGAAGAGCAAGCGTAGCTTGCGACCAACGCCCCAAAATTGTTACAAAAATTTCCGCAAAAGTGTCACTTTCCGACTTTTTAAAGCAATATATTAAGTATGGAACTTTTAAAAGAAGGAGAGGACTTTCCTTTCCAAACCGCCGACTCTGCCGAAAGCGACCTCGACCTAGACGAAGTTACCCTAGCCGCAAAAAACGCCTTTGGAATAAAATACCTCTTTGCCTGGCAAAGAATCGTGATTGCCAACATCCTGGATTCGGCCCTGGGGTTGCAAAGCATGGGGGAAGACACGCACTGTCTGCAAACAGATGTTCTGGTTGGGGAAGACGACACCAGTTTGCAAACAGATGACTCGTTTGAAAACGACAACACACCTTTGCAAAACACGCCCCTGTTGCAAACAGAATCCCCGGTTGAAAAAGACAATACCTCTTTGCAAACAGACGTCACCGAAAACGACAACGCACCTTTGCAAACCACGCCCTGTTTGCTAACAGAAGCCCCGGTTGAGAAAAACAACATCTCTTTGCAAAACACGCCCCTGTTGCTAACAGAAGCCCCGGTTGAGAAAGACAACACCTCTTTGCAAACCAATGCCACAGAAGATGCCACCGCCCTGCAAACCGCCAACGCAACCGAAGAAGAAGAATGTTTCTTCTACCGCGGCAGACAGATAGTCCTTTTGCCAACCGGAGCAGGAAAATCCCTCTGCTTCCTCACCCCTGCCCTGCTCCTAAAAGGCCCCACGCTCGTAATCTACCCGCTTTTGGCACTCATGGCAGACCAAAAAAGGCGCATGGACTCAGGCGGAATAGAAAGCGTCATCTTTAGGGGTGGACAAAGCCCCCAGGAAAGGGAAGAAAACTTTGCAAAAATAAAAAAAGGTGCAAAAATCATCATCGCAAACCCGGAAGTTCTGCAAAACAAATCAATCGTAAAAGAACTGGCAGTCTGCAAGATTCAGCACATAGCCATAGACGAAGCCCACTGCGTAAGCGAATGGGGAGACAGCTTCCGCCCCGCCTACCTTACCCTTGGCAAAATCATAGAAGAACTTGGCTGCAAGACGGTCACAGCCTTTACCGCAACCGCATCCCCCCAAGTGCTAGACCGCGTAAGCCAAGTGCTATTCGGGGGTCAAAGCCACATCGTAAGAAGCGATGCCGACAGAAGCAACATCCGCTACAATGTAATCTATGCCGCCGCAAAAAAAAGGGAAGCATTCCGCCTGGCCCTTACAGAGCAAAAGCCCCTGCTCATCTTCTGCGGAACCAGGGCCAAATCCGAAGACATGGCACGCGAACTTGCCCTCTACATGGGGCAAGATAAGGTAAAATTCTACCACGCAGGCCTAGAAAAAGCAGAAAAAACCGCAACGGAAGAATGGTTCTTTGGCAAAACAAATGCCGTCCTCTGCTGCACCTGTGCCTACGGAATGGGTGTAGACAAAAAAGACATAAAGACGGTAATCCACCTGGAAAGTCCCCCAACAGCAGAAAGCTACCTGCAGGAAAGCGGAAGAATCGCCCGCGACGGAAGCATAGGAAAAGCCATACTTCTCTGGAACTACGCTGACCACAAAAAATTCAGCACCTACCCCAAGAATTCCCGGGAATACAAAATGCTGCTCTTTGCAGAAAGCTCCACATGTAGAAGACAAGTGCTTTTGGATGCCCTGGGAGCAGAAGAAGCCGTCTGTTCAGGCTGTGACGTATGCGAGCGCGGGGGAAAGGCTCCCTTTGCATACGACCTGGACCTTGCGCTAAAGTTCTTTGCCTCAAACAGGAAAATGTACACCTACAAACAGGCTTCTGCCCTTCTGGAAAGCCAATTCAACAGCCGGGACCTAAATTCCTTTGGACTAAGAATCTGGGAACAGGAGGACACACGCACAATCCTTTGCGAACTTGAGGAGAGAAAGTTTATCCGCAAATGCCTCTGGCCCTGGAAAGACAGGATAACCTGCGGAAAAGACATGTATGGGGGAATAGAAGGGATCTACCGCAGCAAGAAATGGCAGCTGATCAAAAAAAAGGAGCGCTCCCTTACAGAAGCGCACCTTAAAATCAGGAGGAGTTTTATGTCTAACAGAAGAAAACTGGTCAATAAAATTATCGGCAAGATCAGAGCCTAGTTAAGACTATTTTTTCTTTGCCCCGGAAGCAGCTGGAGCTGACTTTTGGTTGTGTTCACCGTTAGCCTCGCCCTGCCCCTCTTCCTTCTTTTCGGTCTTGGCAGCCGCCGCAGCCGCTTCAGCCTGGGCCTTAAGAAGGGCCTTGCGCTTTTTGAGCGAAAGAGGACGCTTTTTGTACCTTATTACATAGTTTGCAAGTGAAATAATAAAAACTGTAAGTACGGCGGTAACAATAACGCGCCAGTCTGCAACCACGCTAAAAGCCAGCCGCAGCATTTCAGAAATATTCATACTCAATTTATCGGCATGAAAATCCAAAAACTGAACACGGGACAATTTTCATTTCAAAACTTCGAGTTGACAGGACACGCAACGAAGTTTCAAGCGGGGGAGGAAACAACGGGCTTCGGACTCTGAGAGGTTTCCTCCCCTCCAAAAGCGGGGTGCAAGGGAACCTCCCTTGAAAATCCAAAATTTGAGTAAACTTGCAACAACAAACAAAAAGCGATAGTATAGCGGTTACTAAAAAACAAAGAGGCCGTTTATGGAAACCATCGAGATTTTACGCCAGCTTGCAATCATCATAATCTTTGCAAAGCTCTTCGGACTAACAGCAAGACGCTTAAAGGCACCCCAGGTTGCGGGAGAAATAGTAGCCGGACTCATAATAGGCCCAAGCCTGCTTGGTTGGGTTCAGCCGTCACAATTCCTTGCCGGAATGGCAGAAATTGGAGTAATCCTTCTAATGTTCAATGCAGGACTGGGAACAAACATAAACGAACTAAAGCGCAGCGGCCTAAAGGCAACCCTAATCGCATGCGCCGGAGTCTTCATCCCCTTGGTCTGCGGAACAATCCTCTTCATGTTCTTCTTTGGCTTCGACAAAGTTGGCTCCGAAAACTTCTACAAGGCAATCTACATAGGAACAATCCTAACCGCCACAAGCGTAAGCATAACCGTCCAGACCCTAAAGGAACTTGGCAAGCTAAAGAACTTTACCGGAACCACAATCGTAAGCGCCGCAATCATAGACGACGTAATAGGAATCATAGTCCTAACCGTGGTAATCGGCTTCAAGGACCCAAGCTCCAACACACTCAAGGTCGTACTAAACACGGCACTATTCTTTGTATTTGCCCTGGTAGCAGGCTACCTCTTCTACAGAATCTTCAAAATCGTGGAAAAGCGCTACAACCACACAAGGCGCATCCCCATCGTAGGACTTGCACTGGCATTCTCCATGTCATACATTGCCCAGCACTTCTTTAACGTAGCAGACATAACCGGAGCCTACATAGCAGGTGTAATTCTTTGCTCCACAAAGGATTCCGACTACATAGCCCGCAAAATGGACATAAACTCCTACATGCTCTTCGGACCTGTCTTCTTTGCATCCATAGGACTTGCCACCAACGTAAAGAACATAGACACAACAATACTCGTCTTCTCTCTGGCCTTCGTACTTGTGGGCATGGGCGCAAAAGTAATAGGCTGCGGACTCATGGCAAGGGCATGCCACTTCAACCGCCTGGAAAGCCTAAAAATCGGCTGCGGAATGATGACCCGCGGAGAAGTTGCCCTTATCGTAGCCCAGCGCGGACTTGCTGCAGGCCTCCTGGAACACACCTTCTTTACGGCGGTAATCCTCCTAATCATAATAAGCTCAATCACCACCCCAATCATCCTAAAAGCCCTCTATTCAAGGGACAAGGAAAGCGAGCAAGGGCAGGTAACTGTAGCCAATTAGTCAAAAGGGGGGGGAAGTCTCCCCCTCGCTACAGCCCGCAAGCGGTCTTCCGCTACCCCCTCTGCGGGCTCAAACGCCGCCCGCAACGCCTGCTCAAATTGGTTAGTGTTAACAAAAAAATCCCGCGAGTTACGAAGTAACTCGGTAGCGCAAGCGGACAACGCCCCAATATTGTTACTGGGGTAGCAAATAAATCCGCGAGTTACGAAGTAACTCGGAGAGCAAGCTTGCTTGCGACCAACTCCCCCGAATATCAAGAAACATTTGTTGGCATAAAAAAACGCGAGTTTTCGAAGCTTGCAACGGAAAGAGTTGGCTTGCATAACATAACACTTCAGTTTCTACAGATTCCAAGTCGGAACCCGGAATGACAGGCACCCTGTCACCCTGAGCCTAACTCAAGGTCTGTGTAAGCTATGCCCCGCCGTCATGCTGAACGCACTTGCAAGCAAGTAATTTCAGCATCTGTGTAAGTCAAAATGCCATCTTTTACAGATTCCCGGGTCAAGCCCGAGAATGACAGCGTTTTTTTTCCCAGGATGACGGCTGCCACGACTTTACTCGGCTGAGCGAACCACGCGGAAACCAAGCATGCGGCTGCGGGTGTTCGGGTTGAGGTTGCCCCGGCACGCAACAGAACAGCGGTCAGCGACATCGTACCAGCTGCCACCACGGTCTAGGCGGCAAGAGCCGGACAAGTCGCCGGCTGGATTTGTGGCAACGCCTGTTGCTATGGTGGCATGCCAATCCCAGCACCACTCCCATACGTTTCCGGTCATGTCATAGAGGTTCAAGTCATTGGCCTTGATTGTTGTTTTTACCGCATGGGTCGTGCTCCCGCTGTTGATTGAATACCATGCGTAGTCCCCTAGGTTTGCACTGTCGTCTGTCCCTGCATACTTAGTGGGGTTTGATGCAGAACATCCAGAGGCTCCTCCTCGGGCTGCATATTCCCATTCTGCTTCTGTAGGCAGACGGTATCCGTTGGCACTAAAGTTGCATGTTATCTCTCCGCTTATGCTGTTGCCAGCATGAGGGGTGTACCCCCACTGTCTCGTGTCCGTCTTTCCTTCAACTGCATAGCAGGGGGTTAGGTGATTATTTTTACTCCGCTCATTGCAGTACATGATTGCATCGTACCAACTTACCATTTCCACTGGACGTTTTGACTGTGTCTCTCCTCTTGCAGGGCTTGACGAGAAATAACTCGGGTTGCTTCCAATAACATCCTCATACTCTGCCTGCGTAACCTCATGGTCGCAGATGTAGAATGGTGAAAGAGTTACCGTGCGCCCGGCTACAAATACCCCCTTGTACCAGTCATCAGTCTGTCCTGCCAAGGTAAACTGGCTGCCGCCGGTTACAGTGCCGCCCGGCACTAACACAAAGTCTGCAAGAGAAGTTTCTACCCCGCTTCCGCTGCTACCATAAGGCATAACCTCACCTTCATCACTTCCCCCGCCGCCACCGCAACCTGTGGCTACAAGGGCAAAGGCAAGAACCGCCGTAAGGGCAAACAAAACTTTTTTCATATTAATTCCTCCGTTTTTTGCTTTATTGCTTTAAAAACAAAAAGCCCGGACTCTTCCGCAAGGGGAAAAATCCGGGAATATTTAAAATTTATGTAGGAAAAATTTATGCACGAATTGCGAATTTTGCACCGCAGGGCAATTCTTGTCAAGAGGCAGATTTCTGTTAAAACTTTTTTCCATAATTCTCTCTGATATATCAAATTGTAAGTCCTGCAGACAAATTTGTCAAGATTTTATTAAGGAGCATTTGTCTGCACAAAGAAACACGAGCAGCCTACGCGGGATTGGAGGGGCGGCGCAGCCGTTCGCGAAAGCGAATGGAGCCGGAAGGCGGAACCCCGGAAAGCCCGTAAAAAATGGCAAGATGTCGAGTTAGCCAAGGAACAGCATGGTAGAACAGAAAAAAGCACCGTCCAAAAAATAACCATGCAAAATGCCAAGTTATAATAGATTTTTCTCTAGGCATTTGACTTGTTTGAATAAATGTCTTATAGTTTAAATATGTCAAATGGTATCAATTTTTTTCAGGCTCTACTTTCTTCGATTTTTGGAGGCAACGATCCTGATGCAGTAAAGCGCAGACTTTTAAAAAGCGTCGCGAAGTCGCTTTCCAGGACCAAATTCCATTTTTATAAAATCAGCTCCAAAGAAGTGGAACCGGCTTTCGCAAAGTTTTTCTACGACATATACAAGGCAATCTCCCCAGCCCAGGCCATGTTCCAGAATATGAGCCTTACAAGCCTCAAGCAGGTTGTAATCTCCTCTTCCCTTTCGGACAAGCAGCACTCACTGCTTGCAGACCTTTCAGAGGAATCCATCCGCGAACTTGCCAACAGCGTAAACGCCAAGGAACTGCAAAAACAGGTTTCGGCAACATATTCGGCCTTTGCACAGGGCTTCACATCGCAGAAGACAGCCGCCATAGACGTGCTCTACTCAAAGCTGGTGGCCTTCTACAACTTCTGCATGTACGATTTCTACGTCATGATAAGGAAATTTGACCCGTCACTGCACGAGCGCAACTTTAGCATCCTGCCAAAATTCCGCGCCACCGACGGCGACCGGGTGGAAGAAGAGCTCAAGAACTTCACATCCGTTGCATGGGCAATCCCCATGGATGCCACCTGGGAAGAAATGTTTGAGCTCCTAAAGAAGATAAAGGGCGTTGAACCCATTGCCCCCAACATCTGGAAGAAAATCATAGCCCGCCTGCGTTCCGTAAAGGACGAAAACGTATTCGAGATGATGATTCAGCTCATAACAGAAGACCCCCTCTACCGCGAAAAGGTAAAGGTGGAGAACCAGCACATCATGGACAGCTACCTGCAGGAAATCAAGCGGCAGATGGAAAGCGTCCTTGAAGACGTAAAAGAGCAGGAAGCAAAATTCAACACGGAAAAGCTTGTCCAGCAGGTCTTTGGCACGCTCAACATAGAGCCGCTCAAGAACTACAACGAAGAAATAAACGAAGTGCTCGACAAGAAGAGCTTCAAGGGCTACAAATATGCCGAACCTGCAAAATACCTTAAACTATTTCTTCTGGACTACGCAAAAAAGGAAATCCGCGACCTTAGCGACATTATCCTGGTCCGCGGCGAATGGACCAACCAGCAGATGTCAACTCCCATGAGCGAGGCCCTGCACCGCCTGCTCAACATATCCGACGCAATCCTAAAGTTTGACGAAAAGCTTGCGGAAAACGGCGAGTGGGGAATGAAGATTAAGACCCTGCTTCCACGCTGCGAGAGGGACAAGGAAGCCCGCAACATAATCAACATGGTCATCGGGGATGCAAACGATGAAGCCGCACAGCTAATCAACGGTGCGGTAAAATACATGGTAATCTACGACAGGAACCTCAAGGCTGTACTGGAAGACTTTATGAAGGCCCCCCACAGCCAGCTGATTGTAAACTGGAGCGACCTTGACAGGTTCAGCGAGGGTACGCTAAAGAACAAGGCTGTCTCAATCTACAAGACAATCTACTCCTTCGTCCAGCTAATGCAGCTCTTCAACGTGCAGCTAAAGACATCGCCGCGCTACTAAAAACTTGGATTTTCTTAAATTTTAATATGGACGGCAGTTCCAGATGCGGACTGCCGTTTTTTTGCTAAGAGAAAATTAACGTGGAACGGCTTTACAGGGTTCCGCGGGTCCCCTACCCGCTCCATTGCTAGCGCAACCCGCCTGCGGCGGGCCCTTCCAATCCGGCCTCATGCCACTGCCATTCTTCCCCTTCACCGCATATCTTTCGTATATTCCCATCCTGAATAAGATATGCTTCACCGCAAATTCTTTCTGACATTCCGTCTGAATAAAGATAGCTTCCGTCGCATATAGCTACAAACTTTCTGCCATAGCTATCGGGATAGGTAACTTCTTCAAAAAGCTTTTTCCCGTCCAAAATACTATCTTTCGTATCCTGATAATGTGGAAGCAGCATAACATCCGTAAGCCCAAGGCCTTCCAAAAACCGCCTGAACTTTGGATCAGAAGCCTCCCCTTGCTCTTCCGGCTGGGCATAAACAGTACTTGCCGCATTCATGCTTCCAGCACTTATTCCAAGCACAGTCCCGTCAAAGTCTTTCATCAAGCCCTTTAGGCCAATCTCTGCAAAAAAGGCATTCTGGGTAGGAACATGCCCGCCGCCAAGAATTACAAAGTCACTTGCGCAGACAAGTTCTTTTGCATGCGCCTTATTCCTGCCGTCCAAGATTTTATAATCATCAAAGGTAAATCCAGACAACTCCATTGTATACTTTACGGCATTGGAAAAACCTTCCGTAAAGCCTATATCCTCTGGAGCAGAAGTAATCATCAGGGCAGATTTGTGTTCACACTTTAAAAGTCTTTCAACAAATTTATTCTTTTCGTTCAATGGCTTTCCCGGCTCAGTAAAGGGGGAACTTACCAAAAATAATTGTCTTGCCATTTAGCTTGCTTAGCGCAGTATTGAATCCACAAGGGCCTTAAGAGCAGGGTCCTGCTTTACGGAACTGGTCTCCAAATCCTGGGAAATCGTGAATATGCCATTTTTTACAATAATTGCCTTTCCTTCTGACTTTGAATCCGAACCGTTCATAAAACCATTTTCTCCTTGTACATTTAAAATGCCTTCAGCTTTTTTTAAAAGTCCGCCAATCTGCTGCAACTCATGAGAAGAATATTCCTTTTTGTTACCGCCGTCATTTCCTAGCATCTTTACCAAAGCCTTTGCATGGGTTCTATAGTTATCGGAATTTTCATTCCCCTAATTTAGCCTTACTTGCCAGTTTTTGAATCTGCCGCTGAAGTGTCACCGTCCAGGGGGGCAAAGGGAACAGCCTCAAAAGAAGAAAGCCCCTTCTTTTCCTCTTCCGTCATCGGTTTATCTTCCTTTTCGGGAACAGGAGAAAGGTCTCCCAGCTCTTGGGCGGCATCTTCGGCAGAAATCTCCCGGATTTTTTCCCTCTTCCCGCCAACTTGCTCAAGAGCCCCTATGTCCTCCGCAGGCTCTGCCTCGGCAACCTCTTCAAGTTCTTCAACAGGTTCTGCTTCGGCTACCTCTTCAAGCTCTTCAACGGGCTCTGCTTCGGCTACCTCTTCAAGTTCTTCAACGGGCTCTGCCTCGGCAACTTTCTCAAACTCTTCAACTTCGTCCACAGCATCAAACTGGGAAGCCACATCCTCACGGGAAACTTCTTTCATCTTATCCGCAGAATGATCATAATCTATAGAGTAAAGTTCCTTTTCCGGCTTTGCTTTTTCATCAAGCTTTTCAACGCCAGGGGCAGAAAGTTCATCCTTGTAGGAGCTTATAACCTCAGCCATCCGCCTTCCGCCGCTCATTGCAGACATCAGCTCGCTCCAGGACTGGTCAAGGAAGAGGTTCACTTCCTTGCGGTGCTTTTTACCCCTCTTTCCCAAACTGTTTATAATCTCCGCATTCACATCCTGCCTTCGCAAAGAGAATTCCTTTTCAAGGGCACGCCAGTCGGCAGTATTCTTTCTTTCAAGGTATTGCCTGAACAGGGAAAGCTCAAATTTGCGTATGCGTGAACTGATTATAACCATGTCATCATGCTTAAGGTTAAACAGAGTAAATACAATAAGGAAAACCGTAATAAAAAGGCATGAAAGGATTACCGCCCGCTCAAGGTCGGAGAAGGTAAAGACGCTTTCGTTGCAGACCCAGCCGGTTCTGCAGTACTTGGATGAAGCCGACGTAACAAGCACCATAACGGCATCTTCATTCTGCCCCTTCATGATTACAAGGCGCTGGGCATTCCCAGCCACAAGATTTGCGTCCGCAGCCCATTTCTGTTCTATGGAATCCACCATAAAAACCCTGTCCGTATAGGCAAGATAGGGCATTCCGAATACCACGCCCACGTTATTCGCAGTCTCAAGGTTTGCCTCTGAGTTGCGGGGGGCAACCACCTTGCTCCTTGTATTTAAGGGAAGCAGGTCCTGGGCAATAAGCTCGTCGGTAAAATCCCCCGCCTTCACGTAAAAGAGCAGCGTTCCGCGCCAGGCAGTGTACTTGTCAAAATATGGCATGGAAAAAATCAAGCGGTCGCCGTCGCTGTCAAAATAAAGGCTGGCCCGGCGGATTATCTTTTCTGCGTTGGAAGCAAATTCCCCGTTGTCGCTAGAGGCAAGGTTTGCAAATTCAATCTCCCCCAGAGCTGTATAGTCCTTCCAGGAAAGATAGTTCTTGCTCTGCTCCATAATGTCAGAATCGTAGGTGGAAAAATGAATGTGGACGGAATCGTTCTCCACGATGCGGATTCCCTCAAGCCCCCTTACGCTCTCAAAAAGCTGGCCTGCAGCCCGTCCGCGCTTGTCAACTTCCTCCTGGGAAGCCTCCCTTTCTATATAGCTTGCATTCTCCGGCAAAAGTGCGTATGCCGCGAATTTTTCAAGCAGGGAATCGGCATAGTCATCAAAGGACTTGCCTATCTTTTCCAGGGTCTCCGCCCTGTTCCTCACAATCCGGGGAGCATAAAATTTTACTTCTATATAATTAAAACCGCCAAGAAAGGCAAAACAGCAAAAACCTGCAAAAAGGAGAAGTGTTATAAGTAGACTTACCAACGTTTTTTGAGTCTGGGACACAATTTACCTCAAAGACAATGCCGGAAAAACGGCAGAATTCCCTTTGATTTTCGGCATATTACATTTTAAATTTAAATTTTCTTGCGGCGCTTTTGTATGCAAAGGGCTTTCCGGGGTTCCGGCTTTCGCCTCCATTGCCGGTGGTTGAGGCTCTCGAAACCACCACACGCAGCAGAACCGTCGTTATTATAACCAGACTCCACTTGGCTGTGGCCAAAACCACCGTCAACGGCTACGCCGCCCCTCCAATCCCTGCCGTGCCTACTCTTTCATCTTGTAATACTTATCCTCATCAATCATCTCTAGCATGATTTTTGCGTAGAGAGGGTCAAACTGAGTCCCCAGCCCCTTCTCTATCTCCCTGCGGACATCCTGCTGGGCCATTGTATAGCGGTAACTGCGGTTGCTGGTCATAGCGTCATAGGCATCCGCAACAGAAATAATTCGGGCAAGATCCGGAATATCCTCTCCGCAAAGCCCCTCCGGGTAACCGTGGCCGTCATACTTCTCGTGGTGGTAGTGGGCACCAATGTTCAGGTAGGGGGAGCGCGTTATATTGGAAAGGATTTCCCAGCCCCAGACCGTATGCTTCTTAATCTCGGCAAATTCATCCGGCGTAAGCTTGCCCTTCTTGTTGATTATAGTTCCGCTAACGCCAATCTTCCCAATATCATGAAGCAGTGCTGCAAAATAAATCTCTTGAATTTCCCTCTCGCTTTTACCAGCCCGCCTTGCAATCTCCTTGGAATAGTCAGCAACCCGGTTTGAATGTCCGTGGGTGTAGCGGTCCTTGGCATCAATGGCCGTAGCCAAAGCCCTGGCCGTCTCCGTGAACAACTGGCTCAAATGCTCCTGCTCAGCCTTCATAAGTGCAAGCTTCTCGTCCTGCATGCGGTCCAAGGACTGGTTCTTTCTGTAAATAAGAATCACCGCAATTATAGATGTAAGGGCAATAAAAGTTCCCGGCAAACTTGGAATATTGTGCCTAATAAAAATCCCCTGGGCAAGCCGGAAAAACCTTACAACGGTAATCCCCATACAGGTGCAAAAACCAAGCTTACCAAAAAAAACCACAAGAAAAATAAGAACTATATTCGAAATAGAAGACAAAACCCCCGCAAAGGCAGAAAGCGGAATCTTGCCATTCAAAACCGTAACCATCGCGCGGGAATGGGCAAAATGCGTTGTATAAGGTACAGTCACAAAATAGAGAGCAAGCGTAATCAAAAACATTACCCAAGTAACAGGACGCATCGACTTTACTTCGTCCAAGAGTGAGCTAAAAAATCCAGACTGCCTTTTCATAGTAAAAAATTATATCACACTTTTTAAATTTCAAACAGTTTCCACCCCCATTTCTACACCATTTTTTCTAAGACAGAGGAATGCCAGGCTCGACGCTCACCATGTCACCCCACAGGGTTCGTGCAATATGCAACCCGTCATGCTGAGCTTGACTCAGCATCTGTATAAGCTTAAATGTCATCTTCCACAGATCCCGAAACACACATTCGTAGCAAGTGCGTGCGACACATTCGTAGCAAGTGCGTGCGAATGTGGCGTAGCGTTCGGGATGACGGTTGCAATGTTCTCCCCTCCCCCAAACTAATAAAGCTGTGCCTGCCCAGAAAAAAATCCCTCCGTGGATTTTTTTCTGGGATCGGAGATTTGCAAGCAAATCTCCGCGCTGCTAAAACGCGCCTCCTTGCGCTCTTAAATACTGGCAAGCAAGAAATGTCGTATAACCATTGTCTCTGCAAACAAAAAAACATCTGTAGACATCCTGGGGTTCTTAGGGGCTAGCCCCTAAGCGGTGCTGGAAAGAAGGGGTGGTTTGGAGGGGAGGAAAAACCGCTTCCG
>JAILHV010000154.1 GCA_024695625.1 Treponema sp.
GCAGTCATCTCCCTGCCAAACCATTGCAACAACAGGACCACTTGTAATGTAGTCAACGAGCGGATCATAGAAGGGCTTACCCTTGTGTTCGGCATAATGCTTAGAAGCCAATTCTGGGCTAATGTTCATAAGCTTAAGCCCCACCAGCTTAAGACCTTTCTTCTCGAGGCGGCTGATAACCTCGCCTACAAGCCTGCGGTTCAAAACACCAGGCTTTAACATGGCAAAACATCTTGTACTCATAGTTTGTACAAATTAGCAGAAAATTCAACTTTATTCAAGGTCTTTCAAGATTTTTCATATCTGGAGCAAGCGTCTATTATCACTGCCCCGTCGGGGACCAAACGTATTACGGGCTTTCCGTGGCTTGCCCCCTACCGGGCGCGGTGCTTACGCACGGCTATCGCCCCACTCCAATCCCGGCTAGGATCTTTTTGCTAAAGGGGTCAAGCAGCGCCATGGAGGGCGCTTCATCTGTTAGGAAAAACAATTTTTACCACCAATCCCGGCTAGGATGCCTTTGCTAAAAAAATCATTGCAAACCAAAGTAAGGCGGTGTATCATAAAATCATGTCAAAACACGAACACTATGAAAAATCACCAAAACTTACCGTGCCTCAAATAATCGAATACTGCAAGAAAGACCTTGGGCTTACGTTCAATTTTATGAACGAAGAGAACGCCGCGGAATTCCTTAGGAAGCACAACTATTTCTTCCGCCTAAAACAATACGCGGAAGTTTGCCAGGATCAGACAAGAAAAGGAAAATACACAGGTCTTGACTTTGGCCATCTCGTTGAACTTTCTACAATAGACATGTTCCTAAGAAAGCACATTCTAAAAATGACCATAGACTTTGAGCATTACCTAAAAGTAAAAATCGTAAACGAGTGCCAGGAAAACGAAGCTGATGACGGTTACGGCGTAGTTACCGCCTTCCTGAAAAACAACCCCAAGATACGAGGGACAATTACGAACGGCTCAAAACTTGCAGGCTACAACGGATTCAGCCTAAGAAAATACATAGAAAGTCCTGCAGTCTGGAATTTCATAGAGATGATTGGCTTCTTTGACTTCATCAAATTTTATTCCTATTATTACGACTACTTCCATTTGCAGTGCAAGTACACAAGACACTTTGACGCAGTGCGCAGACTAAGAAACGCCGCCGCCCACAACGTATGCCTTTTGTACAACTTTAATCCTGTGCAAAATTTCAGCTACGACATGGACACCAGCTTTGAACTCCTGGGGGCAAAACTCGGAATTGGGAATGGAACAATTGCAAGCTGCATGAAGGTCCCACTCCTGAACGACTTTGCCGTAATGCTTTCCGTCTACACCCAGCTTGTCACTTCTCAAAAGGTCAAGGAAAAAACTCTCGAAGAAATGAAGGCCTTCTTTGACGGCAGGATGGTCTACCACAAGCAATACTTCGAAGGCTTCCCCTCCGTCAAGAATGCCTACAACTTTGCCCGCGCAGTGCTGGAATGGTATTCGTCCAAGGTGGGAGCCCCACAGAAACACCCATGACATTATCTGTCACAGGTGGTAGGATATAATAAGGTCAAGAAAGCACATAAGGAGGATGACTATGCATATGCCAAGCTTTGGGGAGACTAGATATGTCTGTAAAAATTGTGGGGAAAGGTTTTCAGGCAGAGAGACAGAAGAAGGCAAGAAGCAGAAATATGCAGAAGATGAGCCATTAAGCAGATTTATGCCAGGACCAGCCCATCCAAAATGTCCGCACTGCAAAAGCCGCAAGACGGAAAAAGAATGGGGCGTGGAGTATTAAGGCTTTATAAAAAAATCCCCTGCATAAAGCTTGCAGGGGAAAAAGCCATCTTATTGAGTGTTACGGTGTACTCAATCTTTGTTCCTGTAACCTGCGAAGCATACCATCAATGCCAGTGCTGCCATAACAGCAAAGAAGATATTTTTACAGGCTTATTCTATAACTTTTACGTCGCTAGGATTAGCCTTAAGATACTGGAAGAAAGCTTCCTTATTGGTAACAACCTTTGCGGTTACTTTTACGCGGGACTCGTCTTCGGGGAAGTCATCGAGTTTCCAGCCGTTTACTTCGAGCGTAGTTCCAACGAACATGCTGCCCTTGCTTTGACCGATGGAGGCAGACATAAAGCCCAAAGAAAGCTCACCGTCGATTGTGATTTCCTGGCCTTCCTTATAGCCCCTGTTCTGGAGCTTTTTTGCCATAGTCTGCATTGCCTCAAAGTCACCATAGGCAATGTTGAATTCTGTGGATTTTGCCTGTTTTGAATCTGATTTTTTGTCCGTAGACTTGCTTGATGCCGCACTTGCCACCGTATTGACCGCTGCACCCGCTACGGCTTTTTTGGTTGTTGTGGCACATCCTGCAAGGCACACAGAAGCTGCAAGAGTTGCAATAACTGCAAGGTTCATCATCTTCATATTTTCTCCTCTACAGAAAAAAGTCTGTAATTTATACAATAGAATATAACCCAAATTTTTGCGCTGTCCATAAAAAATTAAGAAAAAATAAAAGAAAGTTATTTCTGCGGGGGGATTTTTGCGCGTTCTTGAGATTGCATAAAGAGCCATGGATGGCGGCTTAGCAGCATGCAGAATTGCAAAGCGATTCTGCAATCCCTAAAAAACCCATGGAAGGATTTTTTAGGGCAAATCCTACGCCGCCGTGGAGGGGCGCGACAGCGTTGCTGACGGTGCAGGTCCCTGAGCGTAGTCGAAGGGCCGGAACCGGCAGCAATGGAGCGGGAAGGGACCCGCGGAACCCCGGAAGGGCGGTGGCGCAAAGGCATGGGCGGTCGAATTAGCCAAAGAGTAAAATGGTAGAACATACAAAAGTATCGTCCAAAAAAATATCATAAAAAAAAGGCTTTTAATTATGCGCAAAAAAATATATACTGCACGCATGGCTATTCTTGTTTTTAAGCAGCTCTGCTACATGATGATTGTGGTTGTGGTTGCCTTTGTTTTTTCCAAGAAATTTAAATTTGCAAACCAGGAAATTTCTTTTTTAAGCAAGACCATGCTTTACCTTGTTAACCCCTGCATGCTTCTTTCTTCTTTTGACATTCCCTACAATCCGCAGAAGATAAAGGGGCTTGCGGTGATGATAGGCCTTTGCTTTACCGTCCACATTGCGATGATGGTTACGGCATGCATCTTTATCCGGAGCCGCACTCCTGAGGGTAAGGAGCTTGACGGTATTGACCGGGTTGGCGTTATTTTTACCAACAGCGGATTTATTGGCATTCCGCTTATTAACGGGGTGCTTGGCAAGGAAGGCGTTTTTTACCTGATGGGCTACCTTATAAACTTTAACATTTTGCTTTGGATTTTTGCACCGCTTGCTTTGGGATGCAAATTCAATATAAAGAAAATTATTTTTAACCCCAACGTTATTGCGGTGGTTGCAGGTTTTATTCTCTTTTGCATTCCGGGAACTCTGCCGGATCTTCTTGCAAAACCGATTGGCTACATTGGGCAGATGAACACGGCACTTAGCATGATTCTTTTGGGTATGATTTTTGCTGACTTTAAGAAGGGTGAAGGGAAAAAATCTCTTGCGCTTAGGGCTGGCTGGACGGTTGCGGTAAGGCTTGTGCTCTGTCCTCTTGCATCACTGGCTGTTATTGCGGCAACGGCACGTCTTTTGCCCATGCTGCTTTCAAGTGCGGAGGATATCCGCCTTATGACTGTTACTGCATACATTGCGGCCCTTTGTCCTGTTGGCATGAGCATTACATCGCTTGCGGTTGTGTTCAAGAAGGATGCCCACTATGCGGGGCTTATTGTTGCCCTAACATCGGCACTTTGCGTTTTGGGTGCGCCGGCATTCATCTATCTTGCCCAGCTGCTTGGGATTGTATAGCAGCTGAGCAAAAGTGTTAGTCGAAGGGTGGTCCCTGAACTCGCAGCGTAGCGTCAAGCGGTCTGTCGAAGGGTGAACCGGGACACCACCCCGCCTTTAGTCGTCGTCCGAATCCGATGAATTTTTTGAACCAATCGAATCAAGTCCGCTTAACACTCCTTCAAGTGCGCTGGAAATTTCGCTGTCCAGTTCATCCGTATCAATTCCGTCCAATGCGGTCTCAAGCGAAGATGAAAAATCATCAATTGCAGACCCGACAGCATCCCCGGTAGCCTCCGCAGAATTTCCAAACTTCTCAAGAGCACTTTCCAGTGCTTCCGTGTCAAAACTTTCTATGCCGCTTTCTACAACATCAAGGAACTTATTCATTCCGTCCGTGGTGGCATCTTCTAAAGAATCGATTATCTTCTTTGCCTTCTGAACGTCAATCTTTGCAATCGTTGCGCATTTGTCAAGCTTTGCCTTCTTTAGTTTTTCCACCAGCTGACCACGCTCTTCCTTGTTAAGCTCAGAAAGGGAAGAAATATACTTCTTGAACAGTTCGTTTGTCTTGCTGCTGCCTGGATCCTTGTCCTCAGCCTTGCTCCATACAACTGCATCGCTATAGGCCTTGTTCACCTTTGAATTTCCGCATGAAGCAAAAAAGAGTGCAAAGACCATCATCAAAGAAAGTGCTGCAAATAATTTTTTCACAATAAACTCCTCGCACCGCCACACAAAAAGCGCAGGGTACTTTTATAAAGTTCCAAAAAACTACCACAAAAACAAAAAAAAATCCAGTAAAAAGCCTCTTGCAGACAGCAGACAAAAGATTCATAATGGAAGCATATTATGGAAAAGAAACAATGGTTTGAAAACGAAAGCTTCTGGCTTAACTACGCACCCATCATGTTTGACGAAGCCCACTGGGCAGAGGCACACGGGATTGCAGAAAGCTGCTGCAAAATTGCCGGGCTAAAAAAAGGCTCCCGCGTTCTTGATGCATGCTGTGCCCTTGGAAGGATAAGCGTTGAACTTGCCCTTTGCGGAATGGACGTTACCGGAGTGGACATAACAGAGCCTTTCCTTGTAGCCGCAAAAGAAAGTGCCGATGCGGAAGGAGTTCCACTGGAAGTTGTAAATGCGGACATGAGGACATTTTCTGTTCCAGCTGAAAAGAAATTTGATGCGGCTGTAAACATATACAATTCCTTTGGCTACTGCGACAGCATAGAAGAAGACATGCAGATTGTTCAAAGCGTATTCGACTCGCTAAAGAAAGGCGGAACATTCATCCTTGAATGCATAAGCCGAGAGACTGCGGTAAGGTGGTTCACGGAAGGCGAATGGTTTGAGAGGGCAGGAAAGACCGTGCTAACAAAATTCACAGTGGACGGAGCATGGGAAGGACTGCGTTCCAAGTGGATTCTCCTGGACCCGGACGGCAGCCGCATGGAGCATGAATTTGTGCAAAGGCTTTATTCCGCCCCACAGCTAAGGGACCTGCTCCTACAAAAGGGCTTTTCTTCCGCAGAAGTCTACGGAGGCTTTGACCTTTCGCCCTACGACTACAACGCAAAGACAATGGTCATCGTGGCAAAAAAATAAAACTGGCAAAATGCATTGCCGCCAGTGCAAGTTGCAAGCTGTCATAGGCAAGATACATGTTACAAGTTGCATAAGTATCTGTTTTATAGTATATAGTCTGTAAACTGGAGGTTTTTATGAAAAAACAAATAGCAGCTGGTATTCTTGCATCCTTGTTGTCAGCAGCAACTTTCCCCCTCTTCGCAGAAGTTTCCTTCACACAGGAAACCCTTATGGCAAACTCTGGCAAATCAACAATCGCCCAGCGCATTGTAGACGACGAAATAGATAAATTCAGTTCATCCAGCGATTACGGCGACCACATCATAGACGACATACTTGGCCTTTTGTGGCTCGTGAACAACTTCACCGTCTCCTTTGACACCTACCCCTACGCAAACGGAAAGTACCTCTCATTTGCAGAACTATTCGGTTCAGCCCCAACCTCCGTTGTATTCCAGGACTGGAGATTCGAGATGGAATCAAACGCATTCATTTTCCCCAAAAAGGTCTGGGGTAACGAAAGCCGACTGGAAGGCATTTTGTGGAAGTTCATAGGCCCCGTAATAGAAAACACAATCTACTACCCCACCGGGGAATGGGAAGACAACAATGACTTTGAAGAACACCAGTCAGAGCTTCCGCCGCCGGAAGTTGCAATTGACCTCTACGACACTGGCCGCAAGTACGCAGGAAACGTCCGTCTGGGAGGCCAGCTTTCACTCTGGTACACAAACCCGCTCAGCCTTGCCGCATACCTTCAGTGGTCAAAGTGGTACGGAGCAATAGACTGCAAGGGCATCACATTCGGGCTCATCGCAAAATCCTACCCGGTAGACCCCATCCTTATTGAATGGAGGGGCACAATCCAGTCACTGTATGACAAGTACGATGTGGGCACTATTTACGAATCCCACCTGGAAGTAGGAGCAATGGTTGCCCCCCGCGTTGAAGTATACGGTGCATGGAAGTACACCCACAACCCCCTCTTAAACGTAAAGGGTCACGGTACTGCCCTTGGTGCTAAGATTCACTGGTAGAATCAGAAGCAGAATCAGAAACAGACGGAGCCTTCGCAATTGGGCCTGCATTGGTCCTTGCATCAGGCCTTGCGTATTCATTCAATGCTTCGGTCAAAGCTGAAGGGTCACGCTCAAGAAAAAGAGTAAATTCCATCTGCTGACCGGAGCGGCTCTTAAAGCTTACCAAAAGCGATTTCTTTTTTGCATCGGCAGAAAATTCTGCATCACGAAGCTTTTTGAATTTCAAGAGCTGCCTCTGCCAGTCATAGTGAACGGCCTTTGGTTCCGTGTAAAAATATGCCCCGTGCCTGCAAAAGAAAAGGCAGCCCTTTATCCTTGAACCATCCGACTGAATCTCTATCTCGCTAAAAACATCGCCCTCAGCAGAAAGAGTTGCCTCTTCCACGCCAAGAACAGTATCGTGGGAAACCGCCCCCAGAAAAACAAACAAATCTTCATCGCTCATTCCAAACATAAGTCCCGCCTTTAGCCCATTATAGCACAGACACAGAACAAGAGCAAACCGCCACCCACGGCTATTTGTTTGCAAAAAGCACGCCCAGCAAATCCTTAATGGAATTAGCCCCCTTTGTGCCGCTTTCCTTTCCCGGCGCAACAATATTGTCAAAGCCAAGTTCCCGTGCCGTCTTTATGCGCTGCTTTACCTTGCTAACAGGCCGAATCTCCCCCGCAAGGCTAAGCTCACCAGTCACCACGGTTTTTTCCGGAAGTGCCAAATCCGTCCGTGCTGAATAAAGTGCAGCCGCAAGAGCAGCATCTATAGCGCTTTCCGTAAGCCGAACGCCGCCTGCAACATTAATATACAAATCCTGGTCGCTAAACTTAATTCCCGCCCGTTTTTCAAGAACAGCCGCCACCCTGCTAACACGGGCAGAATCAATCTTATCCGAATAAACCCTGTTCATGGAAGCCTTTGCCGGAACCGTAAGCGCCTGAATCTCCACAACAAAAGCCCTGGTTCCTTCAAAAACACAGGCACAGGCAATCCCGGCAGGAGTACTCCCCTCTCGCCTGGTAAGAAAGAGCGATGAAGGATCAGAAACTTCCCTAAGCCCCTTCTCCTCCATCTCAAAAATGCCAAGCTCATCAATAGAACCAAAACGGTTCTTGGTAGCCCGCAAAAAACGCACCTCGTCACTGCTGCGCTCAAAAGAAATAACGGTGTCCACCATGTGCTCAAGACTCTTTGGCCCCGCAATGTCACCGGCCTTAGTAACGTGGGCAGTCATAAAAAGAACGCTGTCCCTTTCCTTTACCCAAGAAATAAGCTCGTTGGCGCAATACTTAAGCTGGCTAACAGTCCCCGGAACAATCCCCGCCTGAACCGAATAAACCGTCTGAATCGAATCAATTATCACAAAGGAAGGATTCAAACTGTCAAGCGCATCAAGAATATCTTCCAGCCTAAGAGTGCAAAGAATCTCCACCGCATCAGTGTCAAGCCCAAGCCTTACCGCCCGCCCCTTTATCTGAGAAGCAGACTCCTCTCCAGAAACATAAAGAACCTTGTGGCAAGCCTTCCCCTTTGTGGCAGCAGCATTCTTAAAAGAAGAAGCCACACCCTTCAAAGCCGAAGGAGCACCCTTCAAAAAAGAAGCCGCCGTCTGAATCAAAAGCGTAGACTTTCCAATGCCAGGTTCACCGCCAATCAAAATTGCAGACCTCTTAACAGCCCCGCCCCCAAGCACGCGGTCAAATTCCGCACTGCCAGTAGAAATACGCCCTTCATCCTGCACAGAAATCTTTGCCATCGGAACAGGCTTTACCTTTACGGCAGTCCCGTCCAAAGCCAAAGAAGGAGTCGCCGCATTCGGGTCCACGATGCACTCCTGCATGGAATTCCACTCGCCGCAGTTTGGGCAGCGTCCAAGCCATCCCGGCTGCGTGTAAGAGCAGTTGGAACATTTATATACAATAGAACCTTTTTTCTTGGCCATACTATTTCCTTTTTTTTATTTGAAGCATATTTTATTTTTAAACTGTGTCCGGCACTCCCTGCCGGCCAACTCCAAATCAAGATCCCCGCTTTGCAGGGTTCCGGCTCTCGCCTCCATTACTCCACTTCGTTCCGCAACGGCTACGCCGCCCTTCCAATCGGGGCTAGGCTTATTGGCAAGAACGCCCACTCACAGTCATCCTCGGGAAAAACAGCCTCTAGTTTGCAACTGCATCCACCGAACCTTTCTTTGCAGCCCCCTGTATCATTATAAAAACATCATTCGGCAAACAGGCAGCCCATTCCCCCGGCAAAGAAACAAAGCCCTGCTGCACGCAAGTCTTATTCGGGCATGGGGAATCCTTAAACCTGGCCTTACCATCCAGAACCTCTATCACCGAATCCCCATGCAAACCGGGAACATTATAAAGCCCGTCACGGTCAAGCGGAAAAACATACTCCCCGCCCGCAGAACTCTGCACCAAAAGCCTCTTCTTTGAATCATCCAAATTTCGCCCAAGCCTAAGAAACAAAAAGACAATTACCCCAGCCACCGCCGCAGCAAAAACAAAATCCATCACCCTAAGCCTTCTGGCCACCATACCACTCATCAACTCTAAAATAGAAAAAAAAAAGCAGTAAGTCAAGGAATATTTTTTTTTGCAAAGGTCAACTCTTGAATAAGATCAAAACGCTAAAAGCCACAGCCATGTCTACCCCATAAAAAGACTTGCCCATTCGTTTGGGGTAGCAGTTTAATTCTTCAAACAACCCAAAGGAATTTTTTCGGCATTTTGTAAATTTTACACGTCCCCTGCTAACAAAAAAATCCGCCCAAGCCCAAGAGGTCTTTGGAGCGGCATACAACATACCATTAAACGGTTTTGTCATACTTTCAGCAGTACAGTCGCCTGTTTCTTAGATACTGCCTTTTTGGGATAGGTAATTATTTCTAATCCCATGCCAAGACTGTCAAGGTAGTCAATTAAAGTTGAGATTTTTATGTCTTTTCTCTTTTCAATTTTAGAAACTGACGATTGAGAAAACTTTGCCATTTCTGACTGCTTTACATTTTGTTCTTCCCGGAGCCGAGCCAGGCGGATTGTCATAATATCCTGTTCTGCTTTTATATGGGCACACCTAACAGCTTCTGGAGACATATCATTTTCCATCATCTTTATTGCGTCTTTCATTTTCCAATACCTTTTCGTGTGCTTCAATTATTACTTCGGATTCCGCTATCAAATCCTTGTAAAACTTTTCCTGATTCTTTCCTTTCTTATCACCACCGACAAGAAGAAAACCATTTCTTCCAGAATCAAAATAATATGATACCCTAAGAACATGCTTTTCTGTCTGATTTCTCAGCTCCTTAAGGTTTTTATATTTTTTTGAACCCTTCAAAGTATCGGCATACGGTCGAGGCAACTGCGGACCGAACTCACGCAGAAGCAAAACTCTTTCCAAAACTGCAACTTTGCAATCTTCATCCAAAGTCTTAAACCATGCATCATATTCTTTTGATGAATCCACATTCCACACACTTCATTATATGCACTAAAGTGAATATTTGTCAACAAAAAAAATCCGCCCCGGAACAGAGTCCCAGAGCGGCATACAAAGCATCACATAAAAATCAGCTAAGCTATTTTGCAAGGAAGTCCGGCAAGGGCTTGCCTTGTTTTTTCCAGGCACGGTATTCTGCGGTGGCGGTAAAGAGTACGTCGCCTGCGGAATTGAGGGCGGTTTCCAGGCTGTCCTGAACAACGCCGATTATAAAGCCAACTCCTACAACCTGCATTGCAGCATCGTTGGAAATTCCAAAGAGTGAACAGGCAAGGGGAATCAAAAGCAGGGAACCTCCTGCAACGCCGGATGCACCGCAAGCTCCCAAAGTGGCAAGTACGCAGAGGATGAGCGCGGTTGGAATGTCCACAACAATGCCCAGAGTATGCGCCGCAGCCAGTGTCATGATTGCAATCGTAATTGCAGCGCCGTCCATGTTGATTGTTGCCCCAAGCGGAATAGAAACAGAATACATTTCCTTGTCCAGGCCAAGCTCTTCGCAAAGCTCCATGTTCACAGGAATGTTGGCGGCAGAACTGCGGGTAAAGAAAGCCGTAATGCCGCTCTGCTTAAGGCATCTCCACACCAGTGGATAAGGATTGCACTTTAGCGTAATGGCAACGATGAGGGGAGATACCACAAGTGCCATAAAGAGCATTGAGCCTACAAGAACTGCGAGCAGTGTTCCGTAATTCTTGAATATGCCCATGCCGTTTGAAGAAACCGTCGTAAAGACAAGCCCCATTATTCCAAAGGGAGCAAGGTTTATAATCCAGCGCACAACTTTGGAAAGCGCCTCCGCAAAATCATTGAGCATCTGCTTTGTGCCCTCACCTGCAATGGACTTTAGCGCAAGGCCAAAAATACATGCCCATACAAGAATGCCAATGTAGTTGGCACGGGCAAGGGCATCAATGGGATTTGAAACAGCATTTATAAGAAGGTTCTTTAGCACCTGTCCAATTCCAGCCGGGGCTGAATCAGCGGAAGCTTCATTTGCAAGGGCAATCGTCTGCGGAAAAATAAAGCTTGCCGCAACAGCAATCAGGGAAGCAAGCAAAGTGCTAACCATATAAAGCACCAGTACCGTTCCAAAGCGGCGGTCAAGCTTTGTACCT
Source organism: Treponema sp. (assembly GCA_024695625.1). Taxonomy (GTDB): domain Bacteria; phylum Spirochaetota; class Spirochaetia; order Treponematales; family Treponemataceae; genus Treponema_D. The sequence continues at coordinate 11,110 of JAILHV010000154.1, forward strand.
CCCTTGGCAAGTGAACTTGTAACAAGGGCAAAGACCAGCACAGGGGCAACAGCCTTGAGCGCACCAACAAAAGTGTCGCCAAAAATACCAATCCATTCCTGAGAAGGAATGACAACTCCGAGCAGCGCACCAATGACAATGCCAATAAAAATGCGCAGGATAAGGCTTGTGCTGTTGTAACATGCAGCAAGCTTGGAAAGCATATTGTTTTTCATATTTTCATTCTAACCTATTTTATTGCATCTTGCAAATTTTCAGGAAACCTACGCCGCCATGGAGGGGCGCACGAAGTGCGTTGCCGTTGGGTGAGCTTGTCGAACCCCGGCAATGGAGCGGGAAGGGACCCGCGGAACCCCGGAACGGCGGTGGCGCCAAGGCATATTCGGTCGAATTAGCAGAAGCCTGAATTGGTAGAGCAAGTAGGACTTCGTCCACAAGAGTACCATCAAAAAAAAGAAAGGACAAAAAAGCCAATTGCCATATTATTTTCAGAATGATATAATAGAAAAAAAATGAAGTTAAAGTTTTTCCTTTTGCAAGCAGTCTTTTTCCTTTCTCCCGTCCTGATTTTTGCCCAGGAGCAGAACGACAACCAGCCTACCCACAGCGTTTTTATGACACCAATCTACAACACGGGAAACGGCTTTGACCCCTACCAGCTGGCATTTGAATTTGGCTACACCTACGAGTCGGAAAAGGCAACGGCTACCGCAGCTGGATTTTTGGGAGAAGAAGACTACCAGTTTACGGCAGAGGGAGTCTGGTGGCCATTCAGGTGGAGCAAAGGCCGCATGGGTCTTGGGGCAAAATACAACTTTACCTACTTTCAGGAACTGAGCATAACCAACAACCTACTCGCAGGCTTTTGGCTGGAAACCCAACCGGTAAACTGGTTCAGCCTAAAGGTGAATACAGTATCGCTCTACAAGATGCGCACAATATTTGCAATTCGCGACACAAACCCGGTGCTCACAAACCTAACCATGGGCTTTGACCTTTCCCTGCATTTTTATCCATTTTCATGGTATGAATTCTACACGGCAATCAGGACTCACGAGCTTTTCCGCTACAATCTGCTTGGCTCCCCCGCACTTTGTGCCGGAAGCGTATTCCACTTGAGCGCCCTTCAGGAACTAGGTGCAGAGGCAAGGGTTAGGTACACGGACTTCTTTACAAATTCCGCCATGTTCGACTCCTGCGAATTTGCATTAAGGCTAAGGTGGTTCTTTTGAAAAAGTTCATTTCGGTTTTCAGCAGCTTATTCATACTTCTCTCCGCACTTGCACTTTTATCCTGCGGCTACGGTGCGCTTGAACTCTTCCACCACGGAGATTTTGTGGATGAACGCGCCGACCAGATGAAGGAACTTTACCAGGGACGCGTAGGCCCAACTTTTGCTTCGCTTTCTGGAACATACACATTCGTTATTTTTACTGATCCCCATTACGGAAGCGAACGCTCAGAAAACATAGACGAAGATGAATTCCTTGAATGGATGGACTCACTTCCTGCCGACCAACAGCCAAAATTCTGCGTCTGCCTTGGAGACATTGCAGAGCGCGGTGAACGCAGGGAATACCTTAAATACTGCGACTTTGTAGAAAAAATAGAAAGCCGGGGAATCCCCGTTCTGAACATCGTAGGAAACCACGACCTATTCAATTCAGGCTGGGACGACTATTCCGACCTTTGCTTCCCCTACACTTCATTCTACCGCTTTAGAAGTTCCGCATTCAGCTACTACGCACTGGACACAGGAAGCGGATCCCTTGGGCCAAAGCAGTTCAAAAAACTTAAAAACGCCATGGAAAGCGACCCCAACCCAAAAATCGTATTCTCGCACTATCCAATATACGGAAGCGGCATGTACGGACTAAGCTACTACTGCCTGCAAAACGAAGAGGAATCCACCCGCGTCATAACCCTCTTTGAAGAGGAAAACGTAACGGACGTTTACGCAGGCCACGTGCACCACCACCAGAGCAAGGAACTTGGCGACTACACGGAGCTCTGCTTTGACACTCTCTTTAACCAGGAATGGGCACTTGTTACCGTAAACGAGGCCACAGGAAAAACCAGCACACAAACAATACGAAAGTAGTGGTTGGATTTTTGGGATTTTCTTTTCTGGACCAACTTTTTATTGCTAACCCGCTTTCCAGGGTTCCGGCATTCGCCTCCATTGCCTGTCGGCAACGGCTACGCCGCCCTTCCAATCGGGGGTAGGCTTTTTTTGCAAAAGCAGAAGCTTCAAATGCAAAGAATCTAAGCCAACTACCCGACTTGAACGGGTCCCTCCAGTCGCAAACTTCCTGTTTGCTCCTTTCGGGCGGCTTCGCTCGCTGTCGGGCGCGTCCTTGCGCCCTTTTCACCTGCCGGTGCGCTCGCTGCGCTGACCCGTTTTTGCTACACATACAGGTCTTTAAAACAAAAAAAACTCCCTGATAACAAGGAGCTTTAGCCAACTACCCGACTTGAACGGGTCACCTCCAGTCGCGAACTTCCTGTTCGCTCCTTCTGGGCCGGCTTCGCTCGCTGTCGGGCGCGTCCTTGCGCCCTTTTCACCTGGCGGTGCGCTCGCTGCGCTGACCCTTACTTTGCCAAAAAGGATTGTCTTTAAAAACAAAAAAACTCCCTGCAAACAGGGAGATTAAAGCCAACTACCCGACTTGAACGGGTCACCTGCTCTTTACGAGGGAGCTGCTCTACCGGATGAGCTAAGTTGGCAAATTGTGATAAGACTATAGCAGAATAAAGGCTTTTGGTCAAGGCTTACCAAAGGAGCCTACGCCGCCGTGGAAGGCCTTTAGTCCACGCGCTTGCGCGGGGATGAGCGTTAGCGAAGCCTGAAAGGGCGGTGACGAAAGGCATGAACGGTCGGATTAGCCAAAAGGTAAAATGGTAGAGCCGGGAAAAGTTCGTCCTAATATTCCATGTGACAAAGGAGGAGAATTGTGGTAGTATTCACGCGGGGTGGTTTATGAATTTGAATTACAGGATTGTGGACAGCGACATTTTTGAATCCTATATGGCTCTTGAGGGATGGGATAATTTTCCGCTGCTAAAATCTTATACCAAGGGCGGGGAATTTTCTTTTGTGCTTAAGCAGTCGTCTTTTATGATTTTTGACTACAAGCCTTCAAGCGGTTTTTTAAAGGCGGTCTGCGTTTACAAGATGCTGGGCGACACTCTCTGCATTGACCTTTTTGAGGTGAACAAGGAATTCCGTAACATTGGGCTTGGTACTCTTGCTCTTGAGAGGCTGATGCTTGAAACCGGGGCAAAGAAGATTGTTCTTGATGCAAAGGATACCAATGCGGAGATTTTCTGGCAGCGGGTGGGGCTTACCAAGGTGGACAACCAAACTTATACTATAATGTAGATTGTGTTGCTGGCGTTGAATGGATTCCCGTGTCAAGCACGGGAATGACAAGGGGCTGCGCATGAGAATGACTGATTGCGGTGCATGGGAATGACAAGGGGCTGTGAGTGGAATGGCAAGTTACTGGGCAATCAGGGTGGCGGCTATTTCTTTGGCGCGGTCAAAGTCTATTAGTTCTGCGGCATCTTTTAGCTGCTCAAGTATTTTTTTCTGGGAAGGTGTTAGCGAAAAGTTTTGAAGCTTTGCCACAAGGCTTTCCAAATCGTTCAGGTTGTTTTGGTCACAGGCGGCCACTATTTTGACTGCAAGCGATTCAGCTTCTTGCGCGGTGAGCTCTAAGGCATTGGGCTTGCTTTCCGAATCATCTCCGGCACTTGCAGAGCCTTCTGTTTCTTGCGTGGCCAGCAGTTCTTTGGCAAACATCTGCTTGCATGATTTGTAGAGAAGGAGAAGCTCTTCTGTCTTTTTTTGGATAAGGGAAAGCGTCTCTTGGCAATCACATTTGCTTCCCAATTCTTCCAGTTGTGCGGCCAGTTTTGAAACTTCTTCTGCCCCGACAATCTTTGCGGAACTTTTTAGCGCGTGGACTTTTATTGTGAAGGTTTTAAGGTCATTCTTGGCAAGGGCATCTTCTATTTCCAAAGAGGTGGGGTCGATTAGCCTTACAAAAGTTTTTATTACGGAAGGCGGGCAAGTCCATTCATTCTTGGAAGAAGCATCAGAAGAATTTTCATCTACGCTTTTGATTAGATTTTGTGGCAGCCATTTTTTTAGCGCCATTGCAAAGTCTTTTATCTGAACCGGCTTGGAAAGAAAATCGTCAAAGCCTTTTTGAATGAACATTTCCCTTGCACCGTTTATGGCATTTGCACTAAGGGCGATTACGACAGTGTGGATGTTGGATTCTGAACCGCGTATTTTTATTAGGGTTTCAACTCCGTCCATGACAGGCATCTGGTGGTCCATAAAGACAAGGTCGTAGGATTTTTCGCTTAGCATTTCAAGGCTTTCCAAACCACTTAAAGCAGTGTCTGGAACAATGGAAAACTTTTTCAACATTCCTTCTGCAACCTGAATGTTCACAAGATTGTCGTCCACAACAAGAACCTTGGCATCCGGTGCAATAAAGTTTGCATCTTTACTAAAGGAAGCAGAATCGTTTGTGGCAAAGAGGGCAGAAAATTCGCTTTGTTGGAAAAGGCTTGAATCTATGTCCTTTACCGAAGGATTTTTTTTGTCTGCCAAGGCTTCTTTTATAAGGGGTGCATAGGCTTCTCCAACCGTCTTTTGCGAAACGGCATCCTGGGGAACTGCAAAATAAAAGTTTGAGCCTTTTTGGTATTCAGAAGAAACGCCCAAAGTTCCGCCCATAAGCCTTACAAGATTTTTTGAAATGGCAAGGCCAAGACCTGTTCCTCCCTTGGTGCGGTTCATGCTCATGTCTACCTGGGCAAATTCGGAAAAGATTGTGTTCAAGTCTTCTTTTTTTATTCCAATGCCTGTGTCGCAAACGGAGAATTCAACAAGGCCTTCTTGATTGCGCACAACCCGTATTACGATTGAACCCTTGTCCGTAAACTTTGCGGCGTTACCGGTTAGGTTTATTAGCACCTGCTTTAGCCTTATGTCGTCTCCATGAAGAAGCTGGGGAAGATTTTCTTCTATTTGAATTCTTACCGCCACATTTTTTCCAGAAAGCTTTACCTTACAGATGTTGGCAACGTCATACAAGAGGGTAAGGATGTCGTAGTCGGAAGGAACAATTTCCATCTTGCCGGCTTCTATTTTGGAAAAATCCAGTATGTCGTTTACAATGCTTACCAGTGCAATTCCCGATGAGCGGATTTGGCGGATCATATTCTTTTGGGCAGGGGCAAGGTCAAAGTCTTGGGCAAGTTCGCTCATTCCAACGATTGCGTTCATTGGGGTGCGAATTTCGTGGCTCATGTTGGCAAGGAACATGGACTTTAGCGCATTCTGCCTTACCGCGTCGTTCTTGAATTTTTCTATCTGATTTTCGTAGCGCAGGGTGGAAAGCAGGTTGAATGCCCTGAATGCGGAGACAAAGCAGAGGGCTATTACAAGGAATATTCCGTAGGGAACGTGGGGCTTGTATACGATGTTGTTGGGACAGATGGCTATGAATACGTGCATTGCAACAAAGTAGATGATGCAGAGCGGAACCGTAATAAAGAAATTTGAAAAAAATACACAGGTTGAAACAAGTGCAATAAGGTAAAAGAAGGTAAAGTCTACGTGGGACATTTCGTAGTCGGTGTAGGCTGTTACCACCACAACCGCAAAACTTATGGTAAAGAGGGCAAAGACATAGAGCTTCATGAAGGTAAGGAAAAAATCTTGGCGCTTCTGGGGCTTTTTGCGGTAGAAGAGAGCTGCAAAAAATATTACAAGCGAAAAAAATACAATCAGCAGGTCAAGGATTACGTAGATGTTGAATACGTTTGTTTCAAAGCCAAAAAACTTAAAGAGATAATGTTTGTAGGCTGGAGAATGCATAATTTTCCAGTCGGAAAAAAATTCGGTGAGTATGTAAATGGTTAAGGCAGGCGCAAAGAATATTACCCTAAGGCAGTTTGCGCTTGCAACCATTTCTTTTATCATTGGAATCTCTTCTTTTTTTATAAGAGAAAATTCCATTAGAAGAAGCCCTCGATTTTGGAGATGAGAAGCTCTGGTCCTGCTGATTTTAGGATGTAGCCTTCGGGTTTAAGGGCCATGGCTTTTTTTACAAGGTCTGCGTCATCAACGCCTGTAAGGAAGAAGACAGGAATGTTTTTGTAGTCTTCCTCTGCCCTTATCATTTCCAAAGTCTGCAAACCGTCGCAAACAGGCATCTGGTAGTCCAGAAGGATTAAGTCTGGATGCTCTTTTGCAAGGAAGGAAATGGCAGCGGCTCCGCTCTTTGCAACAGACACTTTGAAAAGGGGATTGAGCACGTTGCTCATTGTGCGAAGGGCAACAAGGTCGTCGTCCACAACAAGCAGATGCTTTGGTGCTTCTTTTTCCACGATTTCTTTCTTTGCAATTTTTACGAGTTCTTCATTGTTGGGGAGGCTTTGGCCAAGCTTTTCAAGGATGCACTTTATTTCTTCTATGAATGCAGACAAAAGAATCGGTGTCTTTATGTAGCGCAGGATATGGGCCTGAAGGTTTGCAACAAAGTATTTGTGCAGGTCTTCCCTTTCGCCTGCAAGGACATAGGGCACGGTAAGAATGCCTGTTAGAATCTTTGAAATTTCCGACCGCTCTTTGTCGGAAACGTTCTTGAGGTATATGATGATAAGGGAAATGTCGCCAGCTTCAACGGCTTTGCGAACTTCTTCCTCGTGGATAGCCATAAAAAATGAACCGATGCGTTCGTTTATCTTATTGTTAAGCGCAACATTTTCCAGCGAACTGCTCTTAAGAAACAATACCTTTCCCATTCATTTGCTCCTGTACTGCAACCTCTAGTGTATTTTAAGGTTACTTATATTGTAAATGTCAAAGGCAAAAATTGTCAAGGGTTTTAGGGGGCGGAGCCCCCTAGGAGAATGGGGTGTGCCGAAGACCGCTTGCGGGCTGAGGCCAGGGGAAAGACTTTTCCCCTCATGATGCAAGAAAACTAGCGATTTAGCGAACGGAAGTGGCTTCTTATTAGACGGCCTGACTGTGAAAGGTCTCCTTCTGTCCAGCCGGATTTTTTTTGGCAGGAGGAGGAGATTGCACTTGCGGTTTCGGCCTTGTTGCAGAGGCTCCAGTTGATGTGGCTAAGGTTGTACTTTTTGATGAGGTTGAACCAGAGCTTTGACTGGCTTTCGTTGTAGCCACCGTTGCCGGATGCGTCGCAGGTTCCAAATTCGGTGATGAAGATGGGAAGACCAGCTTTGAGTGCGCCCTCCACTTTTTTGCGGAAGGAGTCTGTGTGGGTGTTGGCGTAGAAGTGGAAGGTGTACATTATGTTCTTGTACTTGGTGATTGGGTTTGCGGCGGCTTTGTCTACGTCCTGTGACCAGGTGTTTGTGCCCACGATGATGATTGCGTCGGGTGCGTTCTTTCGGATTACGGGGATGATTTCTTCTGCGTAGGGCTTAATCTGGCTGTTCCAGTCTGAGTTTACAGGCTCGTTGCAGATTTCGTAGAGGATATTTCCGTAGTTTGCGTATTTTTTTGAAACCTCGTCGAGGAAGATTTTTGCTTCTGCCTTGTACTTGTTGGGGTTGTCGTTAAGGATGTGCCAGTCTACGATTACGTACATGCCCAGGGCAGTGGCTTCTTCTATTCCCTTGTAGACAACGCGCTTTAGCTCTTCCTTGTTTCCGCCGTTGCAGTAGCCCTTGTATTCTCCCGGGTAAAGCACCAGGCGGACGCAGTTTGTATTCCAGTCGTCGCGGAGGGTGGCAAAGCTTTCCTTGGAGACGTATTCGGGGAACCAGGAAAGGCCGTGGGTGGACATTCCGTAGAGCTGGTAGGGCTGGTTCTTGCTGTCGCAGAGGGAGGTTCCTGTAACGTGGAGCTTTCCGTGGTTTGCAAAAGGCGTTCCCATTGTTACTTTTGGCAAAGGTGTTCCCTTTACTACTTTTGGCAAAGAAGAGCCCTTGATTGACGGAACTGGCTTTGATACGATAACAGGTTCCGGGGCAGATGTTGCGTGGAGGTCTGCTACAGTTACAGCTTTTACGTCGCTTACGGAGATTCCGTAGCCCTGTATAAGTAGGCCCTTTTTTCTGATTGCATCACGCTCGGCTTCTGTTGGCGTGTAGACTACGAATCCATCTGCCTTTTTAAGAACAATCAGGTCTTGCTTTAGGCTTGCAAATTCTTTTGATGACTGAATGCTTCCCTTGCTGATGGGCTGCCAGTTTGCGTCATAGAGCTTGATGTTATAATATGAAGGATTTTTTTCTGCGGAAGATGCAGCTGTGTTGATTTTTATGGAGAAGTCGCCGGATGTGTGCAGATCTTTTGCGGGAACTACAAAACTTTTCCAGTTGCCAAGGTCAAAGGGCAGGTTGGCGTTTTGCGTCTTGGCGGGCTTTTGGTGGCCGGGCAATTTTTCATTTTTGGCATTTTGCTTTTGCTGGGAAGATGTAAGTTCAATCTTTTTTATGGAAAGGCCAAAACCGTGCATGACCATGCCGTACTTCTTTAGGTTTTCCGCTTCTTGTGCCGTTAGCTTTACGGTGATTGCAGAGGACTGTTTTTCCAGCGTGAACTCTTTGTTGGAATAGCTTGCACCGCTAACGCCGCCAGAACCGATTTCTTTCCAGCCGCCGTTTGTGCTACCCGCAGAATAGGCTTTGAATTTGTGGTAGTCGGCCTTTGTCTGCTTGGCATCTATGCTGATTACGGAACCTTCGCCAGCACCTTCAAAGTTTTTGGCGGCAAAGGTAACGTTGTTTGACCAGGAAAGTTCGCCTATGTTCTTTGCAAGTGTCACCTTTGTCTGGGGCTTTGCAAAACAGGCTGTAAGTGTTAAGGCTGCGGACAATGCTGCCACTAGGAATCTTTTAAAATTCATCATACAGTAGAATGTCTCCTTACGAAGATTGCAGGTTAAATGGATGCAAATAACGAAGCACGTCCGCACTTGCACCAAGCTTAGTTTTAGCTTAGCCTTTGCTGAGTCTTATTAGAAAACAATTTTACTCAAAGCCTGTTACAGGAAAATCCTAGCCCGAAAGCTTACGAACGTCGTCAGCCAGCTGGGCCACGTTTATGTCAAGGGATTCTACGCAGTTGTCAAGCTTCTTGCCGCTTGTAATTACGCCCTGGGCAATGTCCGACATGTCTTCCATTGAAGAGCGTACGTCACCAAGGGAACTACGCAGTTTGTCCATTGCAGACAGGATCCGTATGCTGCCGTCTGACATTTTGGTGGAAGCTGTCCTAACGCTGTCCGCAGTCTTATCCATTTCTGCAAGCAATGATATTACGCTGCGGGAATCTTCATTTTGCTTTTCCAGGGAATTCCTTACCGACTGGACCAAACCGTCAGTTTCCTGAATGCGGTTTGAAACTCCTGCAAAAGCCGTGCTTGATTCCTGGGATGCCGCTACGATTTCGCCGATGCTGTCCTGGATGTTCTTGAGCTGTTCACCGATTGTCTTTGACTGGCCGGATGATGTTTCAGAAAGCTTGCGGATTTCGTCTGCAACTACAGCAAAGCCCTTACCTGCCTCGCCTGCATGGGCTGCCTCAATAGCCGCATTCATAGCAAGAAGGTTTGTCTGTTCCGCAATCGAAGCAATGGCCATGTTTGCTTCCTGCAGCATCTGCGACTGCTGTTCGATTTGGGAAATGCGCTCGTTTACCTTGGCCTGCTTGGACATACCGCTGCGGGCTTCCTTGTCCAGTGACTCAAAGGAACTTGCCATGCTTTCCATTGAATGGCCTATCTGCTCAATGCTGCCTACAAGCTGGGAAACGGATGATGAGGACTCGCGAATGCTGCGGGTCTGGGAATCTATCATCTCGTTTACAGTGGAAATGCTTGAAGTTACGTCATGTATTACCGATGAAGTTTCGTCAAAGCCGGCTGACTGCTTTGCAACCTGTTCCTGTACGTTGCCGATTCCAAGGCGGATGGAAGTCATTGAGTCGGAAACGGAGGCAACGCTTTCCTTCATGTTGTTGGAAACAACGTCAAGGTTGGAGCTTGACCCCTTGATTGTGCCTATCATGTCCTGAAGACGCTGGGAGAAGAGGTTGAAGCCGTTGGAAAGGAGGGAGGCCTCGTTTGTAAAATAGTCGGGATATTTCTTTGAAAAGTCGCACTTGGCAAAGCGCTCGCACCCCGCAGCCATTTCCTTAAAGCCCTGGGAAAGCCTTGTGGAAGCAACCGCGTCCACTATGACCATGGCGGCAACAAGAACGACAAGCCCCAGCAGCACCAGGGTAAGCATCTTAAAGTAGCCGGATGAAAAATCGGAGACAGGGCCTTCTGTAACGATGAACCAGTCAGTGCCCTTTATGGGATGAACTCCGTAGAAGAAGCCTCCGTCGGTAAAGGATTTTACGTTTCCGTCCAGGTATTCGTCCTTGACGATTGACTTTGATTGTACGGTGTCAAAGTAGTTTTTGTTCATTATGGCCGTAAAGTCGTCATTGGTCACATAAAGGCCGTCTTTTGTTATGATGTTTATGCTGCTGTTTGCAGAAAGCTTTATCTCCCTTACCATGTTGCTAAGGTTGTTAAGGTAGATGTCCGCAGCCGCAACACCGATCAGGCGGCTATTTTCGTCATAGGCAGGGGAAGAAAGGGTTACGCAGAGGGTTCCTTCCATTGCATCAACATAGGGTTCTCCCATGGCAACGTTTCCGTCGCCAACCCTGACTGCATCCTTCCACCAGTCGCGCTCAGAGGGAATCCAGTCCTCCCCCGGCACCCAGTTTGAACCGTCTATGTAAAAGCCCCCCTCCTGGTAGCGGGAAATTGTAGTGGCATAGTAAACGTCATTGTCCATTGTGTCAAGGCTGCTCACGGCCTTCTGCACCATCTTAGCAAGGGAATTCCTGTCCGCATGGGAAGAAGCCGCATGGGCAACGTTACGCACCGTTACCTCGTAGGGCTTAAAAATTGCGTCGACCTGGCCGTTAAGCACCAGCATGGTCTGGGATACCGTATTCACCGTAGCCCTGTCTATAATCCGCCTCATCAGCTGTATATAGGACGCACTCAAAAACACCGCAACAAGCAGCACTGAGCCAACCGATGCAATCAAAACCTCTGTCCTTAGCGACATTTTTTTCTTTAGCACACCGTTTCTAATCATAGTAATATAAGTATAATCCAAAATTTTCAAAAAACAAGTGAATTTAAGGCGAATTTTAATTTTCAAAGAGGGAAAGTACGCAAAAATCCAACAAAAATCCCGTGAAAAATTGCCTGTTGATTGATTCTTCCTTTCTTATTATAATGCTTCTACCAACAACAACAGAGGCATTACATGAAAGACTATCTAAAGCAATACCCGGACGAAAAGGGATTTTTTGGCAAATGGGGCGGAAGCTTTGTTTCCGAAGAGCTCCAGGCTGAAATGAACCGCATAAAAGACGCTTACTTTAAGATTTCAAAGTCACACGATTTTATAAACGAGCTGCGTTCAATACGAAAGCACTTCCAGGGACGCCCTACCCCGGTCTACTACTGCAAAAGGCTTAGCGAGGCATGCGGCGGACGCATCTACCTCAAAAGGGAAGACCTGAACCATTCAGGTGCCCATAAGCTCAACCACTGCATGGGCGAAGTTCTCCTTGCAAAGTACATGGGCAAAAAGAAGGTTATCGCAGAGACAGGAGCAGGCCAGCACGGCGTGGCTCTTGCAACCGCGGCGGCATACTTTGGCCTTGAGTGCGACATCCACATGGGAGAGGTTGACATTGCAAAGGAACATCCCAACGTTGTGCGCATGAAGCTCTTGGGCGCAAACGTAATTCCCGCAACACAGGGCCAGAAGACCCTCAAGGAAGCGGTTGACTCTGCATTCGAGGCCTACCTAAAGGACCCGGTAAACACCCTTTACTGCATAGGCTCCGTAATGGGCCCCCACCCCTTCCCAATGATGGTACGCGACTTTCAGCACATAGTCGGAGTTGAGGCAAGGGAACAGTTCCTGGAGATGACGGGAGAACTCCCCGATGCGGTAACAGCGTGTGTCGGCGGCGGCTCAAACGCCATGGGCATCTTCTCCGGCTTTATCCAGGACGAAGACGTTGCCCTCTTTGGAGTAGAGCCTTCAGGACGCTCTCTAAAACTCGGCGACCACGCATGCTCACTTTCTTACGGAAAGGAAGGTGTTCTGCACGGAATGCGCACCTACCTGCTGACCGATGAAAAGGGCAACCCCGCACCGGTATATTCAATTGCATCCGGCCTTGACTACCCAGGAAGCGGTCCCGAACACTGCATGCTAAAGGACAAGGGGCGCGTAACATACACGACAGCCAACGACAAGGAATGTCTGGAAGCCTTCTACAAGCTTTGCCGCTACGAAGGAATCATTCCCGCACTTGAGTCAAGCCATGCCGTTGCCTTTGCCATGAAGTATGCAAAGGAAAACCCGCAGAAATCCATACTTGTAAACCTTAGCGGCCGTGGCGACAAGGACATTGACTTTGTTGTTGACAACTACGGAACTGGGGACGAATACTTCAACTGATTTTGTACAAAAAAGGCGGCGTTGTTTTACAGACAGCACCGCTTTTTTCATTTTAACATCCCATTTGCAAACAGCCGCTAAAAAAGATCTGACAGCAGGGCATTCAAGGTTCTGCCAAAATCACCTTCTGCATTTTCAACTGTCTTTTCATCGAGCGTAACAAGCTTAATTACAATGTTTCCAAGTTCATCATTTGAAAGGCTTTTTACATATTTCATCGGGAAGAGCATTTTCTTTCCTTCTACAATGCAAATTATGGAACCATAGTCCTTACCCTCGACTTTTCCATTTGCAACATAAATCATCTGGATTTTTTCTTTTGGAATTGAAGTAAAGACCGACACGGATTCCTTTTTATCGGAAAGCAGCTGCATGTCTATAGAAAGGCAGCTTCCTTTAGCAAAGAATGTTCTTACGGCATCAGTTGCTGGACTTGCAAAAGCACAGGCCGAAGCTACAATAAAAGCCAGCATAAAAATAAATTTTTTCATTTCATTTCTCCTTATTTACTTCTGGTCCTTCTGGCGGATTTCCACACGGCGGATTTTTCCGCTTATAGTCTTTGGAAGCTCATCCACAAATTCTATAAGGCGGGGAATCTTGTAGGTGGCAAGATTTGACCTTGCGTAAGTCATAATCTCTTTTTCAAGCCCATCCTTGCGGTTCTTGTATTCCTCGGTAAGAACAATCGTAGCCTTTACAATCTGTCCGCGGCTCTTGTCTGCAACGCCAGTAACGGCACATTCAAGCACTCCAGGGAAGCGCATCAAAACGCTTTCTACTTCAAAGGGGCTTATCCTGTAGCCGGTACTCTTAATAACGTCATCCTGTCTGCCAACAAACCAGATGTAGCCGTCTTCATCGTAGTAGGCAAGGTCGCCTGTGTTGTAGACGCTGCCACCCAAGGCCTCTTTGGTAAGCGGCTCGTTCTTGTAGTAGCAGCCAAAAAGTCCCAGTGGCTTACCCTTGTCCAGATGGATTATCATGTTGCCGGTAACGTTTGGAGCGCAGTGCTTGCCGTTTTCGTCCACAATCTCAAGGTCAAATCCGGGGGCAGCCTTACCCATTGAACCTGGCTTTACCTTCATGCCGGGGAAGGTTCCTGCCGCAAGGGTTGTTTCCGTCTGACCGTAGCCTTCCCTC
>JAILHV010000171.1 GCA_024695625.1 Treponema sp.
ACGCGGGGCTGCGGAAAAGACTGCGGAAAAGCTTGGCATAGACCCGGCCTGTGTTTTTAAGACGATTGTAATGCAGACGGAAAGCAAGGAAGTTGTTGTTTTTTGCCAGAGCGCACTGCACGAGATAAACCTAAAGAAAGCACGTAATGCATGCGGGGCAAAGGAGGTTACGCCTGTAAAGCCGGCAGACCTTCTTGGGCTTACCGGTTACATACGCGGTGGATGTTCTCCGCTTGGAATGAAGAGGAAGTACCGCACTTTTATAGACAGCACTTCCCAAAAGTTTGAAAAGATTTTTATAAGCGCGGGCCTTCGTGGGGAACAGATAGAACTTGCACCGGCAGACCTTGTAAAAGCCGCCGATGCAGTCCTTTGTGATTTGGTGCTTGAAGGGTAATTTTTAGCGCACCGAATTTTTATTTGTCATCGCTTGGCTGGAACCACCTTGCGTTCTTAACCTTTTGAATCTTTGCGCTGTCTGTTACCTTTTTTACAACAAATGCGTCCATGAGTTGCTTTCCATCGTAGTAAAGGGCTCCACCGTTCTTTATGATTATGATTCCGTCCTTCTTGGTGTAGCTGTAGGTCTTGGTAAGCGTTTCCCTGATATAGTCTATATTGTCATAGTTCACAACCTGTTCATCGCCTATTACATAGCGGGGGCCTGTAAAAGTAACATTGCCATTGGAAGTGAATTTCATTGTATAGAAGCGTGGGAAATTTCCGCCTTCAGAAGACCTGTAGAATACATGCCATGTGTTGTAGAGAGACCTGGAAGTAGTTTTTGGATCATCTGCCCAGTCCCATGGGTCTGAACCTTCGGGGTATATTGAACGGTCAAAGTTTTCTGCCGGATACACTTCTGCGTCTCCGCTTGAGTGATTGTAGTAAGCATAGGTTGTTCCGTCCACAGTCTTAAAATACCAGCCGTTTTCGCTCTTTGACTTGCTGGCTGTATATTTTACCTTGTACTGGGTGCCAATGCCGTTGGAAGCAAAGCTTGTTGGATAGGTCATGCGCATCTCGTCTGCAGCGGAGAAATAAATGTACTTCTGCTCACTTTCGTTAAGGGCATAAACATCGCCTGCCTTTGGTGCGAAGGTATTTGCGGCTGCCACTGCTGCGGCTTTCTTGGCTGCTTCTTCGGCTGCCTGTTTTGCGGCGGCATCTGCTGCTGCCTTTTCTGCGGCCGCTCTTTCTGCTGCCAGTCTTGCGGCGGCATCTGTTGCTGCCTTTTCTGCGGCCGCTTTTTCTGCCGCCTGCTGTTTTGCAAGAGCCTCTGCATCCGCTTTTGCCTTTGCTTCTGCCTCTATGCGGGCAATGTCATCCAAACGCTGCTGCTTGAGCTTGTCTACGGTAATTCCGCGGGAAGTGTCTGCAACGTAAACTATGAATGTAAAGTTGTATATTGAACATGATGCAGTTACAGCCGTATATCCGCTTTTTAAGCCGGTTATGGTGTAGCTTGAAGGGTTTGATGCGCTCTGTGTTACGGAAGCTACGCTGCTGTCGTCCACCTTGATTGATACAGGATAGCCGTTGTCCACAGGGTCGGATGTTGCTGTAAATTCGTAGCGGAGGTTTCCGCTTTTTATATCCATTGGAACTGTCGTGGACTTTCCGGTGAATATCTGGTCATTTGAAGAAACGATGATTCCCTTCAAATCCCAAATCTGCTTCATTGAAGAACAGCCTGCAAGCGTAAGCAAAAATACTGCCGCCGCAAATAACTTGATTTTAGTTTTCATGACGTACTCCTTTCAAATAAAAACATCGACTTTACTAATATTTTAACACAGAATTTTAGCGGACAAAGTCTTTGTTAAAAAAAATTAAGAGGATTTTTAAAGAAAGCAGGGCAGGCAATGGAGGGGCGCACGAAAGTGCGTTCCGAACTCGAAGCGCAAGCTTCGAGCGAGGAATGGAGCGGGTAGGGCCCCGCGGAACCCCGGAACTGCCTAACACAAGCAATTGGAGCGTGTAAAAAAAAATGGGGACGCTTAAAGGATAAGTCGCCCCCAAATTCAAAATATTTATAGAAGAAATACAAGCCCTATTTTTTTGCCAGAGACTTTCCAGTGTGCACAATCATTGTGTTTCCGGCATTTTTTGCAAAGTAGTCAATCTTGTCTATCTGCTTCTGCCAGTATTCGGCTTCCGTGCGGGATGTGTAGTCGCCTGCGCGCAAACGGTACTTGAGAGTGCCAGAGTCTTCGTATGTAAACACTTCGCACTTGATTGACTTTGACTCCAATACGGAGCGTGCCTCGTCTGCATTTTTCTTGTTTACAAAAGAGCCAACCTGTACCCAGTAGCGGTCAGGAGACGGGGCAGGTAAGACGGATTTTTTGGATGAAGTTGACTTGCTTGTGCTTGCCGTCTTTTTTGTGCTTGTTGAGCCACTTGATTTTTTTGTGCTGCTTTCAAGAACTTTTGGCGTGCTTTTTGCAGCCTTTGTGTTTTCTATTGCCTGTGCTGCAACCTGGTTCTGGGCCTTTACGGGAGAAGCGGATGCAGTGCCTTCCTTTAGGGAATTCAAGTCGATTGTTGTGGTTCCGTCCTGAATTGCAGTTGTTCCGCTTGGAATTTCATAGACATTGGTTGAACCCTGTGAAATTACCGTTACGCTGTCTGCATGTGTTATTGAATTTGGTGCAGCTTCTGCCGGTGTAGAAGTTCCCGCCAGGAGTGATGGTGCGGCAGATGAAGCAGAGCCCTGGTTTGCCACCGGCTGTTCGTCCGCATAGCCATAGCTTGCAGTGTGAGATGTCAAAGGCTTGTCTTCTGGAATAACCCACATGGATCCGCTGTCTTTCATAGACATTGCCGATGAGTTATTCTTCTGGGAATTGCCAAAGAAAAGGAACGCGGCTCCAATGACCACGCATAAAAAAACTCCCGCTGCGATTAAAATCCATAATGTTCTTTTTTGTTCCATTCGTTTTTTCCCCTGCCGGTAAAAGCATTTGAAAGCTA
This sequence comes from Treponema sp., assembly GCA_024695625.1. Classification (GTDB taxonomy): domain Bacteria; phylum Spirochaetota; class Spirochaetia; order Treponematales; family Treponemataceae; genus Treponema_D. The sequence goes on from JAILHV010000171.1 coordinate 2,977, forward strand.
ACTTTGCAAAGCCGCCAGAATCTTAAGAATCTTCTTTTCCAAACGCTGTCTGGAACCGGTATTCCATACCCTTTGAATATCGGCATTTGAATTTTGATATTTAGCAAAAAGGTTCTTTTGGCTGGCAAAACGCTCAAGAATTTTCTTTGGGGAAAGCCTATCTCTTTTTCTGGCACGGAAATAGCGCATTATTACGGGTGCATCAACGTAGAGAACGAATTGAACTTGCCTTAAAATATCCGGCAGCTTGTAGAGGACAGCCGCATTTATCACCACCCCGGGAACGGAGGAATCTTTTTGCTTTTCTTCTATAAATTCCCTGATGATCCGCTCGGTTTCCGGGTAGACAATGGCTTCGTGGGCCTGCAAAAGCTGGGGTGAAGAAAATACCACTTCGCCCAAGGCCCTGCGGTTTACGCTTCCGTCTTCATTCCTAAGGGAAAGCCCCTTTTTCTTGGCCTCTTCTGCAAAGTGCTCAAAAATCTTTCCGCTTGCATTTTCCACCGCCTTATGCCCCGCAAGGTCTGCGTCTATACAGGCATAGCCCATCTGCTCAAGGATTGAAGCTGCCGCATTTTTTCCTGCCGCCATTGGGCCTGTTACGCAAAAAATCAATGGAACTGCCCCCAGGATTTTCCGCTTTCTATGCTTACGCGGAGGGGAACGTTGAGCTTAAAGGCACTTTCCATCTTTGCGCGTATTAATTCTATAGAAGATTTTACTACAGAATCATCATCCGGGCATTCAAAAATCAATTCATCATGAACCTGAAGCAGCATCTTTAGTGGACTGCCAGTGCGCTCAATTTCTTGATTCACGTCTATCATGGCTTTTTTTACTATGTCCGCCGCGCTGCCCTGTATTGGGGTGTTGATTGCAATTCTTTCCGCTGCCTGCTGTTCGTTCTTGTTGCGGCTGTTTATTCCACGGATGAACCTTCTTCTGCCGGTGATTGTCTGGGTAAAGCCATTGGCTCTTGCGTCTGCTATTGTCTTTTCTATAAAGGCCTTAACCTGTGAGTAGGTTGTAAAATACTGGCTGATGAAGTTCTGGGCTTCCGTTCGGCTTATGCCCAAATCCTTTGCCAGACGGAATGCACTCATGCCGTACATAACGCCAAAGTTTACGGTTTTTGCAAAGCGCCTCATGTCTGCGCTAACGTCATCAGCTTTTATTCCGTAGATAAGGGCTGCGGTTGCCTTGTGAACGTCCACACCCTGCTCAAAGGCCGAGCTAAGGTTTTTGTCTCCCGAAAGATGGGCAAGAACCACAAGCTCTATCTGGGAATAGTCTGCAGAGATTAGCACGGTTCCCTTTTCTGCCGTAAAAGCCGAGCGGATTTTTCTTCCGGCTTCTTCGCGGACAGGTATGTTCTGCAAATTGGGGTCGCGGCTAGAAAGTCTTCCGGTGGCGGTTCCTGTTTGCATAAAGGATGTGTGTATGCGTCCGTTTTTGTCTGCCAAGAGGGGGAGAGTTTCCACATAAGTGTTCTGGAGCTTTACCGACTTTCTAAAGTCAAGGATTGCGTTTGGAAGGGGGTCTTCCGTCCTCTCTGCAAGTTCCTCCAAGACGGCTGTATCCGTGCTGTAGCCGGTCTTTGTCTTTTTGCCGGGAACAAGACCACGCTCTGTAAACAAAACTTCCTGCAGCTGCTTTGTGCTTGCTATGTTGAATTCATGGCCCGCTTCTGAATATATGAGCGACTTCTTTTCTTCTATTATCTTGCAAAGTTCCACGTTGTAGTTAGAAAGAATCTTCTTGTCCAGGTGGATTCCCCGGTTTTCCATTGCGGCAAGGATGGGCAAAAGGGGCATTTCCGTCTTAAAGAATATGTCGTTAAGGCCTTCCGCTTCCATTTGCTTCTTTAGGATGTTCCACAGCTGAAGGGTAAAGTCCGCATCTTCTGCTCCGTAGCGGTATGCCTTTTCCAACGGCACGTCTGCAAAGGTCTTTCCCTTCTGAACTATGTCATTGAATTCAATTCCGCAAAGGCCAAGCTTTGTCTCTGCAAGGTATTCAAGACCGTAGGGTGACTTTCCCAAGGCATCGGGATCCAAGAGCCAGGCTGCAACCATGGTGTCTGCTATTTTGCATAAAGGCTTTTGTGCCAAGTCCAATCCCGCGGTGTAAAGAACTTCCAGGTCAAACTTTCCGTTGTGCATTACAAGTGTTGCGTCGGGATTTTTTAGTATGCGCTCAAGCTGGGCAAGGCAGTCTTCCTTTGCAAGAGTTTCCTCTGCAAACATTCCGCCGGGAAGAACTACAGGAACGTAAACGGCCTCCCCTTCTTTTATGCAAAGGCTAAAACCAACCAAACCTGATGCGTGGGTGTCCAAGCCGTCGGTTTCCGTGTCAAAGGCAACTTCAAGGCATGGATTGGTCTTTGTGTCCAGGGCTGAATCTAGGAATTTCTTTAGTTCATCAGAGCTTGTTATTGGGCGGTAATTTCCCTCGTTCTTGCGGATGGGGAGAGGGGCATTATCTTCTTTTGCGGGTGTTGCAGATTTTGCAGATAAGGCTCCGGCTTCCACAGCAGACTCTTTGGCAGAGGCAGCTGGCAAGGCTGTTGCAGAGGCTATTGCCCAATCAGCATTCCCTTCTTTTAGGAAAGCACGGGAAACGGCTTCTGCCCCAAGTTCAGCCAGGGCTTTTCCGGCCGCAGCGTAATCAAGATTGGCGGTAGAAAAAGAATCAAAGTCAATGTCTACAGGAACGTCGCTTCTAAGCGAAATAAGCTTCTTGGAAAAATAGGCATTTTCCTTGTCGCCCCGAATCTTCTGTCCAAGGGCACCCTTAATTTCTTCCGCATGTTCATAGATTCCGTCAAGTGAACCGTACTGGGTCAAAAGCTTTACCGCAGTCTTGTCGCCAACACCCTTAACACCGGGCACGTTGTCCGCAGCATCACCTGTTAGCGAAAGGTAGTCCAAAATCATCTCCGGGGGAATTCCCCACTTGGCCTTAACTTCTTCTATGCCGTCTGTTTCCCAACCACCGTTGGCCTTGTCCGGCTGCATTTCCTTGCATGTTTCCGTTACAAGCTGGAGCAGGTCCTTGTCTCCGCTAAGAATACGGAGCTGTCTGCCCTCCTTTGCACACTTTGCAGCAACGGTTGCAATAATGTCGTCTGCCTCAAAGCCGTCAACACGGAGGACTGGAATTCCAAGAGCCTTGAGCACATCCTCTATCCATGGAACCTGAGCGTGAAGGTCATCGGGGGTCTTCTGCCTTGTAGCCTTGTATTCAGCAAAAAGTTCGTGGCGGAAAGTCTTGGTACGGCTGTCAAAAGCGGCCGCAATGTAGGCAGGATTGTATTTTGCCAAAAGAGCCTTTAGGTTGCGGAAAAAAATCACAACCGCGCTGATGTTCTCCTTTCTCTGATTTGTGAGCGGGTGGCTAAAAAGCGCATAGTAGGCCCTGTAGATAAGTCCGTATGAATCCAAAATGTAAACGGCATTCTCCGCCGCAGAAATGTTCTTGTCCATAAACACATAGTATCATGTTTTGGATTAATAGTTAAGGTTATCTGGAGCAGGCTTTCTTTTTTTACTGTGACCAAAGGCTGTATCTTCTTGAACAAAAGCGCAAGTTAAAATATACTGTCGCACATGAACAAGGCTATTGTACGTGAAGCAGCATCCCATACGACCCCCATCTTTTTTGGCTACATGGCAATCGGAATTCCGCTGGGGCTTATGGTGGTGAATGCAGGCTATCCCTGGTGGCTTTCACTGGTGATGGGACTTTTCATGTACAGCGGTGCTGGGGAATATGTTGCGATAGGCCTTTTTGCAGCGGGGGCAAGCCTTGCAGAAATCATCATAACAGAATTCTTCGTAAACATCCGCCACATTGTCTACGGCCTCTCCCTCATAGAAAAGTGCCGGGGAACACGCATCTGGAAGCCATTCATAATCTATTGGCTTACCGATGAAACCTATGCCCTCCTTTGCTCAACAAAAATTCCCCCTCGCGCGGAAAAGGGGCCTTTCCTTGGAACAATCGCCTTCCTTGATTTTTTCTACTGGATGCTTGGGAGCGTTACCGGGGCTTTGGCATGCAATGTCCTAAAGCACTTTAACCTTGCCCAGTATCTTACCGGCGTTGACTTTGCCCTTTGCGCCCTCTTTGCGGTGATTCTTACCGGGCAGATTGCACTTGGAATTGCAGATGCAAAAAAGGCCTCCCCGGGAAAATCCATGCTGGAACCCTTTGTTTCCGCCACGATTGGACTTGCAAGTTGTACGCTTGCACTTATCCTGTACAAGCTTGGACTCTTGCCGTCTTCAAACATAATTTTTCTTTCCATATTAATGGGCATAACACTGATTGTCCTTTTGCGGGGCATAAGCTTTTATGCAGAAAAGGGACAGTCTCCGCGTACGGCCATTCTGATTGCTCTTTTTGCCATGGTCCTTGCGGCAGCCGTCTTTGCAGCGGGAATCTTTCAGCTTGGGCAGCCTGGAAAAATGCCTGAAGTTACGAATGGAAAACTTTCCCTTCTTTTTGCAATCGGGGCTGTTTTTGTCTGCGGTGCAATCATTTTCTTTGAGCGTGCATTTTCTTTCATCCTGTTCAGCAGGAAGGAACCGCCGCCACTTGTAAAATTCATTGAGCAATACATACCGTCAATGATAATTGCAATCCTTCTGGTCTACTGCTTTAAGGACATAAACTTCACCATCTTTCCCTATGGGCTTCCGGCTTTTGCAGGGCTTGCATTTGCAGTCTTGGTAAACCTTGCAGTAAAAAATTCAATGGTAAGCATATTCGGCGCGACAGCACTTTACATGATTCTTTCCGCCGTCCTGATTTGATTTTTCCGCAGTCAGCTGCCTTCCACAATCCGCAAAATGTTCTTCCAGAAGCGCTGGGCCTTTGCCTCTCCTATTCCGTAGCAGTCCATAAGCTGGGGCAAAGAAGAGGGCTTTCTGCTTGCAATGTCGTAAAGCGTTTTGTCGCCAAAGATTACGTAGGGGGGGACATTGAGTTCATCCGCAACCTTCCTCCTCCATGAGCGCAGTTCATCTGCTATCCTAAGGGCCTCACTGTCGTCTGCAATGTCATCGGCAGTTTTGAATGCTTTCTTTGGGAATGCCACCGCCGGGCTGCTTTTTTTGCCGCCGACAAATTCAACAGGCAGAAAAACCGGCTTCCTGTTTTTTAGCGCGTCAAGGCCAGACTCCGTTATGAAAAGAATTCCGTAGTCACCAGTCTTTTTTATATAGCCGGAAGATATAAGGCAGGCATTCAGTTCCATCCAGTCCTGCTTGCTCAGCTCACGGCCGATTCCCCATGTGGAAAGCTTGTCGTCACCATTTTCCAATATGCGCTTGCCCCTTGAGCCCAAAAGAACGTCGATTATGTATGCCGCCCCGTACCTTTGCCTTGTGCGCAGTATGCAGGAAAGGTATTTCTGGAATGGAACCGTAACGTCCGAATTTTTTATTCCCCCGCGCTGGCAGATGTCGCAGCATGGGCATGAACTTTCGCTTTCACTTCCGGCTGAAAAATTTCCCGCCAGATTAGCCTGAGGCATGTAGGGTTCACCAAAGTAGGAAAGAAGCTGCTGCCTCCTGCATATTTTTGACTCGGCATAAGAAACCATGCCCTGCAAAAGTTTTTCCGCCTTTTGGGGATCTGCGCTGTCTTCAAAGAAATAGCGGATTTTGTGAAGGTCCCCATAGCTGTAAAGCAGCACTGCGGTAGACGGAAGTCCATCTCTTCCTGCACGGCCAATTTCCTGGTAGTACTGCTCTATGGATTTTGGCATGTCGTAGTGGAGTACAAAGCGCACGTTGGGCTTGTTTATCCCCATTCCAAAAGCCAGGGTTGCAACCATTACGTCCACCTTGTCCTGTATGAAAAGCCTCTGGTGCTCGCTGCGTTCCCCGTCGCTCAGACCCGCGTGGTAGTTGAGCACGCTGATTTTTTTCTGCGCAAGTTTTTCCGTAAGCTCGTCCACCTGCCTGCGGCTAAAGCAATAAATGATTCCGCTTTCTCCCTTGTGTTCAAGGAGGAAGTCCAGTGTCTGTTCAAAGGGCCTGGTCTTTTTGCGCACTTCCAGAAAAAGATTGGGGCGGTTGAAGCTTGCAACAAGGATTGCCGGGTTTTCCATGCGCAGGTTCCGCATTATGTCACACTGGACCTGCTTGGTTGCAGTGGCCGTCAGCGCAAGGCAGACTGCAGCGGGAAACTGCTCCCGTATACAAGAGATTTCCATGTAGTCCGGGCGGAAGTCGTGGCCCCATTCGCTTATACAGTGGGCCTCGTCTATCGTAATGCAGGAAAGCTGAACGTTTTCCGAGTGGAGTATGTCCTGTATGCGGCTTGTACCAAGCCCCTCGGGCGAAACATAGAGCAGCTTGATTTTTCCCTGCCGGATAAGGTTCATCTTTTGCAGGTATTCATTCCATTCAAGCGATGAATTAAGGAATACAGCGGGGATTCCCCAGGCTTCCAGCTGAGAAACCTGGTCCTGCATAAGGGCAATGAGGGGAGAAACTACGACTGTTATGCCAGGAAGAAGCATGGCCGGTATCTGGTAGCAGAGGGACTTTCCCCCTCCGGTCGGCATTACTGCAAGAGTGTCCCTGCCGTCCAGCACGTTCGTGATGACTTCTTTTTGCAGGGGACGGAAGGAATCGTAGCCAAAAATTGACTTTAGCACCTGTTCAGGCGTACTGTATTCATTGCCGCAAGCCGGGTCCTTTCCACCGGATAGAGAGGGAGCTTCCTGATAGCAGTCTTCTACAAAAAAATCATCATCTGCGCCAGAGGAACAAAAAAGCGATGCCTGGGAGGAAATATTCCTGATTTGTGACATGATGAAATTATAGTGAAGTTCCGTCATTTATTAAACCCCAAGCGACAGGGACACTCCAGTCCCGGGACCCCCTTGAACAAAATTTTCCATTCTGCTATAGTAGTGTTACTTGCCGGCTTGGTGGAATGGTAGACACGAAAGACTCAAAATCTTTTGCGCGCGAGCGTGTCTGAGTTCAAGTCTCAGAGCCGGTATCTTTGACCGGTGCCTTGTGCATCGGTTTTTTTTGCCTTGCACTTTCCCTACATAAGGATTCCGCCCTCACACCTGCGGTAAACAACCGCTTCCTGCATGGAAAGGCCGTCTATTTCTGCCTTTCCGCTTATGTCTGCAATGGTGCGGGAGAGTTTCATGCAGCTGCTTACGGCTCTGGGTGAAAAATCGTAGCGGGAGGAAGATGCATCCAATATCTCTTTTGCCTGGGGAGTCAGCCTGCAAAAATGCGTGATTTCCTCTGGCGAAAGCTTTGCATTCTTTTTTCCCTGCCTTTCACGCTGTATCTTAACTGCATTAGCAATTCCCTCCCTAAGTTCAAAAAGAGTAGGCCCCTTTTGCCCACCGCCACGGATTTTTGAGCCGCTTACCTGAACGCGTATGTCTATCCTGTCCAAAAGGGGACCTGAAAACTTTTTCCAGTACTGTTCAACCGAGCGCGCAGAGCAGAGGCATATCTTGTCCTTGGAACCATAGAAACCGCAGGGGCACGGGTTTGCGGCAAGAAGCAGCTGGAAGTCGGCAGGAAATGTCGTGGAACGCCCAGCCCTGCAAAGTGTAATCGCACCGCTTTCCAGTGGAACACGCAGCATCTGCAGCACACTGGAACGGAATTCCGCAGCCTCATCAAGAAAGAGTGCCCCGTTATGCGCAAGGGTTATTTCGCCGGGAGAACATCTGGGCCCGCCTCCGCATATTCCCTCTATGCTGGCAGTCTGGTGGGGCATACGGAAAGGTGGAATCCTTACGACAGGATTTTCCGGCTGCAAAAGCCCTGCTATTGAATAAATGCGGGTAACACTCTGGGCCTCCTCCATCGTGAGCAGCGGCATAAGCGAAGGAAAGCGCTGAAGGGACAAAGTTTTTCCGCAGCCAGGCGGCCCAAAGGCAAGCACATTGTGTCCCCCCGCAGCGGCAACCTGAAGGGCCCTGGTCAAAGCTTCCTGCCCCCTTGCTACCGTTATGTCCAATTCTTCCCCGGCGTATGCAAACCAGATGCCGCCAACGTTAACGGCACCACGAGGCAAAAGACCGTCCTTGTTTTCTTCCGCCCCGCCCGACTTTGCCGTAAAAGCATCTTTTTTGGACAGGGCGTAAAATGCTTCGGTAAGGTTCCTCGCGCCAAAGACCCTGCTGCCACTCACTTCCCTTGCCTCCCGCGCATTTGCTTCAGGAACTATGCAAAGCTGAACCCCGCCTGCCACAGCAGTAGAAACCGCCGCATGAATCCCGCGCACAGGCCTAACCGCACCGTTAAGCTCAAGCTCGCCCATTACAAGAATGCTGTCCCCTGCCCTCTGGATTGGCGGAACTTGGGGAGCTGCCACGCAATCAGAATCATCGCCGAAAGCTTTTTCCCTGTGGTCAAGCTCTTCTTTTGCACTCAGCACCGCAAGCGCAACCGCAAGGTCAAAACCAGCGCCCTCCTTCTTTAGGTCAGCCGGGGAAAGGCTAATCAGCACGCGCTCAGGCGGAAAGTCAAAACCGCTGTTCCTTATGGCACTCCTCATCCGCTCCCTGGATTCCTTTACGGCACCGTCCGCAAGCCCAACCATATCCACTGCAGGAATTCCCCTGCGCAAGTCAACTTCCACGCTCACAAGCGAGCCTTCATAGCCAAACGGCGAAAAACTTAAAATGTTCATCTTTGCTCCCTTGCATATATATGTGCTTTAAAAATCCAAAACGGGACACATTTGCGCAATTTTTTTTTGATTTTTTTTGGAGCGGGCTTTTGTTTTTCCCGCGCCTTGCCACACAGGGCAAGGATGTCATTTGTTGCGGGCTTTCCGGGGTTCCGCTTGCGCTCCATAGCGCTTTCGCGCTACGGCTAACGCCGCCCCTACAATCCCAGCTAAGTCCCTTTGCAAAAAATATGCAGAACATCCGTTTTTGTGAGGTAATTTTATTTTGAAAGTTTTTCACGCATTTTCAAATATTTTAGCGGCGTGATTCCGCAGAATTTCGTAAAGTCACGGATGAACTGGCTCTGGTCGTAGTAGCCAAGTTCAACAGAAGTCTTTGTCATATTTTCCGGGCGACCGCTGTTTAGAATTTCCAGCGCTTTTTGAAAGCGAATTATCTTGCAGAAAATCTTTGGCGAGAATCCCATTTCTTCAATAAAAATTTTATTTATGTAGCGATCAGTATAACCTGTGCGTTCTTCAAGATCATGTATCTTTATTTTTCCACTGGACTCGTATGCAAATTTCTTTACGGCCTGCAAGAGTTCATTTTTTCCGTAGAGTCTTGTCTTCGTCTTTTCAATCTTTGAGCAGTACTTTAGAAAAACCTGTATCCTCTCGTGAAAGTCCGTTTCCTGTGCCATTAGATTAAGCCATTCTTTGTCACCGTTCAAAACTTCTTCCGTGTTGAATCTGTTGTTGAGCAAATCTTTCATTGTTACATTCAATAATTCCGGGCGATTGCCTGGCATGAACCTGACTCCAAAAACTTCCTTGTGAAAAAGTCTCGGGTCTGTCATGAATTCAAGTTTTGTTCCTGCAACGTACGAGTGCATGTGGCCGGGGCGTTCCGGGTCGTATTCAAAAAGAATGTCTATGCATGCATCAGGAACTATGCGTGGAGAAATTTCTTCATTTGTATTGAACTGATAAAAATGGCTGATTCCGTCTTTTAAATAATTTTCCTGCCGGAGGTTGATTGTATCAATAATAAAATAAGGCTGAGTCGGTCTTAATACATAGTTGATTTCTTCAGTCATTACATTATCCTCCTCCTGATATATTTTTAAATAAAAAAAAGCCGGGCTCAAAAAACGAGTCCGACCTCTTTGTCCTTGTTTGACTTTAATATTGATACAGTTTTTAGTCAATAATTTATTTTACTTTCTTCTGATTTTTACAATTATTAAAAAAAGTGAGGATTGCCCTAGTGGACGTACAGGACAATCCTCTGGAGGTTATATATATGCAAAAAGATGATCAAGGAAAAATGCCTTTCATCTCTTCTGCGCAAAGAAGCTTTCTCAACGCAAGAATATATGCAGCCATTCTAAAATTGCACTTACACTCTTCACGTATATCCTGTATTTCGCCAAAAGATTTTGTCATAAGCTGTTCAAGCATCTGGCAAATTTTTTCTCTGTCCCAAGTAAGCTCCTGAATGTTCTGAACCCACTCAAAATATGAAACAACAACTCCGCCCGAGTTTGCAAAAATATCAGGAAGAACAAGTATTCCACGCTGTTCAAGGATTTCATCAGCTTCTTTTGAAGTAGGACCGTTGGCAGCCTCAATCACATAAGAACACTTAACCTTTTCTGCAATCTCTTTTGTAATCTGATTTTCCAATGCCGCAGGAATCAGAACGTCACAATCGCACAAAAGAAGTTCCTTGTTTGTAATGTGAGCAACACCCTTTGCGTTGTAATCTTTTAGACTTCCGCCTTTTTCAATATGCTGTGAAACCTGCTGAATGTTCAGACCCTCTTCGCAGTAAAGTCCACCATCAATGTCGCTCACTGCAACAATCTTTATTCCTCGGTGATAGAAAATTCTTGCCGCATTTGCCCCAACGTTTCCCATTCCTTGGATTGCAACTTTTATTCCGTCAAGATAACGGCCTTCACTTTCAAGAAGAAGTTTTGTTGCAAAATAGACACCCCGCCCTGTTGCAGATTTTCTTCCTTTGGATCCGCCAAGTTCAATCGGCTTTCCTGTAACAACTCCTGGGCACGGCTTTCCCTGAAGCTGACTGTATGTATCAAGAACCCAAGCCATTGTCTGGCCATTTGTATTTACGTCAGGTGCCGGAATATCCGTATCCTGCCCAATGACTGGGGCAATTGCAAATGTATATCTTCGCGTAAGGGCTCTTAGTTCACGCTTGGAAAGTTGTGACGGATCAACTTTGATCCCGCCCTTTGCACCGCCATACGGAATTCCTGCAACGGCACACTTTAGTGTCATCCAGGTTGCAAGAGCTTTTATTTCGTTAAGGGAACAATCAGGATGAAAACGGATGCCTCCCTTGAAAGGACCCAGAATATTAGAATGCTGAATTCGCCACCCTTCAAAAACCTTTACAGTTCCATCATCCATTTCAACAGGAAGATATACTTTTGTTTCCCGCTGCGGATTTTTGAGTATCTCAAAATATGTCTTGTCAATGTTGCCGACTTTAGCAGCATCTTCCATTACGCTTATGACATTTTCAAAAGGATCGTACATTCTAATTTCTCCCTTCATTTTTTTTTAACAAGAAACCGGGAACCAAAACCGCGTTGCTGATTCCAGTCCCCGGTTTTCAAACCAAGCAAGTTTCAACTGCCATTAGTGAAGATACGGTTCATCCCACAAGTTGAGCTTTGTGCCAATGCCCATCTTGAGTGCCTTTTCATAGAGAACCTTTCCCCATGCAACATCTTCAACAGGCATACCGCCGATTGAATAGAAGATAATCTGATCATCGCTTGTGCGTCCCGGAACCTTTCCGTTACAGATTGCGCCAATGTCTTCCATTCTTGACTTGTCCATCTTTCCTTCGTGAATCATATCCGTAAACTTTGAACCAAAGATGAACCACTTTTCAAATGTTGGATAGGGATATTCCTTTGCCCATGTGTCGTACATTCTTGTGTTGTCTACAACAAGCTTTGTCTTTGGATCAAGAAGAATATCTTCCGGTGTGTTAAGGGCACCTACTGCGCAGATCAAAGCACCAGGCTTAATCCATGATGAATCGATGAAAGGATATGTTTCCTGACCGCCAGTTGGTGTTGAAGTACCAAAGTTCATGATGTCACTGTCGCGTGTACATTCTTCGAGTGTTTCACAAACAATGTAGTTCTTTACGTTTGGACAATGAGCCTTACAGTATTCAATGAACCTGTCGATTGCAGGACGGCCCCTACCCTTAATCTTGATTGTGTCAATTGAAGGGCGGAGAGCACAGAATGTTTCTGCGGTTATTGAGTTGATGAATCCCGGACCTACAATTCCAAGAACCTTTGCGTCCTTTCTTGCAAGTCTCTTTACACCAACACCTGGGATTGCTGCAGTTCTGTATGCAGAAATAAGGTTTGCACTCTGGAAGGCAATTGGAGCTCCAGTATCCTTGTCGTTCAAAACCGTCATAAGGATAGAGCGCGGAAGCCCCTTGTCTCTGTTTTCAACGTTTGAACCGTACCACTTAACTCCAGCCATCTTGAACTGACCACCGATATATGCAGGCATTGCCATGAACCGTCTGTCTGGACCATCCTTTGGCATTCCTTCAAACTCAGGATCCTTTGGAAACTGAACCATGCATCCGTGTGAATTTCCTGTTTCACCACCCATGCGGTAGTCTCCCTTATCCAAAGTCTTTACAACTTCTTCCATACAGTCTGTACATGCAATAACATCGTTCACCCCAGCCTTAAGCATGTCAGCTTCGTTCATCCACAAAATGTCTACCCTTGGTTCAATTCCTGTCATAATAATTCTCCTGATAATTTTATTTTGTTTTTTGACCATTCAACTTTTTGCTCAATGGCAGCTGTTGAATCCGCAAGAGAGGGTAGGACTCAAAAGAATCCTACCCATATAACAGCTCGCCATTGAACTGTATATCTGCTCCTCAACGTGCACTTTGAAAAAGCAGACTATTCACATTTAAATACCCCCTGTTTACTTGAGGGCTTCCACGTCTTTTTCGCCAGTTCTTATTCGCCAAATGTTTTTAATTTCTGACACGAATATTTTTCCGGCACCAATTTCATCACTCTTCAAAACTTCCATTGCAGCATCTACAACTTTCTGAACTGGAACTTCTGAAACTACCACTTCGACTTTTGTTTTTGGAAGCAAGCTTATGTCGGTTGCAACCCCGCGGTAATAACCCACTGAAGTTTTCTGCCCGTGCTGAACTCCGCATCCTTCAACGTGTGTTACAGTCATTCCTGTTACACCAATTTCATTGAGTGCTTTTTTCAATTCGGTAAACTTGTCCGGATTGAAGATAATTGTTACAAGGTTCATCTCTGCCATTTTTTACCCCCATCAACTTACATTACATAAGCAGCCATTGCATGTTCATGCTTATCAAGACCGTCGAGTTCAACTTCTTCTTTAACTCTTAATCCCATTGTCTTCTTAAGGATAATTGCCATTATGGATACAGTACCTATTACCCATACCGCAATTGCACCAAGACCAACAATGTGTGCTATAAGGCGTGATATTCCGTGCCCGTAGAAAAGACCTGTATCTTTTGCAAGGAATCCTGCCAGAACTACACCAAGAATTCCGTTTGTTCCGTGAAGGCTTATTGCACCTGCCGGGTCGTCAATCTTAAGCTTCTTGTCAAAGAACTCAACGCTAAAGGGGAAGAAGATTCCGCAGACGGCTCCTACGACAACTGATCCAAAAACCGTGTATTCGTTGACTGCAGAACAGCTTGCAACAAGACCTGCCAACGCACCGTTCATTGCAAGTGTAGGATCTGGCTTCTTGTACTTAACCCATGTGCAGAACAAAGCTGCAAGGCCACCTGCCGCACCACACATTGTTGTTGTTATTGTTGTGTAGATTGTTGTATCGTCAAATGCAAGTTCACTGCCTGGGTTGAATCCGTACCAGCCCACCCACAGAATAAATCCGCCGAGCATTGCCATTGGAATGTTGTGTCCAGGAATTGCATGAACCTTTCCCTGACTGTCGTACTTTCCGATTCTTGGTCCAACAAGAGCCGCACAAACCATTGCCGCAAATCCGCCTACCATGTGAACTGCACCGCTTCCTGCAAAGTCAACAAAGCCTATTTTAGAAAGCCAGCCACCGCCCCATACCCAGTGGCCAACAACCGGGTAAATAAGCCCAGTCATTACAGCACTTACAATAAGGTAAGTATCAAACTTGAATCTTTCTGCAACAGATCCCGAAATGATTGTTGCTGTTGTTGCACAGAACATTGTCTGGAACAAAAGGTATATTTGCGGTGAAAGGTTCAGTTCTTTGCATGTCTCCCATACTCCAAGCTCCTGGTCCAGCGGATTGAAGAATCCTGTTGTTCCAAAAAGCCCAAGAAAGTCATCACCGTACATAATTGCAAATCCTATGAAGTAGTAAACCAATGCTCCTACACAAAAATCGCACAAGTTTTTGAGCCAGATGTTGCATGCATTCTTTCCGCGGGCGAATCCGCTTTCACAGCATGCGAATCCTGCCTGCATCAGAAAAACCAGTGCAGATGCCACAAGAACCCAGCTTGAGTTCAGAAGATAAGTCGTATCCATCAGATACCTCCTGTTTTTTTAATTTGATTACTTCTTTGGCTTAAAACGGTCGTACTTCAAATCCGGAATTGGAATTGTCTTTGATTCGCCTTCAAGAATGAGTTCGCTCAAAGCAATTGAAACTGCCGGAGAGATTCCGAAACCGTGGCCAGAGAAACCGAAACCGAGTGTAAGTTCAGGAACTTCTTTTACGTTGTCAATCACAGGAAGAACGTCTATTGTCTGGTCATACCAACCTGCCCAGGTGCGTACAATCTTTGTCTTTTCAAGGACAGGAAAGTACTTGATGATTCCTCGTGCAATGCTTGGAGCCGTAAGACTGTTTGTTACAAACTTGTCAACGTTGCTTGTGAATGCTTGCAGGCCTGAGTTTCCTCCAAGAACAAATGAGCCGTGTTCGCTCTGGTGTCCGTAGAATTCTCCTCCTGCTACACCGAGCATGATGTCGAACATTGGCGGCATGGCTTCCGTTACAAGAACTTCATTC
>JAILHV010000198.1 GCA_024695625.1 Treponema sp.
TCATAGCCGAAATATCTTCTATAGAAATGCGCGCGTTGTCCCGCAGCAAATTCAGTATTTCTTCAGAACCGTCCATAAAAACCTCCGGAAAGCATACAACTTCTGCTAGATTACCGTATTTTTAATAAGATTACAAGGGAAGCAAATAGCATCCCATCTTCCCATTCCCCATCTGGAGCCACTTTCATCGTTCAACTGTGCCCGTCACTCCGTGTCCGGTCAGACTCCATGCAATTTCTACCCTCTCGTAAACAAGCAGCGCCATGGAGGGCGCGTCTTTTGTTTGCAGAAAGCAACTTGCAAGTTTTCGCCAGAAAACTTGTGGTGTAAAAAATTGCAAGGAGGCAATTTTTTACACCTCGCCCTTCCAATTGGGGCTAGGCTGGTGGGCAAGAACGGACTTTAAGCTAGTAAAAGGGGAAAGACAAGCGGCAAATACCACAAGACAAAGTCAGGATAGGCCTTGTCTTTTTCTATAAGGTCACCATTGTCATTCCGGTAATATTTATCTGCAAATTTGCCATTCGTGTAGATTTCAAACTGATGGAGCTTTTTAACCTTGTATATGGTAAGGTGGTGCATATAGGGACCGTTCACGTAAATGTAAAGAAGCCTGCCGTTTTTTTTCTGTAGGTCTATTTCAAATCCATATTTGTTATAATATTGCAATAGTCTTGATATGTTTCCGTCGCGGCCATCATTATACAGAAAGTCTTTTTTCAAAAATGCAGAAGTGTTTTCCGGCATGGTTTTGTACTGCATGTAATATTCAAAAGCCCATATTGAAACTCTAGCTGCCACCTCCAATTCCATTAGAAACGATGTGCAAAAAGAACTTGCAGAGAGTGTCAGTAACAGTAATGCGATGGCTAGCCTTTTCATTTTATTCCCCGAAGGTGAATTCAACTTCCCCGTCCTTTACGCCAAGCCCTACCTTTCCGCCACCGCTCAGCTTTCCAAAGAGCAGCTCGTCCACGAGAGGGGAGGCAATCAGGCTTTCTGCTGTGCGGGCAATGTTGCGGGCGCCAAATTCGCGGCTGTAGCCTTTTTCTGCAATCAGGGCAATGGCTTCGTCTGTGGCGGTAAGCTCAACGTCTTTTGTGGCAAGACGCTCTGCAATCTTTTTTATTTCCTTGCGGGCAATGTCTTGTGTTATCTCTTTTGGCAGGTGGGCAAATGTGATTATTGCATCCAGCCTGTTCCTAAATTCGGGGGAGAATTCTTTTTCTACAGCTTCGTTCAGTGTGGCAGAGTCGTTCTTTTCATCGCCAAAAGTGCTTCCTCCAGAGAATCCCACGGAGCCTTTTTCCATGTCGCGGGCACCGGCATTGCTTGTCATTATTATCATGCAGTTCTTAAAGTCTGCCTTGCGGCCCTGGTTGTCCGTAAGAATTCCGTAGTCCATAATCTGAAGGAGAATATTGTAAATGTCCTGATGCGCTTTTTCTATCTCGTCAAAGAGGATTATTGAATGCGGTTCCTTTCTTACGCTGTCGGTTAAAAGTCCACCCTCTTCAAAGCCAACGTATCCCGGCGGCGAACCAATCAGGCGGCTTACGGTATGCTTTTCCTGGTATTCGCTCATGTCAAAGCGTAGGAGTTTTTCGCCAAGAGAAGAGGCAAGAACTTTTGCAAGCTCTGTTTTTCCAACGCCTGTTGGGCCTACAAAGAGGAATGCAGCTTCCGGTTTTTCCATGTTGCGGAAGCCTGCGCGGGCTTTTTTTACCGCCATGCATACAGATTCAACTGCCTTGTTCTGACCGAATATTTTTTGCTTAAGGTCGCTTTCAAGGGAGCGGAGCTTTTCCTTTTCGCCAGTGGTAACTGTTTCAAGCGGAACCCTCGCTGCTTTTGCGGCAACCATGCGGATTGTGTCCTGGCTAACTGGCACCGGTGGCCTTTTTCTTTCAGCGGGTTGCTCTTTTTCATCAGGCTGCATTTTTTCATCTGACTGCACTTTTGCATCAGGCTGCACTTTTCCATCAGACTGCACTTTTCCATCAGACTGCACTTTTGCAGAATCGTCCGCGGAAAACCTTTCTGCTTCTACCTTGCCTGCTTTGTCTTCAAACTTTTCAAGCTTTTCGGATTCATTTGCTGAATCTTCCACGGAAAGGTTTTCTTCCGCATGAATCCGTGTCCATGCCCCCGCTTCGTCCATAAGGTCAATTGCCTTGTCCGGAAGCCTTCTGTCCGGCAAAAACTGAAGTGACAAGTCAACCGCAAGCTCAAGAGTCCCTTCCTGGTAGCAGACATTGTGGTATTCAGCGTAGCGGCTTTCAAGACCGTGCAAAATCTTAACACATTCATCGCGGCTTGGCTCAAGAATATCTATCTTCTGGAAACGCCTTGCAAGAGCCCTGTCCTTTTCAAAAATCTTGGTGTATTCTTCAAAAGTGGTGGAACCAATGCAGCGGATTTTTCCTTCGGTAAGAACAGGCTTTAAAATGTTGGCCGCATCAAGGGCACCGTTGCCAACAGAACCTGCGCCCACAATCGTGTGTATTTCATCAATAAAAAGAATTGCCTTTTCTTTTTTTAGCAAGTCCTTGGTAACCTTTTTAAGCCTTTCTTCAAAGTCTCCGCGGTATTTTGTTCCGGCCAAGAGGGCACCCATGTCCAGAGAGTAAACAGAAAAATCTTTTAATATAGAAGGAACTTCTCCAGAAACAATTCTCTGCGCAAGTCCAAGCGTAACCGCAGTTTTTCCAACACCTGCATCCCCAACGTGAAGGGGATTGTTTTTTGTGCGGCGGCAAAGAATTTGAACCGTGCGCTCAAGCTCGTATTCCCTGCCAACAAGAAGGTCCAGTTCTCCGTCCCTTGCCTTTTGTGTAAGGTCAACGGTATATTTTTCCAGTGCAGAAAAGCGGTGCTTCTTTTCCTTTTTGTGCCTCTCCTTTTCGTCTTCATCTTCGCCTGCATCATCAGATGACTCTGTCTCCCCGTCTTCAAAATCAATGCGGGAATCATCGTCTGTGGAACTGCCATAGTCGTATTCATCATCTTCTGAATCATAGTAGTCAAACTCGTCGTATTCACCCTTGGACTTGCTGGTAAAAGGATAGCTCTGGTCTGTTATGGCTTCCAAAAGCACCAGTTTTTCCACGCCGTTTTTCTTTAGTATGTAGGAGCAGTAATTGTTTTCCGCATCGTACATGTAAACAAGCACGTCCGTAATGTCCAGCTTTTTTTTGCCGGAAGAAGCCGCGTGTGCAGAAGCGTTCTCCATTATTTCCTGCAGCCCCGCAGTTGGAAGCGGGTCGTATGCCGCAAGAAATTTTTCGTCCTTGTCTACGCAGGGAATTTTCTTTGCAAAAAATTCCTCAAGGTCGTTCAGAATGTCCGCAACGTTTGCCCCGCAGTCAAAGAGCAGGTCCATCACGTAGTCGTAGTGCATGGCAATATAAAGCAGGTGTTCTGGCGCAACAAATTCGTGGGCGTTCTTTTTTGCGTAGTTAAAGCTGTTGGTAAGCATTTCGTCAAGGTCTTTCTTTAAGTGCATCTTTTACCGGCTCCTATGCCTTTTGAATCTCGCATCTAAGCGGAAAGCCCTGCTGCCTTGCCATGCGGACTGCAATCTGCGCCCTGGTGGAAGCAATGTCGTAAGTGTAAATTCCCGCAACGCCGCTGCCGGTCTTGTGGACGCTCATCATCACCTTTTCAGCCTCTTCCGCTCCAAGATGAAAAACACTCTGCAAAACCTGCACCACAAATTCCATGGTAGTAAAATCATCGTTCAAGAGAATAACTTTATAATCATCGGGTTCCTTTAGAAAAGTCTTCTGCGCAAGCGAACCTTCGTTTTCATAATCATCATAAGGCATAGGCCAATACTAGCACAATTTTCTATTTTTGCAAACAGGGAATAAGTAAGGCTTCCTGGGACGTTACTCTTTAGGACTTGCTTTTCTTTGCTCTACCATTTTACTCCTTGACTAATTCGACAGAGCATGCCCTTTCGTCACCGCCCTTCCACCCTTCGCTCACGCTCATAGCGTCCTTGCGGCCGCTACTAAAGGGGTTCCACGGCGGAGTAGGCTTTTTTTCTGTAAAGTAAAATTGGCATTCAAACTGATGCTGTTAATTTTGCAAAGAATATGATAGAATTGCTTTTGCGTGATTTTGCTTGGAGTTAAAAATGGTAAAGAAAGTTGCAATAATTAGTTTGTCCAGAGGCATATTGGGTGAGCCTTTTATATCCCATGAATTAAAAATAGGTCTTGACCGCCTAAAAAGTTATGGCCTTGAAGTTGTTACAACAGAATCAGCTTTAAAAGGTGTTGAGTATATAAAAAACAATCCCCAGGCCAGAGCAAAGGATTTGCTTGATGCCCTTTATGATAAATCCGTTGATATGATTTTGTGTGCAATCGGCGGTGATGATACTTACAAGTTGCTTCCCTATCTTTTTGAAAACGATGAACTTAAAAAAGCCGTAAAGGATAACAAAAAGATTTTCCTTGGCTATTCGGATACAACGTGGAATCATTTTATGTTCAATAAAGTTGGCTTCAAAACTTTTTACGGCCAGGCCTTTATTACCGACTTGTGCGAACTAGAAGATGAAATGCTACCTTATTCAAAAAAATATTTTGAAGAGCTGATAAATAAAAAATGCATAAGCAAAATAGAAGCGAGTGACGTTTGGTATACAGAGCGGACTGATTTTGGTATCTCCCAAATCGGCAAAAAAAGAGAAGCGCATAAGAATCAGGGCTTCCAGCTCTTGCAGGGTAGCGCCGTTTTTTCCGGGGAGATTTTAGGCGGCTGCATTGAATCAATGTATGATATGTTTGACGGCAGCAGGTATCCCGATACGGTTGAGCTTTGCAAAAAATACAATCTTTTTCCAGCGGCTAAAGAATGGCAGGGGAAAATTTTGCTCCTTGAATCATCTGAAGAAAAAACAAAACCTGAATTATATAGAAAGATGGTAAAAGCATTAAAAGAAGCAGGTGTTTTTAATTCTGTAAGCGGGGTTCTTGTTGGAAAGCCTTTTGACGAGATTTACTATAATGAGTACAAATCTATTTTGCTGGAAGAAATAGATGATAAAAATTTGCCTCTTGTATATAATGTGAACGTTGGGCACGCAACACCTCATTGCATTATTCCGTTAGGAGTAAAATGCACTGTAGATATGAATGAGAAGTGCATCCTGTTTGACGTGTAAAATCATAGGAAGTGAAATATGAAAATAAAAACTTGCCTTTTTATAGCCTTGTTTATTTTTGCACTTGCCGCATGTTCTAAGGACACGAATCTTCCTGAATCAATTGAAACTCCGCTTGGAACTTTTAAAAGTTGTGGTACTGGCGAAGAAATATGGGGCTACAATTATCTTTTTGAGCGGGACGGAAATGAGACTGCCCTTTTTGCAATGTTTACGCCGGGGGCTGTTAGCAAAAAAGAGGTGGAAAAAATGCTTAGGCTGCTCCAGAAATTTTATTCAAAGTTGCCAAAGGCAGAAAAAGATATTATTTCTTATGCGGCCAAAAATGCAGCTGAGGGTAAGTATGAAGATGTAATCCTGAACACCGGGCGCGTCTATTGCATCTCGTATTATCAGGAAGAAAAAGCCAAAGATGCAAATATGGTTTATTCACTTGTTACGGATGAGCATATACACGGCTGCGACTTTGTTGAGGTTTACTCCGATTTGAAGGATAACTTGCAAAGTGCCTGTCTTGTTGGCTTTCAGGATTGAGTTACCAATCTATCTTTTCATGATAGCTTCCAGAGCGGCAAGTTCTTTTTCTGCATGTGAAGAGTTCACTGGTGAAGGAGAGAAAAGGCTTGCGTAGCGGAAGCAGGAAATTCCTTCGTAGTCTGCCTTTATTGCTGCAAGGGTCTGGTCTGCCAAGATGCGGTTGCTGTTCTGCCATTCAGCGTCTGCATCTGCATTGCCCGCAGATTGAACAGAGCCCACTTTGTATGCGGCAAGTCCTGCAATCAGCTTTACGTTTGTGCCGGCTGTTATTTGCTTCCATTCATTAAGGGTTGGCTCAAAAGGTTTTGCCGTGTGCAAAAAGCCCCAGTAGATTTGCGGTGCAAGGTAGTCAACCGTTCCCTGCTTTGCCCAGTGTGCCGGGTCTGCAAACATGGCATTCCTACAGGTCTGGATGTTTCCAGAAGGTGATATGCCGAATGTAAGTTCCGGGTTTGCCTTTTTTACCGCTGCATAAATTTGTTTTACCATTGCGTCTACGTTTACCGTGCGGAAGTTCTTTAGGGTAAGCTTTGGATGCTTTTGCTTTTCCTTTTCAAATTCATTTGCGTCAATTTCTTCTGGAAGGGAAGACGGATAAAAATAGTCGTCCATGTGGATTCCGTCTATGTCATAATTCTGAACAAGTTCACTTACGCATTTTGTGATTAGTCGAAGCACTTCGGGGTAATAGGGGTTCAGGTACCAGCGTCCCTGGTGCAGGAATGCCCTGCCTTTCTTTTGCTTTGCCCATGTTTTTACTATAAAGTCATCCGGCAAGGATTCAAGCTGCTCTTCTTTTACGGAGCGCATTGGGTTAATCCATGCTTCTGTGCGGATGTTTTTTTTCTTCATCTGGGTTACAAGAATTTTTAGCGGGTCATAGCTTGCCTTGGGCCAGGAGCTTTCTTCTTCTTCCGGGTAGTTTCCGGCTCTTCCTTCCATTCCAATGCTAACTTCAACTCCGGTTCTTGTCCAGCCGCCCTTTCCAAATCCAATTCCTATGCCAACGCCTGTGTGTATTCCGCTGTCCCTTTCCCTTGGCGAGGAGCCTTTTGCAGAAGTGGCAATTCCGCCCGGCAGATGCTTTGAAGGGGGATAGACGGAAGATGAATAGAGCGCATCCGTAAACGCAACAGCCTGTATGTATATTGTGTTGAAGCCTGCTTTGCTAAGGTTTGCGGCACACTCTTTTGCAAATTCCGTAAATTCTTTTTTGCTCATGCCGGAACAAAGTTCTTCGTATTCAAGGTAGGAGAACCAGACTGCATAGGTTTTTCCGCCGCCCCTTTCTTCCTGCTGTGAAGAAGAACAGCCTGTAAAAAATTGCATGACAAGGAGTGCGGATGCAAGCAGGGCTATAAAAATAAAAGACAGATTTCTTTTTGTTTTATTCATCTTCCTCCACCTTTACTATCATTATGTTAAGGTCAACAGGCTTTGTGATTTTTTTGTCCAGCCTTATTCCGTCAATGCTTTCTCCCCTTTCCGTGTACTGCCACATGGTAAAAGAGTAGGGTGTCTGGGGATATTTTTCGTAGTCTGCATACCAGAAGTCGTAGGCTTCCAGTTTTTTCATGTCAAAAAAGAATGCTTCCCAAATCATGTTGGCATAAACCATGGGCTTGTAGCCGGCTTTTTTTACTGCCTCGCAGAATACTATGGAAGTTCTTGTAAAGACTTCGCCAGGAACACCGTCCGTGCGGGCTTCGTCTTTTAGGATGCTTTCCGGGTCAAATACAACCGGCAGGGTGATGTGCTTTTTGTGGGGTTCAATTAAGCGCAAGACCATCTGTGCTTCTTCTTCCGCCTCTTCTTCTGTTATTGCCTGCGAGAAAAAATAAACTCCTATGTCCAGGCCTGCTTCTATTGCTTCCTTTATGTTCTGCTCAAACATTTTGTCCTGTATGAGGTAGCCTGTCTGGTAGCCCCTGTAGCCTGTGCGGAGGATTGCGAATTCAATTCCCCAGTCCTTCATCTTTTTCCAGTCAACCGGGCCGTCGTGGTGTGATATGTCTACGCCAAGTTTTGAAGTGTAGCGGTCGTCTCCCCTGTAAAAGAGCTTTTCTCCTTCGCGCACAAAGCATTCGTTTTTGTAGCTGTGCTTGCTAACCGTGTCGTCCAGATTTGCGGAATGGTATTGCTTGTTTGCATCTATGAATTCAAATGGGATTGTAGGATTTTCTTTTGGTGCACTTGCGCAGGATGTTAGTGCGGCTGCAAGGATAAGGCCTGCCGTTGCTGCGTAAAGGAAAGTATTTTTCATTTTTTCTCCAGATTTTTTTTGAACTGACTCCGTGTGATTTTAGCATGAAATTTAACCTTGTTTCAAGACTAATTTTTGCCAGCAATTCTATTCTGATTTTTTAAGCCAGTAACTTACGCAGGGCTCTTTGCTTGTTTTTTTTGCAGAATGCATTGTCCCGCAAGGAATGTAAATTGTGTCACCCGGATAAAGAAAAAATGATTTGTTGTCCATTTTCATTTCCATGGAACCGCTGACGATTATACCAAGCTCGTCATGGTCATGGGGAACAAAAGGATAAAGCTGGTCAGAAGAAATTGTCATGCATGAGCCCTTGATTTTTGTGTCTCCCTGAGTGATGCTTTCATAAACAAGGGAACCGTCATCTTGTTCAAAAAGCTTTTGCCTGTCATCTTTTCTTACAACTTTTGCATCAGCTTCTGGTTTGTGCTGTGACAGAAGATCGTTCAGCGTAAGGTTCATTGCCTCACAGATTTTGTGCAGCTGCTGAATTGAAGGACTTGTCTTGTCATTTTCAACATTGCTTAAAAATCCGACTGAATAACCTGTTTTTTCTGCAAGTTCTTCCAGCGTAATTTTACTGTGTTTTCTAAGACTTTTAATTTTTTCTCCGATCTCAAAATCCATAAAATGCCCCGATGAATAACTTTACCATAACAAAAAAGATGTTTCAAGTTTTTCATTGGCGTGAAATTCCTTTTT
Organism: Treponema sp.; assembly: GCA_024695625.1. Lineage (GTDB taxonomy): Bacteria > Spirochaetota > Spirochaetia > Treponematales > Treponemataceae > Treponema_D. The sequence continues at coordinate 8,679 of JAILHV010000198.1, forward strand.
TCTTAGTTCTGTTTTTTACAAAATTATGAAAAAAATATGAAAAATCGGTACTAAAACCCTGTATTTTTCATGATTATGAAAATTTGCATTGACATTATAAAAAAATAATTCTATACCTAAATCAACAAAGAAAAGAGCTGTATAAAGACAGTTAACAAACAGGAGGAGAATTATGGAATTCCCAAGAGAAAACATTCATGGTGGTGCAAAGTTTGAAGACGTTGCAGGATACGCACGCATCGCTGTAGCAGGTCCTTTTGCATTTGTTTCAGGAACAACAGCTGTTACACCAGAAGGTACAGTTCACGGAGAAGGAGATGCTTATGCTCAGGCAAAATACATCTTTGACAAACTTGTAACTCTCCTTGAAAAAAATGGAATAAAAAAAGAAGAAGTTGTCAAAGTAAATATATGGACTACTGATGTTTCAAAAAATATGGACATCACAAAAGCATATTCTGAATATTTTATGGCAACACGTCCTGCATGTTCATGGATTGGAGTTGCAGCTTTGAACAGACCAAGCCAGATTGTTGAAATCGAAATGATTGCAATGAAAGGCTGCACATTCAAAGACTAGAATAAATTAAAGATTGATAAAACTTGTTGCAATGAGGCAACTTACAGTTTTCCCTGGATTATCCTTGGGGGAAGTACTGTTGGTTGCCTCTTTTTTTTTGGAGGTAGAAAAAAATGGCACGGATTAAAGAGCATCCAATTCTTGGAGAATATATCAAAGGTCAGGAAGTTCATTTTTCTTTTGACGGAAAAGATATGACTGGTTTTGAAGGCGAATCAATAGCGGCTGCATTAAAAGCAAACGGCGTAATGATTCACAGATACACGGCAAAGGAACACAAGCCGCGTGGTGTTTTCTGTGCAATCGGAAGATGTACGGACTGCGTAATGGTTGTTGACGGTCAGCCAAATGTTCGTACCTGCATCACTGAATTAAAAGAAGGAATGGTGATTCAGACACAGAACGGTGTTGTAGCTATGGAAAGCTGAGTACGGGGGCAGATGAAATGAAAAGATATGAATTGATAGTAATCGGGGCAGGTCCTGCGGGTTTGAGTGCCGGCATTGAAGCTGCAAAAAACGGAATGAAGGTTGTTGTGTTTGATGAAAACGCACGTCCGGGTGGACAGCTTTTTAAGCAGATACACAAGTTCTTCGGGTCAAAGGAACATCATGCAAAGGAAAGGGGCTTCAAGATTGGTGAGGCACTTTTACAGGAAGCAAGAGATGCAGGTGTAGAAGTTTACCTTGATTCAACCGTAATGGGAATTTATCAGAACCATGAAGTGACTGTTAAGCAGAACGGAAACGTAAATCACTTCAAGGCAGACTACATAATCATTGCAACAGGTGCTGCAGAAAACATGATTCCATTCAAGGGATGGAACAAGCCTGGTGTAATCGGTGCTGGTGCGGCACAAGCCCTTATGAATCTTCAGGGTGTTCAGCCTGGTTCAAAGATTCTTATGGTCGGTTCTGGAAACGTTGGTCTTGTGGTCAGCTTCCAGCTTCTTCAGGCGGGGTGTGAAATTGCAGCAGTAATCGATGCGGCTCCACGTGTCGGAGGTTACGGTGTCCATGCAGCAAAGGTTGCACGTACAGGTGTTCCTTTCTACATGAAGCACACGGTAATCGAAGCAAAGGGAACAGACAGGGTTACATCAGCAGTGATTGCAGAAGTTGATGATCACTTTAAGCCGATCCCGGGAACAGAGATGGAGCTTGATGTAGACACAATCTGTATCGCCGTAGGTCTTTCACCGATGAGCCAGCTTGCAAGCAATGCAACTTGTAACATGGCACTTCTTCCTCAGAAAGGCGGTAACGTTGCCCTGCTGAATGAATACGGAGAAACTTCGATTGCGGGAATCTACTGTGCAGGTGATGTTGCTGGAATTGAAGAAGCTTCAAGTGCAATGATTCAGGGCCGTTCAGTTGCAAGTCACGTTCTTTACAGCGCAGGTTACATCAGTGAAGCAGATTTCAACGAAAAGTATTCCGGCTGCCAGAATGCACTCAGCGCCCTTCGCCAGGGAATGTTTGCTCCGCAGTTCAAGGGGAAGAACGACTGGACTGTTACAGACGAAGGATACCCCATTTCAAGAAGTCTTCTTGACCGCGGCTTTATGACCTGGGACGAGCTTAAGAACTTCCCGGCAGTTAACTACAAGAAGTCTGGTGTTCATCCTGTAATTGAATGTACGCAGAACATTCCGTGTAACCCTTGTCAGGAAGCATGTAAGTTTGGCTGCATCAAGGTGGGCGAAAACATCACAAGGATTCCTGCAATCGATGAAGAAAAAGAATGTAAGGGATGCGGCATGTGTGTTGCCTTCTGTTCAGGTCAGGCAATCTTCCTTGTCAACGAAGATTACGAAAGCGGTTACGCAACAGTTGGAATTCCTTATGAGTTCCTTCCGCTTCCAAAAAAAGGAGACAGGGGAATTGCTTTGAGCCGCAGCGGAGAAAAAGTTTGCGAAGCAGAAGTTGTAAACGTTGTTACTTCAAGCGTAATGGACAAGACTTCGGTCCTTACAATGAAAGTTCCGGTTCAGTATGTAAACGAAGCACGCTTCTTTAAGGCTGAATAAAAATAGTGAGGTGAATTATGGCAAAAGATATAAGAAGAGCAAATAAAGAACCTTTTGAAGAAAGAGAAGATGACAGCCTAATCATCTGCCGCTGTGAAGAAATTACAAAGGGTGAAATCCGAAGGGCGATTCATGACGGCATGCACACGATGAATGAAGTAAAAAGATATCTTCGTTCGGGAATGGGCTTGTGTCAGGGACAAACCTGTCAGCGTCTTGTGCAGGGAATCATTGCATCTGAATTAAAAAAGAAGCCTTCAGAAGTTGGAATGATTCAGGGAAGGGCTCCAGCACGTCCAGTAGAAATCGGAGTGTTCAGCAAAAACGTAACTGATGTTCAGTGAGGATAAAAATATGGAAGAAATCAGAACAGCAGATGTAATCATAATCGGCGGCGGTATCATGGGCTGTGCTACTGCATACCGTCTTGCAAAAAAAGGAATCAAGGTAATCGTTCTTGAAAAGCAGGAAATCGGAAACGGGGGTTCCTGCAGAAATGCCGGCGGTGTACGACAAAGTGCACGCGATCCAAAGGAACTTAAGCTTGCAATGTATGCTGTTGCAAACTGCTGGCCTGGATTAAGCGATGAACTTGGAGTTGATGTTGAATATCACCAGAAGGGAAATATACGTCTTGGTCTTACAGAAAAGGATATCAAGATACTT
>JAILHV010000203.1 GCA_024695625.1 Treponema sp.
GGTTATCGCCTATAACGACATATCCAGTTTCAAGTTCTTTTACAAAATAAGGATTTGATCCTTTTTTTATCATTTCAATTCTATCACAAATTAAACACATTTTCTTTCCTCCGCGCCCCAGTGCGGGCGTCCACATAACAAAATTTCGCCGTATCCGTTTAAATTCACTGGCCTGGCTAGGGTGCCGGTTAATTTGCGGGTGATTTTTTGGGGTACATCTTTATGGTAGCATAAAATATACTGAACCGCAAGAATTTTAGGCGGAAACCGTTTAAGGTGCGGTGGGGTTGTTTTTTAAGATTTCGTCGAGGGGGCTTTGGACTTCTTTTGCCCCTTGGTTGAGAACATGAGTGTAAATCATGGTTGTGCGTACGTCGCTGTGGCCAAGGAGTTCTTGAACGGTGCGGATGTCGTAGCCATTTTCGAGCAAGTGGGTTGCAAAGGAGTGGCGGAATGTGTGGCAGCTGGCGTTTTTTATAATTCCCGCATCGCAGACGGCTTTTTTTACGGCTTTCTGCAAAATGCTTTCGTCTATGTGATGGCGGCCTTCTTCCCCGGTCTTGTCATTTTTCCACCGGTTCTTTTGGGGAAAAAGCCACTGCCAGCGGAATTCTTTTGCACAATCGGGCGAACGGTTCATAATAGTTGGCGGAAGCAGGACCTTTCCCCAACCGTCCGCAAGGTCTTTTTCGTGAATCTTTTTTACTTCCTCAATATGTTTTTTTAGCTTGGGTACAAGGCTTTTGGGCAGCATGACGCGCCTGTCTTTTCCGCCTTTTCCGTATCTGATTGTGATTTCTGCGCGGTCAAAGTCAATATCAAGAATTCTTAGGCTAAGAAGTTCGTTCAACCTCATTCCGGTTCCGTAAAGGAGTTCTGCGGCAAGGCGCCTGCTTCCTTGAAGATGTGTTATTACTGAGCTGATTTCTTTTTTGGTCAAAACTACGGGGGCACGTTTTTTGTTTTTGGCATGAATGAGGTTCTTGAGGTTTTCGACTTCTTCGCCACGGACAAAGCGGAAGAAAAAGAGCAGGGCTGCGAGAGCCTGGTTCTGGGTGGATGCGCTTACGTGTTCGTTTACGGCGAGATTTGTAAGGAAGCTGTTGATCTGTTTTTGCACGCTTGATTCCGCAATTTTGTGCGAGTGCAAGAACTTTTTTGACCAAAAAAGGTAGTTTTCGATTGTGCGGGAACTGTAGTGGCGGGTTATGAGGATTTCTTTGAGCTTTTGAAGTTCCAGGGAATTGCCAGAGGCATTGTTTTGAATTACGCTGCTGTTTTCTGATTCGATTTGAGTATAATTGAATTCACCGGTTTTATACAGATTCTCCATTAATGTGTCGAAAGCCTTTTGGGTGTCTGGAATGAGCCATATTTTTTCTTGGTGATTGTATTTTCTGCCCGGTACGGAACGGACGCTGTTTAACATTCCGGGGGTGAATTTTCCGTTGAAGTCTATTGCGATTGTTGCGTCGTTTGCTGATCTTATTGTAATCGTCATGTTTGAAATATAATAAAAAATTGAACAAACGGCACTTTTTTTTGGAGGAAAAAATTGTAGCTTAAAGGCGGTACTTGCAAATCGGACGTAGCTGGGATTGGAGGGGGCCGAAGGCGACTGGCCGGAACGGACAGGCCGCGCGCCGTAAAGGCGGGCAAGCCCCGGAAAGCCCTGGGTAAAAAATGCCCTCCTTGGCATTTTTTACCCGTAAGTTTTCTACGAAAACTTACCAGTTTTGTTAGCAAACATATGACGCGCATCCATGGCGCTGCTTTTTTACAAGTCCGCTCCAAAAGTAAAATACTACCAGCTTATGAAGGCTGTTTTTTCTGTTTGAAGGGTAAGGAATTCCAGCATGGGGATGCTAAAGCTAAGGCGCTTGGAATTTTTGCTTGCTTTTGACTGGCCGATTTTTGCACCGGAATTTTTTATGCTTTTGCCGTCGGGAACGGTTAGCGTAATGACGATTTTGCCTTTCTGCATGTCGTCCGCGAGTTCCTGGCCGTAGACGGAGGCAACGAGTTCCTTGTATTCGGCCTGGGTCATCTTTTCGCCAGTGAAAATTGGTGCCATGAAGAGGTCCAGGTAGGTTCTGTCTTCCTGCCCCATTGAGTTGTAGAAGCCCTGGAGCAATGCAGGTGAAAGTGTAAGGGTAAGCTTTTTGTCTTCGCACTTTACGAACGAAGATGTTTTTACGCCCTTAAAGGTTTTTTGCTGCTTTAGGGGGACGATTGTTCCGCTTACGATTACGGTCTGCTTGTTGGGAACATTTGCAGAAACTCCGGTAAAGTCACTTCCGGTGAATGCTTTTTTGAGGGATGCCGCATTGATTATGTCTTTGCCGCCTCCTCCCATGTTTGCAGAGATTCCTTCCAATGCCTGTGACAAATATGCGCCCATGTCTGCCGTAAAGTCAGTTTTTACGCTGCCGTCGTTCTGCGCTTTGAGCGAAAGGTTGGCGGAGCATGACGCAAATCCAAATAATACCAATAAATAAAATAATGTGTAAATGCGTTTTAATGTTTTCATACTTATTAAACAACTGCCTTTTGTTTTTGGTTACCAATTAATTTACGAGTGTGCCTTGCGGGTTGTTTTACTTTGTGTCTTCCTCGAATTTTCTTATTACTGCCTGACCTTCAATTTCCCGGTCCATTAGGCTGGCTGCTTTTCTGGTGCGCTCGATTGCTTTTTTTACGCGGCGGGCTGCTCTTTCTGCATCCGTAAGGTCTGCATCTTCTGCTTCCAGGTCTTCCGGGGTGGTCTTGTCTTCTGGCGGAGGTTCATCCCTTGCGGCTTCGGCGGCGGCTTTTGCTTCCGTTTCCATTTCGGATTCTCCGGTGCTGGGCAGAAAGCGTCCGTAGCCGTAAAAGCGCTTGCTCCAATATTTGTCGTCTATGGGAGAGATTATTACTCCGGTTTCGCGGCCTGCACTTGCTGCGTGTAGGAAAAGCCTCTTTCCGTTGAGGGCACCTTCTCCGCGGTACATTCCAAGGTAGATTCCCACGTGGGAGATGTGGAGTACACCCTTTGTATTTTTTACAGCAAAAAAGATTAAGTCTCCGGGTTCACGCTCTTCTTCTTTTAGATGCTTGCATTTGTCCCACATTCCGCTGGCACTTCTTGGCAGGTTTTCGCGTATGCCGTATTTTGCCGCATAAGCCACCATTCCGCTGCAATCAAGGCCGTTTTTTGAAAAGCCTGCGTATTTGTAGGGGATGCCTCTTAGGGTTAGCGCGTAGTCAATAAAGTCCTGCCTCTTCTGGCTTACCTGGGCAGTGCATGTGTTGCCTGCTGCACACAGGAAGAATGCCATAAAAAAGGCGGCCATGCTTTTTATGGGGTTGCGGTGAATGAAACTAAAAAAATTAATACAGTGGGGCATGTTATATAAATCGGTAGAAATTCCCACTGAATGAAATGCAAAATGTTAAATTTGTCCAAAAATTTACGGTAGCAGATTGATTTGACTCGGGTGTCTTATTTAAAAGAGGCAAATATGAAAGTCATGAATTTTATGGGTTTTACATTTTCGGCTCTGCTGACAATTTCCCTGTCGAGTTTTGCATCGGCATACTGCAGCAGCGAATATGACGACGCTATGAACAAGAGCGAAGAGAGTGGCCGCGGAATGCAGAATTCGGATGGAAAAGAGCTTGAAATTGGACGCAGTTGAAGCAGCCGGTAAAAGACAGCCGAACCAAGCCTACGCCGCCGTGTAGGGGCGGGCCTTGCCCGTTCCGTAGGAATGGAGCGCGGACAGCGCGGAACCCCGAAAGGGCGGTGACGAAATGAGTCTTCCGGTCGAGTTAGCCAAGAACTGAATGGTAGAGCGGAGCAGTGCCGTCCAAAAAAAATCAAAGTAACACAGCAAAAAAATCCCGCACTTGATATAAAATAGAAAAAAGTTTATCTTATGCTGATATATCAAACAAGAAAAAGGTAAAAGACATGGCTGTTGATGAAAAACTTCAGACTGTACGCCACAGTTGCGCACACGTAATGGCAGAAGCAATCCTTAGATTATTCCCTGGTACAAAAATCGCTATTGGTCCGGCAATAGACAACGGTTTTTACTACGATTTTGACTTTCCCGCCGACCACAAGATGACAGAATCTGATTTTGGCGAAGTGGAAAAGGAAATGCGCAAGATTCTTTCCGGCAACCACGACTTTGTACGCAAAGAAGTAAGCAAGGAAGAAGCCCTTAAGCTTTTTGCAGACCAACCCTACAAGGTTGAGCTGATTAACGACCTTCCAGAAGGCGAGCTTATTACCACATACGAGCAGGACGGTTACCTTGACCTTTGCCGTGGCCCCCACGTTTCCAACACAAAAGAAATCAACGCACAGAGCTTTAAGCTTACAAAGATGGCCGGTGCTTACTGGAAGGGAGACTCATCCCGCCCAATGCTTAACCGCGTTTATGCCGTCTGCTTCTACAAGCCCAACGACTTAAAAGACTACCTTAAGATGATGGAAGAAGCGGACAAACGCGACCACCGCAAGCTTGGCGTTCAGATGGATTTGTTCCATCTTGACCCCGAAGATCCGGGACA
>JAILHV010000159.1 GCA_024695625.1 Treponema sp.
GAGGTTTTCCTTTATGAATCTGTAGTCTAACATATTTTCCTCTGGGAATGTGATGATTGATGCAAATACTATACAGTAAAAATGATTTTACTTCAATTGGTATGGGCATTAAACATGGAAATCAGTTTGGTGTTCCGCTCCCAGACAAATCCGTCTGAAAACCCGCGGTGTCGCGGAATCGGAAATTAAACTCACTGCGTTCGTTCCGCTCCAATGCGGGTTTTTAGCCGTCTTTGCCTTCCGCTGCACACCAAACTGATTTCCAGCTTATTTTTCATAAGAAAGTATTGTAAGAATAAGAAAGTGAATTGGGGGATTTTAAGGGCACAAATATATGCACTTGCTTTATTTGTGCCTTAGGATTGATGGGTGTACGCAACGTGTTGCGGGCGTAGGGGGATTCGCCGTTGCATAAAGCGGTTTTTTCCCCCTATATCCCATATTTATCTTATGTCTATGTACATGCGCTGGATGTAGGTTATCCTGTTGTTGGCGGCTTCCCAGAGGGAGCTTTGAGGATAGCGGTTCACCAGAGTTTGGTAGGTGTGGAGGGCAGACTTGATGTTCCTTGATGGGGAAGGGGCTTCGAGTGCGCGTGCTTCGAGGTAGAGTGCCTGGTCCATCTTGGATTCGTCTGCATTCCTGTAGAATTCCTGGATTGTCTCAAGGCATTCTGCATACTGCTTTGCGTCGTATTCCTGCTGGGCCTTCTTTAGGAGGTCTCCGGCTGCTGCGTTTGATGCAGGGCGTGTGTTTGTCCTTTCTTCCTGGGGCTGTGCGTTTGCGGTGGATGCCCTTTCTATTGCGGTTCCTGTGGAAGAGGAAGCTGCAATTTTTGCTTTTGCAGGGCTTTCTTCGAGTGCCGGCCTTTGGCTTGCTGCCTGTGATGGACTTGTTGCCTGGGCTTTCTTTTCGGGTGAAGCCTGTTCAGCGGTTCTGCCTCTCTGTCCCTTGGGAACATAGTTTGCGTAGTTTGGTGCCTTTACATGGGTGTCGCGCTCTGTTTCTGTGGAAACGGTGACTGCAAGGTAGTCTTCTATGAATTTGCCTGCGAGGGCATCATTTTTGTAGAAGTGAAGGACTGTGCTTCCGCTTTTTGTTGCCTTTAGCGTAAAGGCTGTTTCCTCTCCGTCGGGGGAGACTTTGCGGCCGTAGTAGCGCATGAGGTCATTTGCATCCTTTTCGCCAAGGTAAATCCATCCTGAGCCCGGGTAGATTACGTCCAGGTATTGGCTGTTCTTTAGCGTGACGGAGCGGCTGGGCGTTTCGCTTTCTGCCGGAACCAGTGGTTTTGACTTTTGCTCGGTCTGGCTTGCCTTTGGTGCAGGGCTTGCCTCTTTTTCTGTAGTTACAGGTGCTGGCTTTGCTACCGGGGCATTGCTTGAAGGAGTGCTTTCTTTCTTTGGCTGGTTTGCCTTTGCAGGGCTTGCTTCGCTTTTATTCTGAGCGGGCTTCTGTACAGGCTTTGCTTCCGTCTTTTTTTCCGGCCCTTTTGCTGCAGGCTTTGAAGTCTGGGCTTTTGGAGCTGCGGGTTTTGCTTCCGTCTTTGCGGGCTGCTTGACCTGCGGCTTTTTCTTTGGTTCTGTTTCCTTTATCTTAAGGTTTGCTTCCGGTTCCTGCTTCTTTTCCGCTTCTGTCTTTTTTGGTGCAGGCTTTGCTTCCTGGGCATTTGCCTTTGGGGCTGCAGGTGCTGTTTGTGTTGACGGCGTGTCCCATGAGTGCTTTTCCTGGATAGGTGCGAGGGGGCCGTCAACCCTTTCTTCTGCGGGCAAGCCTGGACCAGATGTTATGGAAGATTCCGTAGTGCGGGTTTCCGTAGTTACGGTCTTTGTGGTTACGGTTTCTGTGGTGACCTTTGTGGTGGTGTAGGGCGGTTCTACGATTGTTGTTGTCTGGCCGGAAGATGCGGCTGGAGCGGTCTGAGTCTGGCTGCCTTCTGCCGGAGCCTTTGTTTGTGCCGGACTTGCTGGTGCATCTTCTTCAAAATTTGCGGCTGCCTTTCCTGAGTTTTCGTAGACGTTCTTCTTTTCTGCCGGCTCTTTGTCTGCTGCGTGGAATTCAACTGGCTCGCTTGTGCCTGCTGCCTGTGGCGGAAGAACTATTGTACCGCTGTCTTGCAGTTCAACAGCAACGTTCTTGACTTCAGTGCCTTCTGAAGCACCGGAGCTTTGTGCTGCTCCGTTCAGCATTGAAAACGGTATTAGCATGCAGGCAAGGACAAAGCCTGCTTTTTTTGCGGATAATGAAAATCCCTCTCTTGTTTTTTTCATGGAGCTGCTCCTATTATTTCATCAACAAGCGCATCGTTGGCCTGCTTTAGTTCGTTCATATTGACGGTGTTGGGGTTTGAGAACCATTTTTCAATTTCTTCCTGGCTCCAGCTTTCTTTGGGCTCCCTGGAAAAATAATAGTCCTCCGTAAGCTTTATGTTGCTGGGCGGGATAAATTCATCCTCTGACTTGAAGTCCTCCCGCTTTACCTCGCCGACTTTCTTTTGGCTGCAGGAATGTACTCCGAGCACTATTAGGGCGCACAGAAAAAGAAAGAGAATTATGCCCAGTATTGTTACTGCAAGGCGGCTTGTCCTCTGCGCAAGATTGTGGTAAGCGTCTTTTATATTGTCTAAAAAATTCATAGGGCTAAGAATCTACCTCTTCTCTTTAAGTTTCGGCATTTTTGCACCAAGAATTTTATGTATTTTGGACAGTATTTTGCTCCTCAGGCGGATTATTTTGTCCTATTTCTGCATTTTCAGATGGAATTTGGGTATTTTCCGTCTCGCTGGCAGCTTCTCCGTCATTCTGAGCAGGAATTTCTGCTTCTGGGGCTGGGTTTTCAGCCTGGCCTGAGGGGCCTAAGGCTTCTGCTTCTGGAGAATCCTGCTTTTCCTCTTCGGCTTCCTTTTCCTTGGCTGAATCTTCCGGCTTTGCCGCTTCCTTTAAGGTTCCGTCCGGGTTGTGCTCGCGGCGTGGCGGGCGCGGTGGGATTACGATTCCTTCTTCTTCCGGAACGTCCTCTTCCTCAAAACCTTCCTCATCGTCAAAAGTAAGCTCACCGTTGCTGGTCTTTTCATCGAGGCGGATTGCAATAACCTTGGAAATTCCGCTTTCTTCCATAGTAACACCGATTGCTGAACTTGCACCCACGGCAGTCTTCCTGTTGTGGGTAATAACGATGTACTGGCTAACGTTTGCAAATGCCCTGAGAGCTGTAACGAATGAAGCTACGTTCTTGTCGTCAAGGGCGGCGTCAATCTCGTCCAAAAGGCAGAATGGGCTGGGGCGGACCTGGTATGTTGCAAAGAGAAGGGCAAGGGCCGTCATTGTCTTTTCTCCACCGGAAAGCAGGGAAATGTTCTCAAGCTTCTTTCCAGGCGGCTGGGCATAAATCTCTATACCGGTCGTAAGCACGTTGGCCGGGTCCACAAGGCGTAGCTCTGCGCGTCCACCGGTAAAGAGGCGGCGGAACATGTTGTGGAAATTCTTCCTGATTTTGTTGTATGTGTTAAGGAACATCTCCGAAGACTTGGTGCGGATTTCCTCACTTACTCGGACAAGCTTTTCCAGCGTCTGCTTCGTGTCGTTGTAGCTTGCCTGCTGCCTTTCGTAGCGGTCCTTTTCCTCGGCAAACTGCTCAACGGCCATAAGGTTAACCTGTCCAAGGTCGCTAATCTTCTGCTTGGTCTGGCTAAGCTTTTCGCGGAGGCTTGCAGTGTTTTCCGTAATGGTGTACATGCGCTCTTCGTATTCCATAAGGTCGCGGGAGTAGTTTTCCTGGAAGTTCTGCTTGATGTTGCTGATTTCCATATCGTGCTGGGCGAGGGAAAGGGTGAACTTTTCAAGCTGGGCCTGGTATTTGTTGCGCTCTTCCTGCTTTTTCTGAAGCGCATTCTTCTTTCCGCTAACACGGCTGTTACATTCCAGGATCTGATTGTCAAGTTCCTTAAGCTCCTTTGCCGTTGCCTCACCCCTCTGCTGGAGTTCCGCAATCTCTTCGTCTATGGTCTCTATCTGGCCTTCCATGTCGTCCTTGTGGCGGTTTTCCTCAAAGAGTTCTTCCTGCTGTTCCTGAAGGGCTGTCTGCTGGGATGCCAGTGTCTTTTTTAGGGTTGAAATCTGCTGCTGGCAAGAATGAATCTGCTGGACCATTTCCGCATGGTTTACCCGCAGTTTGCCAAGGGTTTCCTTGTATTCCTCTATCTTTTTGTTCAGTTCGGCATTGCGCTGGGTTAGCTCTGCATTTTCTTCGCGGATGGAATTAATCTTGGAAATATTGTCCTGAATTGAAGAGTCAATCCCGCGCTTTTTGGTGATGATACCTTCCGGCGAAAGGAATTCGTCTATGAACTGAGGCGTAGTCTTTGTATAGCTTTCTATGTTTGAGCTGAGTTCCTGAAGCATTTTGCCCAAATCTTCAAAAGCCTGAACTGCATCTGCGCTGAATTTTGCGCTGTCCTTTTCCGAATGGTTTGGAAGGGATGCAAAGTCCTTGAAGATATTGCTTCTTCCTGTTGCAAAGATTTTTATTTTTTCAAGGGCCGTGTAAAGTTCTTCTTTTGCGGCCTTGTTTGCCTGTGAAGAGTAGCCTGCGTCCTTGAGCCTTGCGTCAAGTTCTTTTACAATGTCTTCCGTAATAGCCGCAAGTTCCTTCTGAAGCTGGTCGCGCTCTGCGTCAAGGTTGTGAATCTTTCCGTTGTTGGTGCCAATAATCTTTTGGTTTTCGTTAATCTGCCCGGAGGACTGGTCAATGTTTGCGGTAAAGCTTTCTATATTCTTGTTTATGTCCTCAAGCTTCTTGTTCTTTTCGTAAAGCTCTGCATTCTGGCTGTCTATGTCCTCGTTGTATTCGTCTATGCGTTCCTGGGTATTCTTTATGCGGTTTTCTATTTGGCCGATTTTTTCCTTAATCGTACTGAACTGGTCTCGGAGCTGCTTTGCCATGTTCTTTTTGCCGTTCTGCTCGGTAAAAATCTTTATGCTCTCCTGCTCCTTTGTAACCCTCTCTTCCTCAAGGGCCTTAATTTTGTCGGTGTTCTCGTTGAGCGTTGCGTATATTTCGTCAATTTCCGCCGCAATTGCATCGCGCTTTTCTTCCGCCTCTTTTTTCTCTGCCTCGTGGCGGCTCTTGTTCTGCGTGGACTCTTTGAGCTTAAGGAGCTGAATGTCCAGCTCATAGTTGAATTTGTCCTCGTTCAGCTTTCTGTACTTTGTTGTCTTGTCTGACTGGACTTTAAGGGTCTCGTAGGTGCGCTTTGTTTCGGCAAGACCAACGTCTATCTGTGCAAGGTTTGCCCTTGTCCTCTCAAGTTCGCGCTCTGCCTCAAGGACCTGGGCCTTGCTGCGGCTGATACCAGCGGCTTCCTCAAAAAGGTAGCGGCGGTCTTCCGGCTTGGAAGAAAGAATCTGGTCAATCTTACCCTGTTCCATAACGGAATAGGCAGCCTTACCAACACCGGTGTCCATAAAGAGGCGGCGTACTTCTGTAGCGGTGCACTGCCTGTTGTTGATAAAGTATTCGTTTTCGCCTGAGCGGTAAAGCCTTCTTTTAAGGGCAATCTCCGAATCGTCAATGTCCAGTATGCCCTTTTCGTTGGCAATTGTAAGCGTAACTTCTGCCAAGGAAAGGGCTGGGCGGGCTTCCGTACCGTTAAAGATAACGTCTTCCATGGAAGCTGCGCGGAGGTTCTTTGACTTGTTTTCTGCCAGAACCCACTTTATGGCATCAACAACATTACTCTTTCCGCATCCGTTTGGACCCAAAAGCGCCGTAATTCCGTCAGAAAAATTTATGTGAGTACGGTCTGCAAAAGATTTAAAACCGTAAATTTCAAGACTCTTTAAAAACACAAACGATTCCCCTAAAAAATAGTTCCACGATTATAGCAAAAAACATGCTTTTTAACAAGAGTAGTGTCAAGTTGAAAACTTGCGGGTCTGTAAATGTTGCCGAATTTTTATGATTGTAGACCTTTGGACGGTACTTTTTTTAGTTCTACCATCTGCTTTTTGGCTAATCCGACCGTCTATGCCTCTGCGCCACCGCCGTTCCGCCCTTCGCTTACGCTCATAGCCTTCGGCTACTAAAGGGGCTCCATGGCGGCGTAGGTTGCTTGTTTTTTTATGCCATGTTGGTATTTGTACTTTCGGTGTATGCTAATCCAAGCCTTTCCATTACTTTTTCGAGAGGTGCATTCATCTTTTCTGCAGCAAGCTTGGGCTCTATGTTAAACTCTTTTACGGCAATTACGGCATCCTCTACGGATCTTTCTTCTGCCCCCTGAGTCCGCCCAATTTCCATACCTTCTGCCAAGGCTACCTTCCGTTCTTCACGGCGTATGTCCATTTCCCATATACCCATAGTGGCGTATGCCTCCCTAAAATTTTCACTTTTCTTAAGATTTTCCATCCTCTTTGTAAGGCGGACAGAAAAGTCATCTTTGCTGGGGTCGTTAGTGTAGACAAAGCGGAGAAAATCCCGTATTCTTGCGTCCGCCTCTTTTTCGTACCCGCTTGCATTATAAATCACTTTTGTAATTTTGTCATTGAAATGTTCCAAGGGGAGCCCCTTGAACCCCAGAACTTGGAGGGGAGAAACCCGTTCAAAGTCCGAAGCCCGCTGGTTTCTCCCCTCCAAACCTCCTTCAACGGTACGCACTTGCTACCGTCTCATCCTCGGGCACGGCTTAGGGGCTAGCCCCTAAGAACCCCAAATTTTATAGAAAGTTTTCTTCCGAAGGTGGTCTTGAAGAAGAATGGAGGGAATTTGATTCCAATGGAAAACTTATTCATAAAAAGAATTCAGATGGGGATGAAGAATGGATTGAATATCCGTCAGATAAAATTAGGATAAAAAAGAATTCGGAAGGGGAAGAATCTATAGAAGAGACAGATGATGGTATCTATCTTATTCATAGGCATGAATACAATGGCCTTGATATATGGTTTGAATTTGAGTACCACGAAAACGGCAAGCAAAAAACCAGGTATGATTTTCGGCCAAAATGATTGTTTAACTCTTCCCACTATTGGTTAAAGGCATTTTGCGGACAAAGGTGCGGCAGGCCGTGGAGGGGTTGCCGTAGGCAAGACCGCCGCTTGCGGCGGGCCGAGCGTTAGCGGGCCCCGGAAGGGCCACACACAAGGAATGGGTGTTCTTTAAAAAATGAGTGTATAATCGAAAGAGTGCCGCAAAAAAAGAAAAAAATATTTGCAAGCTAGAAAATTATTCTGGCGGCTGTGCATACCGCAAGTATTCCGGCTGCCATGAAGGGGGCGAAGGGGATTTTTGTGTTGAGGCCAGTTTTTTTGCCACTTTTTTTGCCTGTTTTTTTACTTAAGAGGCATTTGCTTGCAAAGTAGAGGGCGCAAATAAGGCTTGCTGCTGCGTATGAGATGAATGCGAGGCTTGCACCGGCGCAGAGTCCGCAGAGGATGCTGTACTTAACGTCTCCAAGCCCCATGCCAAAGTTTGTGATTCGTCTTACCGCGTAAAAGAGCAGGGGAGAAAGTGCTGCTCCCAAAAGGCCCTGCACAAGGAAGTCGTGCGCAAAAAGGGCCTGGTAGGCAAGAAGGGCTGCGCTTCCCGCTATGATTGTCCAGTCTGGAATCATAAGTTCCCTTATGTCTTTTACGACTGCCGCTATGGAAAAGAGGGCAAAAATGAGCAGGCAGATCCAGTTCACTGTTTTTTGCTGCCACTATTGCATTTGCTCTTAGTGCCCTTTTCTTCGTCATCTTCTTCTGCATCTGGCCTTGGAGATGTAAGCTTTCCCTTGTAGAGTATCTTTGGGTAGACCTTGAGCCCCAGCTTTTTTTCAAGCTTGGCAAAGTTCTGCATTTCGTAGGCATCGCCAATTACGCAGTTCATGCCGCTTTTTCCAGCACGCGCCGTTCGTCCTGCCCTGTGGATAAAGAAGTCCTGTGTCTGGGGCAGGTCAAGCTGCACAACATGGGTAACGTCCGGAATGTCAAGCCCGCGGGAAGCAAGGTCTGTGGTAACAAGGATGCCAACCTTTCCGCTTCTAAAGCGGTCGATTGCAGACTTTCTTTCCTGCTTGCCGATTTTTGCGCTTAGAACCTCGCATTCAAGCTTTCTGTAGCGGAGTTTTGATGCAATGTTTTCTATCTGGTCGCTCTTGGCCGTAAAGACGAGCAGTTTTTTTGGCTTTACCGCGTTGATGAAGCTTCTTAAAGTGTCTATCTTGTCACGCCTTTCTGCAAAGATTGCCACGTGGGTGATTCTTTTCCTTAACACGTCTTCCATTGGCAGGGTGACGAATGCTATTGCGCTGTCCACTGGATCGCTGTCTGCCGGGTTGTTGTCAGTTGGGTTGTTGCCATCCGAATTGCCGCTAGCTGGGGCTTTTCCATCCGCAGCCCTGTCAATTGCATCGCGGGCATTCTGCAGTACCTTCCGCGTATAGTCGCTAACCGTAGCCGAATTTCCAATAAGCTGAACCCGCCTAGGAAGCCTTTCAAGAAGCCCCTCCGTTGCATCGCGGAGTTCCGGGCTTAAAAGCCTGTCCGCCTCGTCCAGTACCAGCGTCTCCACCGCATCAGCCTTTAGCTTTTTAAGATGGATAAGCTCAAGAAGCCTTGCGGGCCCTCCAATAACTATCTGCGGTTTTTCCTTAAGCAGCTCCACCTGTCGCGAAATGGGAGCACCGCCTATGCAAAGGGCACACTTTACGTCGCTAACAAGCCTTACCTGGGCCTTAATCTGGGAAGCAAGCTCGTATGTTGGGGATGCCACAAGCACCCTGACCGGACTTGAGCTTTCAGGATTGTCGCAAAGCCTCTGAAGCAGCGGCAGAAGGTAGGCAAATGTCTTTCCTGTTCCCGTCTCGCTCTGGAACATAAGGTTCTTCCCCTCCGAAACCAGGGGCATTATCTTTTGCTGAACCGCAGTCGGGGAAGTTATTCCCGCAGCGTTAAGCCTTTGAATTATATCTTCGCCAATACCGAAATCAGAAAATTGCTTGTCCATAAAAAGACTATAGCATATTATAAATTTTTTTGATATACTCTAGCCATGAAATTTGGAATCGATACATTCGGCTTGGATCACGGACGCTCAGGTTTGGGTTCCTATCTCTTTTCCCTAATGCCCTTTCTTCCAGACTCAGAAGGCCTTGAATATGAGCTTTTCGGGGCGGAAATAGACCGCTACACCTATACGGACAAAAGGGCCTGCCCCTTCTTTAGTGCAAACGTTCCCGACAGCCTTGCCGCAGAACGCTTCTGGCATTCATTCAGGGCAAATTCATTCGCAAAAAAAAGAGGCTATTCCGCCGTATTGTATACAGCTGGTTCCCGCATGATTCCGTCGTCTTTTAAAGTTCCGGGCGTTGCAGTCGTAAACGACATAATGAGCAGCCTCTTTGAGCGCAAGGGTGACCGCTGGTATTCAAGCAAGGTCCGCAAGGGGCTTTCCCGCGCAAACTGCATAATAGCGGCCAGCAAATTCATAAAAAAAGATTTGGAAAAAGCTGGCGTAAAGGCAAACAGAATAGAAATAATCCATAACGGCATAGACCACAGCCTTTTCTTTCCAAAAGCTGCGGTTGAAGGTGATTCGGAAATAATAGACATAAAACCCTTTGCAATAAAAAAGCCCTACATAATCTATGCAAGCAGAATGCAGAATGATGAAAAAAAGCATGTTGAACTTATAAAGGCCTTTTCTGTCTACAAGGAAAAGTCTAAGTCTCCAATCAGGCTTGTTATTGCAGGAAGCGAGGATCCCGAATACGGTGCAAAGGTTCACGCTGCTGCCCTGGAGTCCGGCTTTGCAAGCGACATATTCATAACAGGCTATTTCCCCCACGAAAATTTCCCGGAGCTTTACCGCAATGCGGAGGCCTGTGTCTTCCCGTCCGTGAATGAAGGGGTGGGGCTTTCCGTAATGGAGGCTATGGCAACAGGTCTGCCGGTGGCTTGTGCAAACTACGGTGCCCTTCCGGAAGTTACCGGTGGCAAGGCACTCTATTTTGACAGCAATAATATAGAAGAAATGTCTTGTGCCATAGAAAGCGTGCTCTCTGATACGGAGCTAAGAAAGAAGCTTGTCGCAGACGGTCTTGAATGGACCCGCCGCGTTTCTTGGGAGAGAACTGCGCAGGAAACAGTTAATGTTCTAAAAAGCCTCTGCTAGTTTTTTTGATTGAATTTTTTAGAACGGTAGTCTTGTTTGCTCTACCATAAAATTTTTACTCTAATCCGACCGAACATGCCTACGCGTCACCGCCGTTGCTTGAAACTTCGTTGCGAGAACCGGGGTTTCCGAATATTTTGTATTGGAAATAGCGCCAAGGATGGCGCGTTATTTCGTTGCTATATAAGTAGGGTAAGTTTTCGCAGAAAACTTATGTGAACAAAATCCCACGGAGGGGATTTTGTTCACAGTGCCCCTCCATGGCGGCGTAGTAGGCCATACGGCTTTGCAAAGCTAGGCTGTCTTCTGGTCTATAAGAAGTGTCTGTGCTTCGGGAATGTATTTCTGGTTTACAATGTCCGGCGTAATCTCAAGCTTCTTCTTGCCCTTAACGCTTGGAACTTCAAACATTATGTCAAGCAGAACCTTTTCAACGATTGCCCTAAGGCCGCGGGCACCAGTCTTACTCTTTATTGCTATGCTTGCGATCTCGTCTATGGCTTCCTCGCTAAAGGTAAGGTCCACGTCGTCTATTGCAAAGCTTGCCTGGAACTGCTTTGTGATTGCGTTCTTTGGCTCCGTGAGTATGCGCTTAAGGTCATCGCGGTTAAGCTCCTTGAGTGCACAGGTCATTGGAAGGCGGCCAATAAGTTCCGGTATGATTCCGAATTTTACAAGGTCATCGCTTGTTACCTGGTTCAAAAGCTCCATGCGCTCTTCTTCCGTACGGTGAGTTCCTTCTGCACCGAATCCAATGGAAGAAGATGCCATGCGCTCTTCAATTATCTTGTCAAGGCCTACGAATGCACCGCCGCAGATAAAGAGGATGTTCGTGGTGTCTATGTCGATCATCTCCTGGTTGGGATGCTTTCTTCCGCCCTGTGGTGGAACAGAGGCATGGGTTCCTTCAAGAATCTTAAGGAGTGCCTGCTGTACGCCTTCACCGGAAACGTCGCGCGTAATGGAAGTGTTTTCGCTCTTGCGGCTAATCTTGTCAATTTCATCTATAAAGATAATGCCCCTTTCTGCAGCGCTTACATCTCCGTCTGCCGCATTAATCAGCTTGAGGAGTACGTTTTCCACGTCTTCGCCTACGTAACCTGCTTCTGTAAGGGTAGTGGCATCCGCAATTGCAAATGGAACCTTTAGCTTCTGTGCCAAAGTCTTTGCAAGAAGGGTTTTTCCGCTTCCGGTTGGGCCAAGAAGCAGAATGTTGGACTTTTCAATTTTTACGTCCGTTTCCAGCTGCTTTTCCTTTGGAATTGAAAGCTGCTTGTAGTGGTTGTATACGGCAACGGAAAGAACCTTCTTTGCCTGGTCCTGTCCAATTACGTACTGGTCCAAGTATTCCTTGAATTCCTTTGGAGACGGAACATCCTCCATGTCTATGGGGCGGATTGAATGGCGTTCGTCATTCAGCACCGTCTGGCATGCGGCCACACAGTTTTCGCAGATGTAAATGTCATCATTTGGTGCTTTTACAACGCGGCGGTTGGCGTCTGCCGGTCTTCCGCAAAAAGCACAGTATTGCTGGTCATTCTTTCCAAAACCGCGCATTATTTCTTTGCTCCTTTTTTGGCACTGTTCAT
>JAILHV010000219.1 GCA_024695625.1 Treponema sp.
CGCAGCTGGATTCCTTCAGGCACTAACAAGCCACGCTGGAGACTCCGCAAGCAAGATAGACCTTGGCGACGGAGCAAAAATCCTTTCGCATCTGTTGGGCTCATCCCAGGCAAAAAACACAACTTCAATCGCAAAGGCATCCGGCGTAGAAAACTCTACGGTAACATCCATCCTTGCAGCGGCCGCACCCCTGCTTCTTAGCGTACTGGGCAAGCAGTCAAACGATTCCGGCGTGAGCGGCAATGCACTAGGCTCCCTCTTGGGCGGACTTTCTGCCGGCAACATGGGCTCACTTCTTACAGGCCTCTTGGGCGGAACATCTTCTTCTGGCACAAGTTCATCTTCAAGCTCATCAGCAAGCAAACCCGGAAAGAAACCGGCCGCAAAAAAGCCTGCTGCAAAGAAACCTGCCGCCAAAAAAGACAGCGACACCCTCTCCCAGGTTGCAGGCCTTGTCGGAAGCCTCCTTTCGGGCAAGTAAGCCTTTTGCATTTCCCTGCCGGGGCAACCTTTGCCTTGGCGCGGCAATGCAGTAAAGATAGCTTGTCATCTGCCGTAATTCTGCGGCGGATTTTTCCTTGCGCTGCACGTCCGCATAGACGTGAAGGAGTAACAATGAAAAAGTTTTTGATGGTAATGGCCTTTCTCTTCTCTTTTACCAGCCTTTTTGCCCAGGAAGAGGAGACCATCGTTTTTACCGAAGGCGTGCATGTTCCCCGCACATACACAATCACCAAAGACAAAATAAGCATTCATGACGAAGAAACAGAAACAACGGAAGAACTTGACCGCAGCAGATTTTTCCTTGGCGAAGACAAATTCTATCATTTCATAAACAAAGGTGATGTTGAGGAAATCGCTTTCTTTGCCAACAATTCCCACGTCCAGTTTTTCTCCCTCGAATATGTGGAAGATGAAAGTACCGAGTCGTTTCTGGAATGGGAGCGGTCATTCAGAAAGACCGTGCAGGAAAACGACATGTATTTTTCCTTCCGTGACTTTGGTGCAAAATATTCGGCAAGTTCCGAACTAAAGGAAAAGACTACAAAATATGTCGCAGAAAACCTTGCAACCTTTTTCCTTCCCCCCGCCGACAAAGGAAGCACCTCGTCATGGGATACCGAGCACAAACCTTGGGTAGAAGGCGCAAAGGGCTACGGAATAAACCAGTACATAAAGTTAAAAACGACAACTCCGTTTTCCAGCCTTTCAATCGTAAACGGCTACGTAGACTTTTACCGCAGGGACTTGTACAAAAAGAATTCAAGGGTAAAAACCTTCCGCGTAAAAGATTTGGATAACAAGCTGGAATATGACATCAACCTGGACGACGCAGTTTATGTACAGTGCATAAAACTCAAAAAGCCAACCAAAAACATAATTCTTTACATCAAAGAAGTCTACAAAGGCGACAAATGGGACGACACCTGCGTTTCAAGCCTTGTACCAACTAGACTTGATTAATCCTAAAATTCTTCTGGAGCGGCATTTGTAGTCTTACTGTGCGTAAGGCTACGCCGTTCCGCAATCTTTCGTATTACCCGCTTTCCAAGGCTGCGCTTACGCTCCGGCCCGCCTGCGGCGGTCTTGCTTCGCAACCTTTCCAATCGGGGCTAGGCTCTATCTGCAAAAGCTGCTAAGAAAACATTCGTCTTTTGCTTTAATAATTCAATCCGCTTCGTTTGGATGTTTATCATTTTTACCTTGCTTTTTTTTGAGGCAAGTTGCAAAAACAGACACCAACATCAGCGCAATGATAATCCAGCCACCGTTTTTTTTTGAATAAATACAAGTATGTGGTTAATCAGATTTTTTATGTCATCAATCAAATCGTAGAAACTTACGGATGATTTTGGATTGTGGCTCATTCGTGGGAAGTGGTAAAAATTTCTACCCCATGCCGTTCCCGAGGGTACAAGCGCCACCAAAAGCCAATATTTCCTTTTCATCATAGTTTTTCCTTGCAAAGATTTTTTTTAAGAAAAAGATTTTCCGTCTAGTCTTCGTCCTTGTCGTAGCGGCTGTAAAACTCTTTGGAAGAACTTGCCCCGCTCCAAGCAGTACGCTTTTCGTAGAGCATCTCGGCATCTTCCCGTCCCTGAACATTAGCCCACTCTGAATACCGCCCGCTTTCCAAAGGCCTTATTCCGTCTTTTTTCTTTTCGTCCAAATCTTCCTTACCGTTTGCCATCTTGTCCTTCCTTCTACGCCCCAATAATAATTACAAAAAAGCCCCCTGTCAACAAAAGTTTTTTCTTAAATAAATTCTGCGAAAAAATAAGTTAATACAAATAGCATAAATAAATAGAATTCAGAAGTGTAAGTGTGCAAGGAGAACTGTCTGTATATGGATAAAAATCGCTGTGAATTAAATGAAACCGGGTTCTTAGGCATATCGCGAAACGTTGAGCGATATGGCCCTAAGCCGTGCCCGAGATGAGACGGTAGCAAGTGCGTACCGTTGAAGGGTGGTTTGGAGGGGGAAAAACAGCGGGCTTCGGACTCTGAGCGGGTTTTCCCCCTCCAAGTTTGGGGTTCAAGGGAACTCCCTTGAAAATATTTTTTATTTTTCCCCCAGTCTATCATAGGATGAAAGTCTAATATGATATATTACTCAGTAAACTAACGGAGGTATATATGGCAAACAAAGACAGCATCAACTTTAATGTATTGGACTCAATTTCCGTAATTGCAAACAAGCTTGCCGATTCCAGGCTAAGAATCAGAAGAACTCAGGAATTCTCCAAGGCACAGGAAAGACTCGACACCTATTTTAAGACAACAAGCGATGCAACCTGGATGCTTTGCGGCATCATCTCCTACTATTTTGACAACAATGGCCATGCTTGCAATTTTAACGAACTTTCAGATTTCTTTTGCGTACCAGTAATGAAAGTCCTATCTTACAAAAGCGATATTGAGTCCCTGCTCAAAAAAGGCTATATAACAAACACGATGGGGCTGGATAGCAATGAAGTGGGGCTGCAAAATAGTTTTGAACTTTCTAGAGATCTTCTCCATTGTATTATCAGCAACAAGAAAATCATCATCACAGACAAAAACGAAGGCGAAGACTTTGTGTTTTCAACAATTAGAAAAATGGGAGAGCTAATAGAAAGCCCCCTTATGAGCTTTGAAAAGATTTCAGAAATAATGACTATGGAAAAAAAGCTTGTGCACAATTCCTTCTTTGCCGAGACAATAAAACTTGTTCCTGACGTTCATGACAGAATGTTTTTCTATAACTGTTGCTCGGATTTGTTTACTGGATTCGAATCAAGATTGTCTTCTACAATAGAAAGCGCTTATGGCGATAGCTCAAAAAAATTCAAAGTCGCAGATGAGTTCATGAATGAAAGTCACGTCCTTCTAAAAAAAGGCTTGATTGAATTTACAAATAAGGGAAACCTTATGGATTCTGCTGTTGAGCTTTCTGCAACGGCAAAAGAAATGCTTTTGGGCGAAAACGCAAAACTGTTTACAAAATCCGCAAAAGGTACGGAAATAATTCAGCCCCAGTCCATAAAGCAAAAGGCCCTCTTCTATGCCAGGGAAAACGAAGCAGAAATCAACCGCCTAAAATCATCCCTGCACGAAGAAAACCTGCGCCCCATTCAGAAACGCCTGCTAGAAAAAGGCCTCCCCCAAGGAATTGCTGTCCTGCTCTACGGTGCGCCCGGTACCGGAAAAACGGAAAGCGTCTATCAGATTGCAAAAGAAACAGGCAGGCAAATCCTCCATGTGGACATAAGCAGCGCAAAATCCTGCTGGTTCGGTGAAAGCGAAAAAAATATCAAGAAAGTCTTTACCGACTACAGAAGCTTGTGCAAAACCGCAAAAAGCGACAAGAACGGAAAAATGCCCATCCTGCTTTTTAACGAAGCGGATGCCATACTTTCAAAGCGCAAAGATTCTGCAAGCGGAAATGTGGTTCAGACGGAAAACGCCATGCAGAACATCATCCTGGAAGAAATGGAAAAGCTCGAAGGCATAATGATTTGCACCACAAACCTTGCCACCAATCTTGACGCCGCCTTTGAAAGACGCTTCTTGTTCAAGATAAAATTCGAAAACCCAACAGTAGAAGCCAAGCAAAAAATCTGGAAGTCAAAATTGGACTGGCTCAATGATGACATGATTTTGTCCGTGGCACAAAACTATGACTTAAGCGGCGGCCAAATAGACAACATAGTCAGAAAAATCA
>JAILHV010000162.1 GCA_024695625.1 Treponema sp.
TCCCTGATGATTTTATTCGTCGAGGGATCGACTACTTCGACAATAACTTTGTTCAGCTTTTCGTTTACGCTGAACTGAAGTTTGTGACCTAAAACCAAGTCAGACAATTTCTGAATGTTCTGGCAGGTTTCTTTTGCTTCGGCCAGATTATCGGCTAATGTCCTTGATACTTCCGCAGCGGTCTGGGGCAGCTTCATCGGAGCTACTGCTTCGCGTGCCTTCGGAATGGCGAATGCCGTCATACCGCCTTTGAAAGAATGGCCGTCCATTGCCAATGTCTGTCCAATCGTACTTATTGTATTCATGGATATTTCCTCCTGAAATAAAAGAAGAGAGGGGAAGGGGGCGCACCCCTCCTCACTCTTACGTATTGTTTGCTAAAAAAGATGACATCCAGATATCTCTCAAAACAAACAGATACGGTTTATAGTCTACTGCAACAATGCCAAGACGTTCTGTGACTGGCTGTTTGCCTGGGCGAGCATTGCTGTGCTTGCCTGTGTCAGGATAGAATCCCTTGTATATTCTACCATCTGAGAAGCCATGTCTGTGTCGCGGATTACAGATTCAGAAGCCTGAGTGTTTTCCGCTGCTACAGCGATACCTCTTGATGCAATCTCAAAGCGGTTCTGGTATGCGCCAAGGTCTGCCCTCTGGCGGTTGACTGCCTTAAGTGCATGGTCAATAGTACCGATAGCCTGGTTTGCTGCATCCGGAGTAGAAATGCTGATCTGTTCATCTGTACCTGTTGTTCCGCGGAGGCCGAGAGCCTGTGCAGTCATTGTACCGATGAAAGACTGAACGCGCTGGTCCATGTTTGCACCAACGTGGAACCACATTTCCTGTCCAGAAACACTGTCACGAGCGAATCTGCCTGTGAGCATATTCATTTCGTTGAACTGTGCCTGTGAAGCAATGCGGTCTACTTCAGCTACAAGCTGGCTGACTTCAACCTGAATCTGCATGCGGTCTTCATCGGTGTAGATACCGTTGCTGGCCTGTACAGAAAGTTCGCGGATTCTCTGAAGGATATCTGTTGTTTCAGCAAGGTAGCCTTCTGTTGTCTGGATAAAGGAAATACCGTTGTTGATATTTCTGTTAGCCTGATTGAGACCGCGGATCTGGCTGCGCATCTTTTCAGATACTGCGAGTCCGGATGCATCGTCGCCAGCTCTGTTTATTTTTTCTCCAGAGCTGAGTTTTTCAATGTTTCCGAGAAGAGAAGCGTTGTTTACGCCCAGTTCGCGGTTAGCAAACATTGAACTCATGTTGTGATTAATAACCATAGTTCATGCCCTCCATGATTCTATTACGTTAGGCTTCTTGCCTCACGCCTGCGATTTGTGCTAGCGGGCTCCGGTTTTTGCGCCCCCGGTGCCGGTTTAGACTAATACAGCAGGAACAGTTGCTTTCTGCTAAAAGCACTTGCCCATGCCGCCACAAACCCATGAAGAGCTATTTTCAAAGATCTATGTTCCCTCTAAACAAGGAACAAAATTGACTATATAAACGGAAGTTAAAGGATTTTCAAATGAAGATTCAGTAATCATTCCGCACAGTCAGCAGGTTAGGGAAAAGATTTTACTCTTTTCCCTATATGGCCTACTGATTATTATACTACACTATTGGAGTAATGACAATACTGTCTGGCTCTGGCTGTTAGCCTGAGCGAGCATTGCTGTTCCTGCCTGAGTGAGTATCTGGTTCTTGGTGAACTGAACCATCTGAGAAGCCATGTCTGTATCGCGGATTCTTGATTCAGATGCCTGAGTATTCTCAGCAGCTACGTCAAGTCCCTTTACGGCATATTCAAGGCGGTTCTGGTAAGCACCAAGGTCAGCACGCTGTTTGTTGATCTTTTTCAGAGCTTCATCGAGTGTACCGATTGCGCGGTTGGCATCTTCCGGTGTTGCAATTGTCATGATTTCTTCTGTGCCAAGTTCGCGTACGCCGAGAGCAGTTGCTGTCATTGTTCCGATGAAAACCTGTGTGCGCTGGTCCATGTTTGCACCGATGTGGAGCCACATAGAAGCTGTTACGCTGTTTTCGCCGGTTTCCTTTGCAAAGCGTCCAGTGAGCATATTCATGCCGTTGAACTGTGCGTGGGAAGCAATGCGGTCTACTTCAGCAATGAGTGCGCTAACTTCAACCTGAATCTGCATGCGGTCTTCGTCTGTGTAGATACCGTTGCTTGACTGAACTGCGAGTTCACGGATTCTCTGGATGATGTCTGTTGTTTCCTGCAGATAACCTTCTGTTGTCTGGATGAAAGAGATACCATCAGCTGCGTTCCTAGAAGCTCTGTTCAAGCCACGGATCTGGCTTCTCATTTTTTCAGATACTGCCAATCCAGATGCGTCATCGCCTGCGCGGTTGATTTTTTCGCCAGAAGAAAGCTTTTCCATATCTTTCTGAAGAGAAACGTTTGTTACTCCCAAAGAACGGTTGGCGAACATTGCGGACATGTTGTGGTTGATTACCATAATTTTTTCCTCCATGGAATTATGTTCAGGCAAAATCCTTTTTGCCCGGATGTAAAAGATTACATCTGCATTACAAGGCTACATCTGCAATCTTTTACGCGAAGACCTGACCGTTATCTTCTACGAAGTTGAGCAGCCATGGTTCTTCGTAATTTATTTTCGGTACTATTAATTAAGAACTTTAGCACTTTTTTCAAAAAAAATCAAAAAAAATGCAAAAATTCATTAATTTTATTTAAAATCCTTAATTTCTGATGCCAGATGCTTTAAGGATAGGGCTGCCTTGCCCCTGTGGCTTATGGCATTCTTTTGTTCTGCCGTAAGCTCTGCGGCTGTTTTGCCGTACTGCGGAAGGAAGAATATAGGGTCGTAGCCAAATCCTCCTGTTCCGCGGGCTTCCCTGATGTCTTCGATAAGGGTTCCTTCCATCGTCTCCTGTGCCACATAGAGGCGGGAAGGACCCATGTAAAGCACCATGGCGCAAACGTAGCGGCAGCTTCTGGGTCCGTTGGGGAAGATTCCCTTGCGCCCTGAACTGCCGTCTGAAGAAAATTTTCCTTTGGCAATGGCTTCGTTGAGCTGCTCAATCAGCATTCTGTTCTGCTCTTCCTGAGGAATTTTTGAGCCGTCCGGTTTGCCCTGCATAAAGAGCGGCCCGGCATAGCGCGACGAATAGATTCCTGGTGCGCCGTCCAATGCGTCCACGCAGATTCCTGAATCATCAGCTACTACCGGTGTTCCGGTTATGGAATACAGCGTCCTTGCCTTTATCAGGCTGTTTTCGTAAAACGTTGTACCCGTTTCTTCCGGATCAAATTCAATTCCTTCATCCTTTGGCGTTACAATTGTGTGCTCGGGGAACAATTCACTCATTTCCCGCTTTTTGTTCACGTTGCCACTTGCCAAATAAATCTTCATAACATTTATTGTACCTCTTAAAGTTCAAATTGTCCATGTTTTTTTTTGCATATTCCAAAATATATTTTACGTTCCTGGCGTTTATGCCCAGAACCCTTGCAACCGCTGTGTTTGAGGGAATCATGAAGTGGGATTCTTCCTTTAGCTTCCTGTTTTTTTCATCCCACATCCTGCTGCGCTCTGCAATCTTTTTTTCTATTTCCCGTGAAAGGTAGCATCCGTCCTCCAGATTGTCCATTTCCATGATGTACTTGTGGCGGAAATAAAAGGATGAGTCCCTTATGCTCCGGCATTTCTTGATGCGCCTTATCTTTGGGGCCAGTTCTTCAAGTACCATTTGCCTTAGCCTCTGCAGCTCTTCCACAGGGGTTTCCGTTATCACCGAGATTTTTTCCGTTAGCCTGTCATCTGTGTAGTAGGCGCACTTTGCAAAAAGTACCAGGCAGGTCCTTTTTATGATTTTTGCCGTTTTTCCGCTAAAAAGCGTGTAGTCCATGCCCGAATAGGTCTTGTGCCTGAAGTTTTTGTATGTTACCGGCCGGAATTTTTCCTTTATCTCCCTGAGTTTTTCTACGTCGGGGGCCTCGCTTTCCTGACTTCCGCAGACATAGGACAGTTCATCCATCTGGTAGGCATATTCCTTTTCTTCAATGCCCATGCGCGAAATGAAGTTTAGGCAGTTTTCCCTTGCTAGTGATGCGGCTGATTTTCTCTTCCACAGCCTTAGCCCCATGCTTATGTTTGCGTAGAGGTAGCCTTCAAAGGAGCCTTCCCCCTCCCTGTAGCCTTTCAGGATTTTTCCCATCCGCGGAATGTATGACACCATAAAGTCGTGCAAGTTGTCCATGGAAAGCTTTCCAAGTCCGTACCAAAGCTTGTACTTGTATACGTGCTCTGCCAGTGCCTTTACGCTGTCTTCCAGGCTGCATCTTCCGCTCCGGAAGTCTTCGATGATTTTTTTGAGTTGATCCATAAAAACCTCTTTTTTTACTTTGATTCACATTGTTGTGTGGCATTTACACAAAAGCAGTTTTTGTGCCAAGTTTTGAGGCCGCAAAAAGAGGGGAAAAATTGGTGTTTTTTATGATTTTTGGGAGAAATTTTAAAAGAATTTGCAAGATTCTTTTAAAAGCTTGCAAGAAAATGCAAGAATTTGCAAGAATCTTTTAAAATCTTGCAAAAGGCTGCAAGAATTTGCAAGATTCTTTTAAATTCTTGCAAGATGTGAGGCTTTTCCAGTGGGCACGCCATCTATGCCTTGCCCGTTTGATATAAAAAACCCCGGAGGGCTCCTGTTGAAAGAGGCTCCCTCCGGGGACTGTTGAAAAAGGCCTTGCTGCTCAAAAAGAAAGAATGTTTTTGGATTGTAATTTTAGAGGACTTTGGAGAATTCCTTGATGATTGCGGGGAGGAGGGTTTCTATGCGGCCCTGAATGCTTGCGCCCGAAGCGTTTTTGTGGCCACCGCCTCCGAATTTTGCGGCAATTGCGCTTACGTCACATTTGTCCCGTGAGCGGAAGCCTGCCGTACAGTTTTCTTCCGTCTCCTGCCTCAGGAAAAGCACTGCCTCTACGCCTTCCACCGCCAGCATAAGCGTGTAGAGGGCATCGCTGTCCCTTCCGTCCTGGCCGTACTTGTGGGTGTCCTCGATTTTTTCGTAGGTTGCAACGAGCTTTCCGTTGCAGTAGAGTTCAGAGCGGTCAAGCATTATGCCGAGCAGCTTGCGTGTGTTCCAAGCCTTGCCGCCTGTCATTTCCTGGTAGGTCTTGCGCGGGGAAGTTCCAGCCTGCACGAGCCTTGCCGCCGCATTGAATACTTCACTGTCCCTTTCGTTTAGGTAGCGGAAGAATCCTGTGTCCGTTGATATGCCGAAGAAGAGCGTGTCTGCTTCCTCTAGGCCGGGCTTTCCCACGATGGCTTCGTATAGCTGCTGTACAAGGAGGGCCGCTGCCGGGCATGAGGAGTCGATTATAGTGTTGGGCTGGGACGAGTCAGCCGTTTTGTGATGGTCCACGATAAAGGTGTCTAGGCCTGTGATGGAACTGCCCTGTTCTCCTTCAAGCTCGCCAAGACGCTGGGTTTCGGAACAGTCTACTATAATAAGGCCGCATTTTTCGCTTTCTTCCTTTGTCATGAAAGGGATGTTCTTTGTAAAGAGGTTCGAGTATTTTTTTATTTCCGTCCGCTTGAATGGACCGGCGTTCAGAAGCAGATGGGGCTTTCCCAGGTGCTTGAGTATGTAGGATATTCCCAGGCTGCTCGCTATGCAGTCCCCGTCAGGCTCCTTGTGGCCTGCAATTAAAAAAGAATCATGGCTGTCCAAAAAGGCCATAAAAGAATCTATCTGTTCTTTTGTAAGGAGAATCATTTGTTTTCCTTTTTTAACTTGTGGATTTAACTTGTCTGGCTTTTAAAAATTCCACGCTAGTGGAAAAAATCCAAGCGGAAAACACAGAACCTTATGACTTGGAATTCTGCATCTTCCGCTTGTTTTGGTGGAAAGTCAATTTTTTATGTTAGAACTCAATGTCGAGAGAGTCTGCGTTTGTGATTTCCATCCTTGCGTGCGGGTCTGCCACTGCCCATACAGGATCAGAGCGCTTTGGGTTTACTGTAAGGAATACCTTATAGAATTCACCGTTCTTGTAGAGGACTGTCATGTATGTTCCCATTCCGGCCGGCTTGTGGCGGAAGTCGAGCTTGCGTGGAGCAGATGTCTTGAACCATGCCTTGGGGATTACGACCTTGCCGATTTCCAGGCTCTGCTTTTCGTAAAGAACGATGTATGAGTCTGCCTGGTCGAAGATTCTGTAAACGCCTACGTTTCTGTATGAAAATTCGGAAACATTGTCACCGTGATCCCAAATGGGTGTGCCTGAAGAAGACGTACTCTGTGCAAAAGAGCTAACTGCAAGGACTGCAGCAACCAATAATGCCATTATAATTTTTTTCATAAAATCCTTCCTCGATTTGTTTGTTTTGGAGCGGGCGCAAAAGCCTTAATCCTTAAAGCCCCCGGTTTTGCCGGCAGCCTGCGCCAGGGCCTTGTCCACCTGATGCTGTTTTGGCAATTTGTCCGTTCATTTACCAGTATAAAGGCATTTTACGCCTTTGACAACTGGAATTTGACCAGAAATTTGAATTTTTTCTTGAACAGGCAGGGGAAAGTAGGGTAAAAACTTCCATTTTCTCCACTTTTCCTTGCTGTTGCGGCTAATACCTGCATACGGTAAAGCTTTTTCCATTAAAATTAAGCCTAGCCGGGATTGTAGGGGCGGCGAAGCCGTTGCCTAGGCAATGGAGCGAACGCGGAACCCCGGAAAGCACCTCAAAAATGGCTTCCTTGCCATTTTTGAGGTCGGGTTTTCTTTCGAAAAGCCGCGTACATTTACGCTAAGAATTGACGCGCCCTCCATGGCGCTATGTGTTCTTCAAAAATGGCATATGTTTTTTTGGGCAGTTCTGCAGAAAAAAGCGGCTCCAGAAAAGAAAAAAATCCATCCCTTGCTTGTCTGCAAACCGCCGACCAGCCTTAAATTGTAGCCGCAATCACCGCCTTGATTGTGTGCATGCGGTTTTCCGCCTCGTCAAAGACAACTGACTGGCTGCTTTCAAAAACCTCATCGGTCACTTCCATTTCGTTTATGCCGAATTTGCGGCTGATTTCCTTTCCAATCTTTGTGTTAAGGTCGTGGAAGGAGGGCAGGTCGTGCATAAAAATTGCCGTAGGTTTTGCCATTGCCATGACTTCCTTCGTAACCTGGTAGGGCTTTAGGTCAGCTATGCGCTCGGCCCAAACATCGTCAGGCTCGCCCATGCTAACCCATACGTCTGTATAGAGAATGTCCGCATCCTTTACCGCGCTCGCAATGTCCTCTTCAAGGGAAATGGAACCGCCGCTTTCGGTAAGCCATGCCTTGCAGTCCTGAATGAGCTTTGCAGAGGGGAAATATTTTTTGTTGGTGCAGAGGACAAGGTTGAGGCCCAGCTTTGAGCAGACCACGCAGAGGGAATTTCCTATGTTGTACCTGGCATCCCCAAAATATACCAGCTTTAGCCCCTTTAGCTTTCCGCAGTGCTCGCGGATTGTAAGCATGTCGGCAAGCATCTGGGTGGGATGGTATTCGTTTGTAAGGCCATTCCAGACAGGCACGTCTGCAAATTTTGCAAGTTCTTCTATAATTTCCTGCCCGAACCCGCGGTATTCAATTCCGTCAAACATGCGGCCAAGAACCCTTGCTGTGTCTGCAATGCTCTCTTTCTTTCCAATCTGGGAGCCTTCTGCAAGGTAGGTCGTCATAATTCCAAGGTCATGGGCGGCAACTTCAAAGGAGCATCTGGTGCGCGTGGAAGTCTTTTCAAAAATCAGGGCTATGTTCTTTCCCCTAAAAGTGTCAACTGCTTCGCCGTCCTTCTTTTTTTTCTTGTAGTCGGCGGCCAAATCCAAAAGACCTAAAATTTCTTCGGGCGTAAAATCCCTGAGCGTTAAAAAATCCCTTCCGTGTAAATTTAAAGCCATAATCGCCTTCCTTTTTCTGTTGAAAGTATAATTATAGCACACTTTTGAAATTTATTCTATAGGGCGAGTTGGGTGAGTCGTCTTATCTTTTTGAATTTTGACGGTGCGTTAGAGGACGGCATCCTCCTTGCTCTACCATTCTGCTCTTTGTCTAACTCGACCGAACATGCCTTTGCGTCACGGGCTATCCGGGGCTTGCCCTCACGGCCGGTGCTTCGCACGCACTTCGTGCCCCCTCCTATCCCGCGTAGGTTGCGCCAAAAAAATCCCTCCATGGATTTTTTTGGGATTGCAGAACCGCGTGGCGATTCTGCATGTTGCTAAGCCGCCCTCCGTGGCTTGTTACTGGTTGGCAAGGAAGAGGAAAGTCCCTCCGCGTATGGTAAGGGCTTACTTTTCAAAAATGAGGTTCAGCGTCATGTCCTCGTCGTCAAGGTTAATGTCAAAGCTTATGACCGAGCCCTTGTTGTAGAAGACAGCCTTTCCGTTTTCAATGTCGCCGTCAAAGATTATCGTGTTCTTTTCGTAGTCAATGGTGTAGGTTCCAGAATCATTTTCCACTTCGCCGCTGTGGGTAAAGTTAAGGATTACGTTCTTTCCGTCAATGAATTTGAGGGAGCCGGAAACTGTTTCGCCTGCTATTGACATAAGGGAAGATGCGTCCACGCCGTTAATCAGGAACTTTGTGAGCTTGTAGGTCTTTCCCTTGAAGATGTTTGTCTTTACGGAGCCGTAGTCAATCTCTGGCTGTGCCTGACCCTGCTTGAGGGCGGTCTTTTCAGCTACCTTGCCCTTTTCCGTAAGGGTGATGTCCGCCATCATTCCATCCTGGATGGGAGCGGAGACCTTCAGCTGGGAAAAGTCGTCTGTGTATGAAAAGCTAAGGTTTTCCTTTCCGTCTTCATCATAAAGGATTACGGTCTTTTTCTTTGTGTCCACCTTGTACTTTGCGGATTCCTCATCCTTTTCGCCGCCCGTAGTCAGTGCTACCTTGCATGTGTCTTCGCTTGTGAATTCAATCTCGATGTTCATCTCAAAGCCGGCGATTGCCAGGAGGCTCGTTACGTCGGTGCCGCCTGCGCTAATTCCTGTCATTACGTATGTCTTGCCTGCAAAGTCGTTCTTTTTGCCGCCTGCAAAGGCATTCGTGAGCGAAAGTGAGCATACAAGGAATGCGGCAAGCAAGCCTGCAAATTTGCCAGTGATTTTTCTTGTGAAATTCATAAATTCCCCCTTGAGTTTTGTCTCTTGAGTTTTGCATAAAAAACAAATGGTGTCAATGAAAATTACAATATTATTGTAAAGATTCTTTAAATATGATACAATTCCTATCATTTTTGAATTAGATACAGAGGTTTTGTAAATGTACAAGAGCGTAGACCCCAAGGCTGACTTTCCCAAGCAGGAAGAGCAGATACTTGAATTTTGGCAGAAAAACGATACTTTTAAAAAATCAGTAAGCCAGAGAGAAGGCTCCCCTGAGTTCATATTTTTTGACGGCC
>JAILHV010000231.1 GCA_024695625.1 Treponema sp.
GCTGTAAGGACATCTGCGTTTCCTGCATCCGCATAGAATTCGTGGAAGGCTGTTCCGTTTTCGCTTGCAGTCTGTTCAAGCAGGGCCTTGTTCTTTGATTCGTGGGTACACATGCCCCAGACTTCTGCACCGTTTGCAAGGAAAGTCTTTGCTATTTCAAATCCGATGCCTCTTGATGAACCTGTTACAAGGGCTTTTTTTCCTTTAAGTAAATCCATATTTTCTCCTACAGTTAGATTCAAAAGAAATCCTACGCGGGATTGTAGGGGCGGCGCAGCCGTTGCCATGGGCAATGGAGCGTAAGCGAAACCCCGGAAAGCCCGTAACACAAGGCCTAAAATCCCGATTGCAGCAAACAAGCATTTGCTAAAAATGCCGTTCCGTCCAAAAAAATTATTGCAAAACAGATGCGAGCGAGTCTACGCTGTTAACAGGCAGGGCTGCTAGGCTTGCACCAAGTTCCGTCTGTCCCCAAAGTCCGGACAAAACTTTGCCTGGGCCTGGCTCAAGAACCGCCCAGTTTGCCTCACCGTCTGCCTTTATCATGGAAGCAAGAACAGCCTCTTCGTCCGTCCAAAGAACGCTGTGGGTAAGGTGAAGGACTGCGCTTTCCTTTACTTCCTGTGCGCTACTTGCCTGCTTTCCGCTTACGTTGCTAAAGAGTGGAATCTTTGGCTCTGCAAAGGTAACGCCCTTAAGGAATTCACCAAATTTGTCTGCGGCTTTCTGCATGAGCGGGCTGTGGAAGGGGCCTGCTACCTTTAGGCGGATGGCACGTCTTGCACCAGCTTCCGTTGCGGCTTTTTCCGCTTGTTCAAGAGCGGCGGCTGTTCCGCTGATTACGGTCTGCTTTACGCTGTTCATGTTTGCGGCATAGGCATCCGGTATTGAAGAAGCTATTTCTTTTACTTTTTCCGGTGCAAGGCCAAGGATTGCGCTCATTCCAGGTGCATGGCCTTCGTTTGCTGCTGCAATTTCTTCGCAAACGGCCTGCATGATTACTCCGCGCTCACGTACAACTTTTGCCAAGTCTTCAAAAGAAAGTACTCCTGCTGCGTAGAGGGCCGGGAATTCACCAAGGGAGAATCCCATTGCGGCTGAAGGTTCAATGCCCTTGTCTTTAAGTGCCGCCATTATTGCAAGGGAAGCTGCGGTTATTGCAATCTGGCTGTTGTCGCTTCTGCTAAGTGTTTCCGC
Source organism: Treponema sp. (assembly GCA_024695625.1). Taxonomy (GTDB): domain Bacteria; phylum Spirochaetota; class Spirochaetia; order Treponematales; family Treponemataceae; genus Treponema_D. The sequence goes on from JAILHV010000231.1 coordinate 1,198, forward strand.
GTCGCTTTCCCACATCAGCTTTGCCATGTCTACGTTTATAATAGAAGAAAAGTCGTCTATCACTTTTTTAGCTGAAGGAAATGCCTCCGCTACATCCTTTACCATTCCGGGGGCCTGTGCGCCCTGTCCGGGAAACAAAAATGCATATTTCTTGGACATAAAAACCTCGTAATTCTATTATGACAAATTCTGTCAATTTGTCAAGAGATTTTTTGGTAGCGCAGCTTTGTTCCATTTTGCCAAAAAGAGTGCTATAATTTGAGCATGAACGATGCGGAAAATCTGGAACAGATTGTATACAAAATCTTTAAGATTCAAAAGCGCATTCCTCTGCGCAACGGCGGAAATTCCTGCATCGCGTCGCTTAACCGCCACCCGCTCAACCTTTTTGCGTCAAACTTCATCAACCGCCTGCAACGGCTTTCCAGAAGGTTTGGCTGGGAAGCGGCCGAAGAGATTTGCGAAAAGATAAAAAACATAGGCGAAGGCGACAAGGCAAAGTGGCTGGGCCCCTACTCCGAACTTGTGGCGCTTGACTTCTACAGCCAGTTCAAGGAGCACGTGGAGCCAACATACATTTCCCGCCTGCCAATCAAAGAACACCCAAAAAGCATACCCGCAAAGATGGGGCACAAAAACCTTATAGACATAGACATAAGGCTGGACTTTCCCCGAAAAACCATCTTTACGGACGTAAAATCCTTCAACTGCATCCACCAAGAAATTCTGGACAAGATTTTTGAAAACGTGGAAAACTATGCCCAGACAAAATGCAAAAAAACGGTGCTTTTGGGAGTGGACAACCTTTCAAGCCTGGACTACAAGAAGGTAAAGGAATCGCTCGGCTGGGAAAAGGTAAAAATTCAGGATGAACTAAAGGCGGCCGTAAGAAGCGGAAAATACTTTGTAATCTACAAGTCGCAGTCAGGACTTGCCTTTAACTTTAAAATCAACTACTCAAACATCCTTACGCTAAAAAAGGAATTCAGCCCCTATTCCATGGCAGAGGCCTACCGCTACAAATTCCTAGACTACGGAAGCAAGCTGGTGGACAACGAATACTCAATGATTACCATGCTAAGAAACCCTTGGTTCAACAAGGAAACCGTGGACTTTGGCAACTTTAACAACTACTTCTACCGCGCACTAAGCCGCCGCATCTTCATAGAGCTAAAAGACAGCCGCGAAAGGGCATCCAACTACTGCTCGGCATACGGAAGAAGCAACGTAACGGTTGGTGAAGTAAGCAGAAGCCTGGCAGGAATCGTATTCATAGACGACAACAGCATGAAGTCCAAGAATTTTGAGGACATCTATTCGGCCTACATCTACCTGAACCCCAACTACAAAAACAAGCCGCCGCTCACCGTGCACGACTTTAAGCTCTTT
>JAILHV010000003.1 GCA_024695625.1 Treponema sp.
AACAGACCACAATCCCGGCCACGAAAAGGCACCCAACGAGGATGAATACCGCTCAGACGACTGCCTTTGGTTCTTTAACGCTGTTCCTGCCTACATTGCGGAAAACGGAGACTTTAACCTTTACAATACGGTTGTTCCCTATGCAGACCACGGAGAGGCTACGGTTTACGGCCACCTAAAGCAGGCCCTTTTGTTCAACCTTGAGCGCATGGGCAAGGACGGTCTTCCGTGCGGGCTTCTTGCTGACTGGAACGACTGTCTGCGCCTTGGCTACCACGGAGAAAGCTTGTTCGTGGCTTTCCAGCTGCGTCTTGGTCTTACTACGTATTCCGACATTTCGCTGCGTCTTGGCAAAAAGGATGAAAGCGAGTGGGCTTTGGCTCAGAGGGCAAAACTTGACAAGGCAATTCAGGACAAGTGTTGGGACGGCAAGTGGTGGATTTGGGCTATTGCGGAAGACGGTACTGTTTACGGAACCCACACTTACGAAGAGGGACAGGTTTACTTTAATACCCAGGTTTGGTCGGTTCTTAGTTCTGCCGCTACACCTGAACAGGCTGCATCCTGCATGAAAACTGTTAAGGAAAAGCTTGCAACTCCGTACGGTCTTATGCTTAGCGCTCCTCCGTTTGTACACACAAGCGTTGATGTTATGCGCGCAGTTGTCTTTAACCCGGGAATCAAGGAAAATGCCGGTATCTTTAACCACACTCAGGGTTGGGGCATAATTGCAGAGACACTTCTTGGCCACGGTGACCAGGCATTTGAATACTGCAAGGCTGCAATTCCCGCCGCCTACAACGACAAGGCAGAAATCCGCCAGAGCGAGCCTTATGTTGTTGGTCAGACCACATACTCAACCTTCTCACCAAGGGCAGGCAACACTCGCGTAAGCTGGCTTAGCGGGGCTGCAACGTGGAACTACTATTCAATCACCCAGTACATCTTGGGAATCCGCCCACAGTACGAAGGCATGATGATTGACCCCTGTATTCCGCACGAATGGGACGGCTACAAAATCCAGCGCGTCTTCCGGGGTAAAACGCTTAGCATACAAGTCAAGAACCCGGAGCACGTCTGCTGCGGAGTTGCGGAGGTTACGCTGAACGGCAAAAAGATAGATGGAATTACGGTTCCCGCAAGCGAACTTGGCGAAAAGAACGAGATAGTCGTAGTCCTTGGCAAAAACGGCAAGCGCGACGACCACAGCGAGCGCCTGTAAAAAATCCGTCCATGGGCTTTTAAATGCTGGCAAGGAAGAAAAGTCGTATGTACATCATCTTTGCTAACAAAAAATATTTGTCAAAAGATAAACCCGGGTTCTTAGGGCGCAAGCCCTAAGCCTTGTCGTCCCAGTGAAGGGCCGGTGCTCCTTTTGCAAACAAACTCCCTTCGACTGGTTCGACACGCTCACCAACCAAGCCTCAGCAAGCGGATTGTTTTGTGGTAGCAAAAAACTTCACCCCAACGAAGAACCGGCATCCTAACGAAGCATGTCACCCTGAACTGCTACGCCATATCCGCACGCACCTGCTACGAATATGGATTCAGGGTCTGTAAAAGCTCCAAGCCTTATGTTTATAAATCCTTTGCATCAGGGTCGGTGTTTTGGTCTACGCCTGAATGTTCCCTGTTGTAAGTGAAAAGCCCCGTTCCGTTTGCATTCAGCTTTTTGATTCTTGCAAGGTAGTTGCTGCCCGGATAAAGTGAATCAGCCTTTTGCATGTAGGCCAAGGCATCGTCCTTTTTTCCACGCTCAAATAGGAACTGGGCGTAATAGGTGTAAGTGTAGAATTTTTCTGCATCGGTAACAGAAGCCTTTACCGCCGCAAGAAAGTGCTTTTCCGCTTTCTTCATGCTGCCGCCAAGAAGTCCCGGTGCATAGAACATCCACTGTCCAAGCCCCAGGTTTGCCGCCCACATGTTTGTGCCGCCTTCCACAGCGTTTTCGTACAAAGTCTTTACCCTCATTCCGTGGAACATTGCACTTGCCACCGAAAAGCTCATGTAGCAGGACGTGGTGTCTCCAGTAATCATGTAAAAGAGAGGGGCAACACCGTCCTTCTTCCTGTGTGCGCTGATGTATTTTTCGTTGCGCTCCATCTGGCTCTTCAGGGCAAGGCGTTCCTGCTTAATGTCTGCCTTTATGTTGAATATGTATTCAAATTTTGCAAGCCGCACGCAGCTTTCCCAGAAAAGTTTTTCCTGCTCAAGGTCCGTGGCCTGTGCTGGCAGCTGGGCAAGAACCTCTTTTTCAAATTTACCGTAGCTTTCTATAATAGCATTGTAGTCCGTGGATTTTGATGCCTGTGCGCGGCATTCGGTAAAGTCCCGGTATTTCTGCATTGTAAAGGAAGACATTGCTTTTGCAGCAAAAGAAGAAACTGAACAGACGAATGCTGCCATAATCAAAATACAGGGTTTTACTACTTTCATTTTTTACCTCTAAAAAAGTTGCTCTCACCAGCCTCTGCAAATATAACAAATTTTGCAAAAGAAAATAACAGCTTTTTGTAAAAAAGTTTTTTCTATAATAATATGAATGGATGTGCAAGCCTGGTAAGCGGTTGCAAGCACGGCAGGCACTGTAGGGGCCCGCCAAAGGCGGGTTGCGGTAGCAATGGAGCGGGAAGGGACCCGCGACCCCCGCAACGAAGTTTCAAGCGACCCCGCAAGCGCCACCCACAAGCCCTTGTCCGGCAGCAGAAAAAGCTTGTGTCCCAAAAGGCAAGTGCCGCAAAAAAAAAGAAAATTATTTTAGCCTAAGTATCCTCTGGTTGCTAGAACCCCTAAAGTTCAAGGATATGTCCTTTTTTTCAAGAACAAAGGGGCCGTCCACAAGAACGTTTATGCAGTCAAGCATTGCCTGTGTGTACTCAGTGTGCTTTTTGCCATCCTGGGGCAAAATGTCCTTGTCGTAAATGTAGCCTGTATAGCACCAGATATTCTTTTGCGGAAAAGTCTGCTTTACGCGCTGCAAAAATGGTGCAAGTACGGCCTGGTTCTCTTCTTCAAAAGGCTCACCGCCCAAAACAGTAAGCCCAGAAATGAATTCCGGCTCAAGTGCCTTTAGGATTTCTTCCTCGGTCTCTTGTGTAAACGGCTTTCCAAAACAAAAATTCCACGTCTCCTTCTGAAAGCAGCCTGGGCAGCAAACCCTGCAACCGCTTACAAAGAGGGAAACCCTTACTCCCTCACCGTCCGCAATGTCAAATTTCTTTATGTTGCCGTAATACATCACCGGAAAATATAGCACTTTTGCGTACTTTTGAAAATTAGGAATTTTACTTTTTTTGGAGCCATCTTGGTGGTTTTACTGTGCCCGGCCCTACGGATCCGGTCAAACTCCATTGCATTACGGGCTTTGCGTGGCTACGCTGTCGCTCCGGCCCGCTTGCGCGGTCTTGCTGCGCAACCACTCCAATCCCGGCTAGGCTTGGTGGGTGAGCGTAGCCAAACCAGCCGAAGGGCGGTCCCTGAGGCTCTCGAAGGGGCGTCCGGTCACAAAATATGCCACCCGTCATCCTGAACTTGATTCAGGATCTGTTACTTGACCACCAATACAAAGGGAAGGACACAACGGTAGCAAGCGCGTGGCGTTGTGCGGCTGAAAATCCATTTGCGCAGGAGTAATAGAAAGGCTTCTTAATATGCAGCCCATGCAAATCACCTACCCGGAAATCCAAAAGACCATAAGCCCCTTTTACGACACAAAGGGAATCCGCTTGGACGTGCTTGCCAACGACGGAAAAAGCCTATACAACCTGGAAATGCAAACATCCGACTACACCTCCCTGCCGCTAAGAATGCGCTTCTACCAGGGACTCTTGGACATGGATTTGCTTATGAAAGGAAAAGACTACAGCGAACTGTGTCACTGCTACGTCATCTTCATCTGCAAGAATGACCCCTTTGGCCTGGGCATGCCAGTCTACACCTTCTGCAATACCTGCCAAGAAAAATTTTCGCTAAAACTTAACGACAAAAGCCTAAAGATATTCTATAATGTAACTGCATGGCAGACCGACACCAACGCCGAACGCGCAAGTCTGCTCCGCTACATAAGCACCGGCTCCGTAACAAGCCCGTTCACAAAACAGCTGGATGAAGCTGCACAAAAAATAAAAACAATAAACAAATTCAGGAGGGCATATATGATGAGAAACATCTACCTAGACGACGCAATGAGGCGCGGCCGAATGGAAGGCCTCCAGGAAGGAATCTTGGAAGGTGAAGCCCGGGAAAAGCGCAAAACCATCATCAGCTTTTACAAAAACAAAGTCTCCATAAGCATAATAGCATCTTCCGTAGGCAAAACCCAAGCCGAAGTAAAAGAAATAATCCGCAGCGAACTAGGCCCCGATGCCTGCCAAGAATAACCCGCCAACGCTACCACGCCCCTCCATAGCAGCATAGGTTGTTCGTAGTGTTGCCCCAGAGCAACGTCGCAGTTACCGAGGATCTTGAAAAGACATGCGTCTTGCTAACCAATAAACATACGTCCCACCCAAAATGCAACTTGTGAAAACTTGGGGTTCTTAGGGGCTTAGCCCCTAAGCCGTGCCGGGAAAGGGAGGGGGTCTGGGGGAGGGAAAACCCTCGCTTCGGAGTAGGGGGTTTTCCCTCCCTCAGATGTGGGTCCCAAGGGCTCGCCCTTGAAAAAAAAACTTGACAAAAGAAATAATAATCTGTTATAAATAAAAATATAGATGCCGAAAATAAAACCATCGGCACAAGCATGTCATCCTGAACTTGATTCAGGATCTGTTACTTGACTACCAATACAAGGGAAGGACTTTGGTTGCAGAATGTAGCATACCGATGCCACACTTCCATCAACCAATAAACATCCACCCCCACAAACACCAACTGTGCAGTTCCCGGGTTCTTAGGGAGGGAAGCCCTAAGCGGTGCTGGAAAGAAGGGGTGGTTTGGAGGGGAGGAAAACCCGCTTCCGAGTAGAGGTTTTCCTCCCCTCCAAGATAGGGTTCCAAGGGCCCGCCCTTGAAAAAACTAAAAATTTGTTACAAAAAATAACAAATTTTTTAAGAATTTGTTTGACATATTTGTAATTTGGTGATAATGTAATTAATAGAAATCCCTTTTGGGAGTTCTTATAAAAATAGGAGGAATCTTATGAAAAAGATTTTGGCTATCACTGCAATGGCAGCTTTCGCAGCTGTATCTTTCGCAGAAGGTATCACATTTGGTGCTTGGCTTCGCGCTCTTGCTGCTCCTGTAGCAAGCGACGGAGACGAAACAATTACATCTGCTGGTAACTCTTGGGGTTACGGAGCACGTACAGCTCGTCTTAACATTTCCGCAACAGCTCCAGACGGAAACGCAGGTTTCAACATGGGCGTTTACAACGACGTTAACATGTCTCTCTCTGCTGGCGACGAAGCAAACCTCTGGGTAAAACCAATGGACATGGTAAAGGTTTCATACGGTAAGTATGACAACAACACTCTCCGTGGCGACTTCTGCTACGGTTCATGGAACTGGCTCCGCCCAACATCTTCTTGGATCGCAGAAGACGAAGGCCTCTTGATGAGCGGAAACGGTGGAACAGGT
>JAILHV010000092.1 GCA_024695625.1 Treponema sp.
TTTGGTAAGGGAATTCTTTTGCTCAACAAGCATTACACCCTGCCCAATTTTTGCCGGAGTGTTTGGCATTACGCACTGAACGTGAACCTTTTGTACGTCAATAAATTCTGCAAAGGTATCAAAAGTCCATCCCGCCGCAACAGAGACGAGGACTTTACCATCAAGGGCATTCTTGACTTCCTTCAAAACATCTGCTATCTGGTAAGGCTTGCATGCAACAAAAACGATATCGCTCTTTTTTACAAGCTCCAGGTTGCTGCTTGCAGGAATAAAACCAATTTTTGAAGCGTTCTCCTTTAACCTTGCCTGGTTTGGAGCATAAGCAAAAACTTCCCCTGCCTTAACCTTGCCCGAATTTATAAAACCACAGGCCATAGCCTGCGCCATGTTACCCATGCCTATGAATCCAATTGTGTTCATACATCCTCCGCTTATACATTCTACAGAAATTCTACAGGAATTACCAGTGCACGCATCTGCCCTACAAATGCATGTCCTGGCTAGCAAATGCCCCGCAAAATATAACTTCAAATCGTAAGCTATTCAGTCAGAAGGCCTGCAACATAGTAAAGTACTGCACACTCTGTTTCCTGCCAGATGCGTAGGCTTCTGTTTACCGCACAGACCAGATAGCCCAAGACTTTTGTATTTTTTCGGATTCGTACGATAAGGGCGGACTTGAAGCCATTGGCGGTCAGCGTCTCGTAAAAGACCGGGGAATTCTTTTTAACCTCGCTAAGCGTGTTTTCGGAGAAGAGGTCTTCAGCCATTAGTTTTTTTATGTCGGATGCGTCTCCATCAAAATCAGGATTCATCACGGCTTTGAGCCTTCCGGTTTCACAAATATAATACAGGTCAGTTATGCGGAGAATTTCAGAAAGTACCGGCATGGCAACTTTCAGCTTGCGTTCAAAACCATCGGCTTTTTCCATGTTGGTGCGGATTTGGTGCATGTAGGTAAAGACACCGTGCCGTGCAATTTTTGCCACTTCAAGAGCTTTATGCTTTTCTTCGTTATAGACGGTGTAGCAGTTTCTCCCCCTGTTTTTGCCAAGATAGAGCATCTTGTCTATTATTGCAAAGAGCTCCTCGTAAGTACCCGCATCTTCCGGGAAAGATGCGGCACCAGCGGTTCCTGTAACAAAGGAGTTTCCGTTCCCAAAGCTGATTGTCGTCCTTAGCGCATTGGAATTTGTGTACAGGTCTTTGAAGAAGGAAATTTTGTCGTCCCTGTCCGTATGCCTCAGGTCCACCATCAAAAGCTCATCTCCGCCAAAACGCCCCACAAGGCCATAGTCTTCCACATATTCTGCAAGACGCTTCGAAACGGTAGTCAGAACTTTATCGCCAGCACTGTGGCCAAGGCTGTCATTTATGAACTTAAAGTTATCAAGGTCAAGCATGGTGAATGTGAAGGGCCTCTTTTCCGCAATGAGGGAACGCACAAATTTGACGGCATATGCACGGGAAATTACCCCGGTAAGCGGATCAAGTATTTCGTTAAGGCTTATCCTGTCGATTATTTTGTCAAAGAAACTGAACTTTCTAAGCTTGTCTATTGTGTAGACCGACTGATTGTTTTCAAGGGCACCCTTTCGGCGCAGAACATCAGTTATGTCTATAAAGCTTCCGACTAGTCCAACAATTTTTCCGCTTTCGTAAAGTGGCCTCTTTGACGCAACTATGTCTCTTTCTTCTCCCCTGATAAAGCATTTGCCCTGCACTTTGTACGTGCTTTTTCCGGAAAGAACATCCAGCTCGTCTTGCCTGAAGGGCTCAGGATCAGAATGCCAACCCATGTCTTCGTCAGTTTTACCAATCAAGATACTTGCCGATTCAAATCCATAAAAATCCAGAAAAGCCTGATTTACGCCAAGAAAGCGCCTGTTACTGTCTTTCCAGAATACACAGTCCTGTGAAGTATTGATAATGCTGTCGAACAGTTCAACTGTCATTTCCATAGCCGGTTCTCCATAATTATAATTGTATAAAATTATTATATTTTCAGCAATGTTTTTCCCACCAACCCTTGCTGCCTACAGGACTGGCGGCCATAAAAATGAATTGTAAAATTCATCTGGATTGTTTATAATCCAAAGGATGAATTTAAATACGGTAAAATCAGCCTCCCTTTGTATGGCTTTAATATTAACTCTTACAGTAACCATCTCCTGCTCAAAGAAAGCAATGCCCACCAGAACCCAGCCTTTCTTGGGAACGGTCTGCTCTATAAATGCCTATGACGACGCAAGCGATGCCTTGTATGACGAGCTCTTTGCCCGCCTTAAAGAAATAGATGAAAGGTTCAGCGCAACAAGACGCGACTCGGACATAAGCCAAGTGAATGCCCAGGCCGGAATAAAGGCAGTTCCTGTTCACCGGGACGTTTATTTTGTAGTGCAGACTGCCTTAAACTTTGCCCAAAAAACAGACGGTGCCTTTGACCCCACGGTTGGCCCTCTGGTAAAGCTATGGGGAATCAACACGGAAAATGCCCGCGTCCCAAGCCAGGACGAAATAGACGAAGCCCTTCCCCTTGTAAACTGGCGCAAGGTCCAGATGGATCCCGGTGACGGAGAAACAAGCAAGAGGATATTCCTTTTGCAAAAGGGCATGGCCTTGGACCTTGGCGGAATTGCAAAGGGATACGCCGCGGACGAAATGGCCCGCATTCTTGGCGAACACAATGTAAGGCAGGCAATCGTGAACCTGGGCGGAAACGTATATGCGTACGGCAGCAAAAAAGACGGAAGCAAGTGGAAGGTGGCGGTAAAAAATCCCCAGCACCCTGCATCAGACCCGGCTCTTGCCATATGCTTTGACCAGAACAATTCCGTAGTAACAAGTGGAGCCTACGAAAGGTATTTTGAAAAAAATGGAAGGCGCTACCACCACATCATAAACCCAAAGACCGGCTACCCGGAAGAGAACAGGGTGGGAAGCGTAACAATCGTATCCCGCTCTTCAATAGAAGCAGACGCTTTAAGCACTGCAGCCTACATCCTTGGGCCAAAGGAATATTTTAAGATTGAGCGTACTGCGGCCTTGTTCATCATGGAAGACAGCTCGGTAAAGGCTTCCCTTCAGCTTGCAGGCAAAATCGAAGTGCTTAACCCAAGCTTTTCCAACATAGTCTTCCGCTAAAGGCTAGTCGGCTTTTTTAACAGCGGCAACAGATTCCCTTTCTATAAACTGAACCGGAATGCGGACAATCTCATATTCCCCCTTGCCCTTCATTGCCGCCATAAGTTTTTCCGCGCAAACGGCAGCAATCTTTTTCCTGTCCTGCCTGAACGTGGTAAGCGGCGGTGTGCTGCATTCAGAAATAAGTGAATCGTCAAAGCCAATAAGCGAAACATCATCCGGAACCCGCTTTCCAACAGTCTGCAAATACTGCATGGTTCCTGCCGCCAGCTGGTCAGAAGCACAAAAAACAGCCGTAATTTCCGGGGCTCTTGTAAAAAGCTTCTTTGCCGCCTCAAAACCGGGCTTAAGTTCCCAAAGGGCAGCCTTTTCCACATATTCGCTCTTGTATTTTAAGCCCGCAGCCTTTATTGCCATCTTGTAGCCTTCACCCCGCTCAATGGCAGCCGGTGAATTTACAAGATAGGGGCCAGCAATGTAGCCAATGTTCCTGTGGCCTTTTTCTATAAGATATTCAACCCCATGAAAAGCAGCGTCCTTGTTTTCGGAAACAACCGTGCATATTCCGGGAATAAATTCATTTGCAGACACGCAGGGAATTCCGCTGGAGGCAAGGCTGGTAATCTCCGGGTCACCATAGACGGAATTCAGAATAAGAATGCCCTCCACCTTGCGCGACTTGCAGTGGTCAATATAAGAAATGGAAGAATTCATCTCCTTGGACATAAAAATCAGGTCGTAGCCGTCTTTGTAGGCAATATTCCTAAAACTGTTTACAATTCCCCCAAAAAGCGGATGTTCAAGGCCGTTCGTAAAAGATTCCTTTTCTGCAATAACGCCAATCAGCTTGGAATTAGCCTCTTTTGCCCCGCCATCCTTTTCTGCATTCCCGTACTTAAAACCGGTAAGCTTTGCGGCCAAAAAAATGCGGTTGCGTGCTTCCTGGCCAATGGAATCCCTGCCTTCCAGCACCCGCTGAACCGTGGCTTGTGAAAATCCTGTTATCTGTGCAATATCGAATAATGTCGCCATTTTAAACCTACATGAATTTTACACAATATTCGTGAAAAATCAATAATTTTTTGATTAAATTTCTTAAAAAATAAAAGTGCGGCACTTTTATATGCTAGGGGCTTTCCGGGGTTCCGCGGGACCCTACCCGCTCCATTGCTTTCGCAACGGGCTTGCGCCCGCCCCTCCAGCCCCTGCCGTGCCTTAATATTTTGCGGAATATTTTCTTTGCTACCTTGTAACTCTTGTCCCCCTTGTTTTTTTACATAAGCGAGGTCTTATGAGAAAAGAGATTTTTGCCGCACTGTTTGCATTTTCTTCTATAATATTGCCACCGGCTTTTCTTACGGCGCAGAATTCAATCAGCTACAAGGGAAGCGGAAACTACACCTTTACCGAACGCACGGACTTGCGCAGGTACGACAACGGCAAGTACACCGGGCTTTTAAGCAGGGAAATCCGCTCTTTTATAGTGCAAAAAGAAAACCTCTACGACGGCAATTTCTACGTCTGGCAAGAAACCAGGCGCAACATGCAAAGACAGCTGCCCGGAATAAACGAAGCCATACCTTCTGTATTCAAAATAGCATCCGACGGCACTTTTACCATGATTCAAGACAATGGCTACCCTACCTTCAGAAGTTTTCCCTGCTACCCCCAAGAAAAAATCTCCAAGGGAGAAAAATGGACTGCTTCTTCTGTTCGCATTGTAGACCCAATGAATACTGGGGAATTTACCCGCATCCCCTTTACAGCTGAATACACCTACGTAAAAGACGATGTTTACAATGGAAAAGAGGTTTACATTGTTAGCGCAAAGTGGGCAACCCGCTACGGTTTTCTTTCTGCGGCAGAAGTTCCGGCAGATACAGAAGGGGACCCGCTTTTGGACAGGGCTACAGGCTCACACTCTGCAACAATAGTCATCAGTAAGGAAAGCGGTGCTGCCCTTGTTGTCCGCGACACCGTAGACGAATCATTTTTCTACAAGAACGGCCGCAAGGTAGACTTTAAGGGAACAATCAGCCTCTTTACGAATTATCCTCCTGCCGTGGACCGCAAAAAAATCATAACTTCGGTAAAAAAAGAAAAGCTTCCTCCTGCTGAAGTTCCAGTGGAAGAAACACCCGCCGGACTTAGGATAAGCATAAAGAACCTCCAGTTCAAGCCGGACAGCGACCAGCTTTTGGAAAGCGAAAAGGAAAGGCTGGACAAAATTGCAAGTGTCCTTCTTAACGCAAAGGATTCTTCATTCCTGGTGGAAGGCCACACAGCATCAACCGGCAACCCCTCAGGAGAAATGTCCCTTTCCATAAAACGCGCACGTGCCATTGCCAGCGAACTTAGCAAACGGGGCATCCCCGCCGAAAAATTCATCTGCAAAGGTTGGGGCGCAACAAAACCCATTGCCGACAACTCCACCCCCGAAGGCATGGCCCAAAACCGCCGCGTAGAGATAACTATACTGGAGTAGCTGTGTTTGCATTCCTAAACAGATGGAGAATTATATAAAAGGCCAAGCGACAGAACCTTTAGAAACTATCGCTCAAATTTAAGAAGCATTGCCCGCCTTGTTTTTAACACCGTTCTATGCTATTTTATTAACATGAAAATTTCAGCAGAACACTCTGAACTTACCGGAGAAGTTTCAGTCCCGGGTTCAAAGTCCCATACTATACGCGCTCTACTCTTGGCAGCTATGTCCGATGGAGTTTGCAAAATCTCAAACCCCTTGCCAAGCGCAGACTGCCTTAGCACATTCCAAGCCCTGCCCCTGATTGGAGCATGTGCAAACTTGGGCGAATCAAGTGGCAGTACACCGTCAAAGACATGGACTGTTTACGGAGCTGGAGAAAAACTTCATCTGCCAAGCGATGTTGTAAACGTTGGAAATTCAGGCTCCCTGCTCTACTTTCTCTCTCCAATCGCAGCAACCTTCAGCGGATGGAGCATTTTTACCGGAGACGAAAGCATTAGAAAGCGTCCCGTGCACCACGTTGTGGATGCGCTTAACCAGCTGGGTGCCAAGGCTTGCACCTCTGTTCCAGGAAGCTCCACCTGCCCCCTTTTAATACAAGGACCAATTTCTGCAAAAAACAAAATCACCACAGGCGGAACTGTTTCCAGCCAATACATTTCGGGACTCATGATGGCAGCCCTAAGGCTAAACGGAACTCTACAGATTGAACTAACCGACCCAAAAGAAACGCCCTACCTTACGATGACCCAAAAGTGGCTGGAAAGCGTTGGCGCAAAGGTTCAGATAAGCCCGGATTTTAAGCACATAGAAGTGCAAGGCCCTGTAAACATAAAGGCATTTGACACAACAATCCCAAGTGACTGGGAAGCGGTTGCCTTTCCTCTTGTAGCGGCCCTTATCACAAACAGCGACATTACAATAAAAGACATAGACGGTTCCGGCACCCAAGGGGACGATGCAATTGTCCAGGTACTAAAATCACTTGGAGCAGACATAGAGTGGGACAAGGAAGCAAAGACACTGCGTGTACGCGGCCTAAAAAAATCTTCAGACGGAATCGGACGGCTTTCCACAGAAAACCTTCCCGGCAAGGAACTTCACGTAAACCTTTCAGGCTATCCCGACGCAATTTGCGCAATAGCGGCCATCGCCTGCTTTACTGAAGGCTGTGTTTATATAGAAGACATCAGCGTTTGCCGCCGCAAAGAAACCGACCGCATAAAGGTTCTTCACGAGGAACTTGCAAAACTTGGCGCTGTAACAGAAGAAGGGGAAGACTTCTTTGTTATCCACGGGCACTCTCCAGTAAAGGCAGACGGTTCTCCCAACCCGGAATTTTCCCTGCACGGAGCAAATGTAGAAAGCTACAAGGACCATCGGGTTGCTATGGCTTTGGCCTGCATGGGGCTGGCACTTGGACAAAAAGAAAAAATCATCGTAAACGACGCAGAATGCTGCGCAGTTAGCTTCCCTGACTTTTTTAAAGTGATGGGCGGAATAGGAGCAAAATTTTATGAAGAACACGCTGAATAATGAACTTGCAGTCTGCGGATTTGCAGCAGTAAAAACTCTGGAAAAGGCAAACTGGGAACGCATCACCCGCTTTTATTTTTCTTCCGCAAGGGCACCCCTTTTCGGTGGATTGTGCAAAAAGCTTGCCGCAGCAAAAAAGCCCTACAACCAAGTCAAGGATGAAGTTGAACTTGAGCGTCTTTGTGGCAGCGTGCACCACCAGGGCGTAGTGGCAATGATTCAGTCCCCAGAAATCAAGGCTCTGAATACGGAAGTAACTGCAAAATGGGTGGAAGAAAAGCAGTCCGCAATTCTTCTTGACCGCGTAGGAAACGCAAACAACCTTGGCGCAATTGTCCGCAGTGCGGCATTCTTTGGCATAAAGAACGTTGTTATCCCCCTGGACGAAGCCCAGTCTTCCGTTACCACAAGCAGCTACCGCGTAGCAGAGGGCGGCATGGAATTTGTAAACATCTATTCCATAAAATCAATCCCCCGCCTTTTGAATGACATGGCCGGCAAAATGGTAAGAATCGGAACATCGCTTGATGCAAAAGAGACAACCCGCAGCATAAGGCAAATGTGCCAGGACAAAGGAGTAATAATAATCCTTGGCAATGAAGAGAACGGAATCAGCAAAGAGGTAAAATCACTCTGCGACCATCTGGTTCTTATTCCATACGCAGGATTCCCGGATGCAAAGCCTGTAATAGACAGCCTTAACGTTGCCCAGGCATCCTCCGTTATCATGTATGAACTTATGGGAAAATAATTTTATGAAAAGCAAGTATCCTAAGAAAAATTTTTCTTTCGCGCTGATTTTTTCATTTCTTTCCTTTGCCTTTCTGCTTCCAAAAAATGCCGGCGCGCAGATTTTTAAGCTTGACATTCCTCAGAATGAACTCTGTCTGACGGAAGAAAACTCCCCCTTTGCCCTGGACAAGGTTTGGGATTCGGTTATATTCGCATCCGCAGCGGCAACCTATGGCAGCGCACTTTTTAAGGACCACGTTTCTTCAAAAGACAAATATGATCCGTTAAAAATATACGACAAGGACGACATAAATCCCTTTGACCGATTTTTTATGACCGGTTACAACAATACGCTGCACAATGCGGGAACCGTAACATGCATAATCGCAACGGCAGGAATTCCTGCAGCAACCTTCCTGACAGAAAGCGCATGTGGAAATTTCAGCGGGCAGAACCTTTTTGACGTAGCCGTAATGTATTCCGAAGCTATTCTGTTCACAAACGGAATCAAAGACTGGATAAAGATAGGTGCAAGAAGGGAACGCCCCTACATGTATTTTGACGACCGCGATCAGGACGGCATAGACAGCAACGACTTTATGTACTCATTCCTGAGTGGTCACACAGCCAACGCCTTTATGGGAGCAACGTTCACATCCTACGTTTTCTGCAGCTACTACCCTGATTCAAACCTAAAGATTCCGGTAATCGCCACATCATATCTATTTGCAGCCGGAACAGGAGCCATGCGCATGGCCAGCGGAAACCACTTCTTTACAGACGTACTCGCAGGAGCCGCAATGGGAAGCGCAGTTGGTTTTGCAGTTCCCTTTGCCCACCGCTTCTTTGCTCAAAAAAACAACTCGCAGACAGGAGATTCAAGAAAAAAGCCCCAGCTTATGTTCAGCCCATACGGAATAAATGTCCACATGAATTTCTAAAGAAGCATCTGACGAAGACCTAGCCATTGTTTTACCAGGGCACTGCTTACCGCCAGGCAAAGCCAAAGCCCACAGTAAACAAATGAAAAGTCGTAATGTCATCATCAAGGAATTTTTTCTCTTCAAAATAATTCTTCATGTTTATATTCCAGCCAAAGTTGTAGCCCAAATTTATCATGACTTTTCCAATCAAAATATCGGTTCCAATGCCAAGTTCTGGGGTAAAATATTTGTCCGTATGGCAGTTGGCCGCAATTTCCGCATAGGGACGCACGTAATTCGTTGCCATAAAATTCAGGCCACCCATGAGTCCAAAGCAATAGGAACTGCTTTCCTTTTCCCTGTTCTTATAATCGTAGCCAAAGTCTCCGCCAACAAAGCCAAAGCGTCCAAGTCCAAGAACAAGATTTAACGCAATGGAATTCAGCTGGATGTCCTTGGCATCAAAATCATTCAGCATGGAATTTGTAATCCGTGTGTCTGCAGAAAGGAAAACTGCACTTCGCCCCCTCTGTTCAACCTGCTTCTTTTTGTCATCAACAAGGGTAATCTGCCCCCTGGATTCTGCCCGCTCAACAGCCTTTTCTTGGTTGTTCCGCATTTCACCCATAAGGATTTTTGTAGCGTTGTCTATATCCGTACTGCGCTCGGAAGCAGTCCTAATTTCAATGCGGGGATAGACTATGAACGTATTTTTTGTAAGAAAGTCCTTGCTAAAAGAAAAAACAGTTTTATTCGTATCGGTCCTTATAAGATCAAGCTGCTCCGGCTCAAAGCGGTATTCAGAAGCATCCTTCCACTTGCGTATCTTATATTTTAGGCGCACATAGACAACCGGCACAGCACGGCGGAAGAGGCTGTCATAAAGCATGATATTCTCTTCGTATTCAGCACGCTCTTCCTTTGTCATCTTTACCAGTGACTTCACTTCTTTTCCGGTAAGAGACTTGTACATAAGGGGCAAGTCTATAGAAAAAAGCGAGGTATAGCCAAAAAAGTTGGACTTTACTGAAATGGTCCATCGGTTGCGGAGATTGTTGTATGAATACCCGCGCACAATAAGCGTGTCGGTCAAAGAAGTTGCCGTATAGACCTTGTTTTCAAGAACCTTGTAGGACTTGTCCAGGTTTACAAGGGCAGCATATTCAACCGCGCTGGAATTCTGTGATTTTACGTTGCGCAGATTGAGAATGGCCTTTTTTGAATTTTCAACCTGCTCTATATTTTCCAGAAAAAGGGCTGTGTCATCAGAAGTCTTTTCTGCAAGGCTTGCGGCCGCTTCCCTAAAATTTATTTCCGCTTCATCAATCATGTCATTCTGCTCATCGGTGCGCTTTTCAGAAAGTCTGTTCTCTTCTTCCATAGCCTCAATGTCATAGTCTTCCAGAATTTTATTCTGCGCATCAACAACGGGCTCAAAAATATCCGCACTGGTCTCCTGTGCAAAAGCAGGGAATGTAAAAATGCAAAAGGCAGCCATAAAAGCCGCAAGACAAAAAATAATTTTCACGCTACCATTTTACACCAGACAGGCCGAATTGTCTATTGAGTTGACAGCCGTAAACCCCAAGGAATATAATCAAGGCATGAGTTTATTCGAGTCACCTTGCGGTTACTTTGATGGCCTTACTGCAAAAAGTGAAATGTATTCCTTTCCAAGCGAAGAAAATTTAAGAGGCTTTATTTCCGACGGATTTTTTACTAGTGCACAAAAAAGGTTCGGAAGCACAACTAGCAGACAGGAATGCTATTACAAGATTCAGCTTGAAGAAGGCTTCCGCAGAACAGGAACCATAATGTACTGCGAAAGCTGCCCCGAATGCAAAAAATGCATACCGATACGCATCCCGGCAAGAGACTTCATTCCCAGCAAAAGTGCCCGCCATCTTATAAGGAAAAATTCAGATCTTGAACTCCGCATAACGGAAAAACTGGATGATTTTATCACGGAAGAAAAAATCACCCTTTACCAAAACTACTGGCAGCGGCACAACCCCGGAAAAACAATTTCCAGACTAAACGCATTTTCGGAAGTAGCATCATTCTCCGGTTGCACAAATGAATTTGAGAACAATGCAGTCCTAGAAAAAAAGCATTACAGCGGAACAAAAAATTTTGACTATTATCTGGAAGGAAAGCTTGTAGCCGTTAGCGTGCTTGATTTTGCGCTTGGTTCAATTTCCTCAAACTATTTTTACTACGACATTTCTCCGCAAATTCTAAAACGCTCCATAGGAACATTCAGCATAATAAACGAAATCCTATGGGCAAAAGACCATGGCTTTGAATATTACTATCTTGGCTACTGGATCAAAGACCACCCCAAGATGAATTACAAGGCAAACTTTTTTCCCCATGAACTTTTGGTGAACGGCGAATGGATAACCAAGCCTAGCCCCGATTGTAAGGGCCCGCCTAAGGCGGGTTGCCGGCAGGCAATGGAGCGGGTAGGGCCCCGCGGAACCCTGGAAAGCGGGTAACAAGACAAACTGCGTAACGGCATAGCCTTACGCACAGTAAAACCAAAAAGGCTGCTCCAGAAAAACTTGCCCACTACAATTTTCTTTGCTATAATTCTTGTATGGAAAATCAAAGCCTAAAAAATAAATGCATCGTATTGGGTGTAAGCGGAAGCATAGCCGCATACAAAGCCGCAGCCCTAACAAGTATGCTGGTAAAAGCCGGCGCAGATGTTCACGTTATAATGACAAAAAATGCAACCCAGCTGATTGGCCCTGCAACTTTTGAAAACCTTACGGGCAACCGCTGCCTTTTGGAAACATTCGACCGCAACCACGAATTTAAAGTTCAGCACATTTCTCTTGCGCAAAGGGCAAACCTTTTTATAATTGCACCGGCAAGTGCAAACGTAATTGCAAAAGTTGCAAACGGTCTTGCAGACGACATGCTAACAACAACTTTTCTTGCTTCCACCTGTCCCAAAATAATTGCCCCTGCAATGAACACGGCAATGTACCAAAATCCTGTTACCCAGGACAATTTAAAAAAATGCCGCAGTTACGGAATGAGCATAGCTGAAGGCGACGTGGGTTATCTTGCCTGCGGAACAAACGGAAAGGGACGTCTTGCAGAACCAGAAACCCTCTTTGTCTGGATTGAACACGAGCTTCCCTGCAAAAAAGACTTGGCAGGAAAAAAAGTTCTTGTAACCGCAGGTCCAACTCAAGAGTCTTTAGATCCGGTACGCTACATAACAAACCATTCTTCCGGCAAAATGGGATATGCCGTTGCAAAGGCCGCAAGCAGACGCGGTGCAGAGGTAACACTTGTTAGCGGGCCTGTTGCCCTAAAGGAACTACCCTTTGTAAACACAGTTCACGTAACAAGCGCTGCACAAATGGCAAAAGCCGTTAAGGATAATTTTTTTGACTCAGACATTCTAATAAAAGCGGCGGCAGTTGCGGATTACAGGCCAGCCAATGTAAGCGACCAAAAAATCAAAAAGCACGATGACGACCTAAGCCTGCCCCTTGAACGCACGGAAGACATTCTTGCATGGTGCGGAAAGAACAAAAAAGCCTCGCAGTTCTTGTGCGGATTTTCTATGGAAACCCAAAACATGGTAGAAAATTCCAAGGCCAAACTTGTAAAGAAAAACCTTGATTTGATTGCAGCAAATTCACTTTCGTCACCTGATTCAGGATTTGCTGTTGACACAAACGTGCTTACCCTGATTTCTTCTTCCAGCACAAAGGAATTGCCCGTAATGCAAAAAGAAGAAGCGGCCGACTGTCTTCTTGATGAAATACTTTTTCTTATGGAACAAAGGCAATAGCAGATAAAAAGGAGAAGTACATCTTGGAGCTAAAAGAAATCAGCATAACAGACATTGGCGGTTTTAGAATAGGAAACGCACAGGATTACGATGCCATGACCGGGGTAACCGCAATTGTCTTTGACAAAGAGAATACTGCCGGAATAGACATTAGCGGAGGCGGGCCTGCTGCCAGGGAATCTTTCTTGTTTACACCGCTTTCCTACAAGCAGTCTATAACAGCACTGCTTTTGTCTGGCGGTTCTGCATACGGACTTGCCGCTGCTACAGGAGCAATGCAGTATCTTGAAGAACACGAAATGGGCTACAGGCTAACCGGCATGGTAATACCGATTGTGCCCCAGTCCTGCATTTTCGATTTGAGCACAAAGACAAAGGTGCGGCCAGATGCAAAGATGGGTTACGCTGCATGCAAAGACGCAGAAAGGAATGCCCTTCCCCAGTCAGGAAATGTTGGCGGCGGATGCGGGGCTTCTGTTGGAAAGCTATGCGGTCTTAAGCGGGCTCAGAAAAGCGGCATTGGCTATTACGCAGTTCAGGTTGGAGAGCTTAAGGTTGGAGCTGTTGTAATAGTAAATGCACTTGGCGACATCTTTGACTTTAGAAACGGAAAAAAGGTTGCTGGAGCAATGAATGATGAACGGACAGCCTTTGTGGACAGCGAAGAAGTTCTTTATTCCATGCAGGAAAAGATGAAGGATAAAATCCAGGAAGGAAAAAACACTACTATTGGAGCCGTAATTACAAACGCGAAATTCAGTCAGCAGGAGATGTGCAAGATAGCGGCAATGACAAGGGCTGGACTTGCGCGTAGCATAAATCCTGTTGGAACCAGCGCGGACGGAGACACAGTTTACGCAATTTCCTGCGGAGACATAAAAAGTGACTACAACTTGGTTGGAACCCTTGCTTCCCGAGTTCTTAGCATGGCAATTTTAGACGCTGTTAATTCTTCTGCAATGACGGAAGATGAATACAATCGCTTTTTGAAAATAAAGGGTGAAGATTAAGGTGACGGGCACAGTAAAAACGGCCTGTGCTCCGTTTTACTAGCATTACTTTATTTCGTCTTCTTCCATGTCGCTTAGGATGCCAGCTTCTATGGCTCTTTTTTCCGCAGCGGAAACTGGCCCGCGCTTTTTTCTACCGGCAACATTTTTTGCGGCGGATTTTTTTGACACGGAAGTTTTTTTGCTGGCAGAAGTAGTTGCAAGTTCGGGAAGGCTTTCCTTTTCGCCCTTGTCATTTAAAATCGTAATGTCATAGTGGGTAAACGGTATGGTAACATTCTCTTCGCGGCAGGTTTTTACTATTTCCGTATAAACTTCCGTCTTTACAGAAAAGAGGTCTCCGTTGTTGAACCAGACGGCAAGCTTTAGTTTTATTGCATCACCAAAGCCGTCGTAGAAAAGAAGGGGAGCCGGGTCTTTTATGACAGACTTGCACTTTGCAGGAATTTTGCTTACAACATTGTAGACGTACTTTAAGTCCATGTCGTAGCCGATGGGAATTTCAAAGACAAAGCGTCTCTTGGGAAAGCGGCTGTAGTTAATAAGGTTATTGTTGATGATGGTGCTGTTTGGTATGCGGATCATCTGGTTGTCCGCCGTGTGGATTTTTATGCTCAAAAGGCCTATGGTGTCTACAGTTCCTGCCACACCGCCAACTTCTATGTAGTCGCCAATCTTGAGCGTCTTTTCGGAAACAACAAAGAGTCCGCTGATGATGTTGCTAACGCTGGTCTGGGCTGCAAAACCGATTGCAAGTCCTGCAACACCGGCAGCTCCCCATATTGCCTTAAGGTCAATTCCAAAGAGGCTAAGAATGTACATTCCCATAAGTATGTAAAAAATGTAGCTTACTGACTTGCTAAGCATCTGGGCATTGTGAGGCTCCATCTTAACCGCAACACGTTTTTTGAGTATATGCTTTAGAATTCTGTACAACGTGTAAAATATAATCAAAGTAACAAGGCTGATTGCCACCTTAAAAAGATTGTTCCATGTAATAAAATCCTTAAGTTCATCAATATGAAAAAGGGATTTTGTCTGTTCCGTTACTTCCGTGCCTATCTCACCAATCTTTTCCACAACGGCATCTTTTTTGGGATCCATAATTCCTCCGCAATAATCACAATAATATATATAAAATTTACGTTTTTTTCTACCTTTTTGAATTTTTAAAGCATATATATTATATGATGAATAAAATAAATTTCTTTTTTATATTGGCAGCCATATTCCTGATTTTGGGATGCAGCCAAATTGAAGCCTTTAACTCTTGCCAGCAAGAAGTGGAAATGGAAATTCCATCAAAGACGGTGGATGCGGACGGAAAGAGTGTTTATGTTGAATTCTGGAATATTTCCTTTACAGACGGAATCAACAAGAGCAAATACGAAAGTCTTCCTTCCGGTAGCACGATACAGGTTCAAGTCTGTAAGAACCGGGTGGCATCTTTTTTGGCGGAACCAGCGAATAAACTTTGCACTTCTGCGGAAAATGATGGCGGAAAGGGTACTGTACGGGCATCCGGGGCTATTTTTCCGCTGAACAAGGAGCTTTCTGTTCAAAACGGCTTTGCGGCATCCGTCCTGTATTCGCTCTACGAGGGGAGTTCCTGCGGGGATGCAAAAGGCGTACAGGAATTCCTTACCCTCTTTAACTGGCAGAAATTTGAGCAAACCTGCCTCGAAAAGTCTTCTGACCCCTGGCTCTTGGACAAGGAGCGGATTATGAGGGCAATCTCTTCGGGAAAATTCAAAAAAAGCGACATAAGGCTCAAGTAATGTTACGGTGGAATAAAGCCGAAATCTAATATATAGTAATGCAATGAAAATTCTTGATATTAATGCTGTAAGTTACAGATTCCCTATATTTTTAGGCCTGACCATACTTGTTTTCTCATCAGTCTCCTGCTCTAAAAAGAAGAACGAGCAAAAAGACGGCAGCCTGATGGAACTACGTTCAGTTCAAAAAAGCCACACCTGGTACTATTTTACCCAAGACGGATTTGAAAAATGCGACCTTCCGCAAAAAGCACCTGCCGTACCGGAAAAGCCTTGGACAGAGGCAGTCCGCATTTCTTCTGCGGGAAGCGTGCCATCAGCCGAAGGGGGAGCAAATTCCTACCAGGCTTATGCACTTGTGAACCACGGGGGCATTCTGGCAATAAAAAACGACGGTGTGGAATTTTTTACAGACCTTTCCATTTTTACCAGCGAAACCGCAGATTCACTGGTCTTTAGCAAGGGCGTCCCCATTTTCTATCTTTACAAAAGCACCTTTTTTAACCAGCTGCAGGAACCCTTTTCGCAAACGGCAGAACCGGCACAAAAGCCTACCCACAGGCCATTTCTGGTGGAATTCAATCCGTCTGCAAAGCTTTTCTTTCCGCTTGTGTCCTACGAAAACCTTCACCTGGCAAGAGAGGATCAGGTAACAGGCTACGTGTGGAACGGAAAGACATGGGCATGCTCTGCAAAGAGAAAGCCTGATGCCAACCGCTTTGAATTCTCATACTTTACATGGGAACCCTATGTTCAGCTTTCTGAGCTTTCTCCTGCCCTGAATACGGAAGATATGCTGCTCTTTAAGCCTTCAACCGAGGATGAATACAAAAAACTCATTCTGCCCAAGCTTTACAATTCTGCCCCGGAAAAGGTCAAAGACCTGCTTTCTGCAATTCCACCTGAATTCCCATTTTATATTATCTGGCGGGATGAATCGGGGACAACGCCGCTAAGCTACTACCAAAGCGGAAACGGAGCATCTCCTGTTAGTGCCCACGGAATAGAGGCACCTCTCGCAGGTTACGTTGCCTGTGTTTTTGCAGACGGAACGACTTACATAAAAAAAACGGCAGCCGATTCGCAGGTTGTTGCATTCAGACTGCCATTAATGCCAGCCGGTTACAATTACGGAGAAGTTGCAATCGCCGGAAATTATTTATATGCTGCTTGGGAACAGACCAGCTTCTACAAGACTGGCCGCTCCGGTTTTATAAGTGTGAATTTGGAAGATGTTCTTGCCCAGGCAAAAGCTGCAATGGATAAGAAACAAGATTAGGGAGTTCAGTTTCAGACTGCTTGATGTAAATGTACTTGAAGGGATGGATGTCCAAGGCATTGCTCTTCCAACCGCCGATTATATTCATGTTGATGACGTGCATGCAAACCGGATGTGATATTGGAATTATTTCCGCATCATCAAGTATAACCTGCTCAGCTTCTGCAAGGATGGCAAAGCGGTCTTTTTGCTTTGCAGTAGCAGCGGCCTGCTTTAAAAGCTCATCATAGTGGCTGTTTTTGTAGCCCGAAACATTCAGCGTGGAATTGCTTCTAAAAAGCTCCAGGAAGGTTGTAGGGTCTGCAAAATCGCCAATCCATGAATACATGAACAAGTCTGCCGAAGAATTTTTTATCTTGTTAACATAAGTAGTAAAGTTGCCGTCTATGCTAACATTCAGTTCAACTCCCAGCGGAGCCCATGCCTTCTTTAAGACTTCCGCCCAGTTTTTCATGTAATCCAAATCCATTATGCTGAATGTGATTTTAAAAGTGTCTGTGGAAGTAAGGCCTGCCTTTTTGCGAGCAATGTTCATAAGTTCAATGGCATCATCAATGTCATAGTCACTCCAGCCAACTACCGACGGATAGCCAGAAAGCGGATAGACCAAAGAAGTTGCCTTTACCGCATAGTCCTTCCTCAACTCATCATAGGGGATGGCCTCCAAAAGTGCCGTACGGAATTCCTTTGTGTTCCAGATTTTCTTGGACTGCTTAAAAAATAGGAATGTAGTGCCGAACTCACCTGCTATGTTGATTGAATCCTTGTTAAGAATCTTTTCTACGTCAACGTCTCCCGTTACCCAGTCAGCATCGCCGGTATTGAAAAGATGGGCGTTTTCCTTTGCATCGTCCCCCTGGCGTATCGTAATGCCTGGCAACTGAACAGCCGCAGCATCGCGGTAATTCATATTCTTTACAAGCTTGATCTCGCCATTTGTGTAGGAGCTGATTACAAAAGGCCCGGAAAAGACATTCTTCTTTTTGCTTACGGCCGCAAAGGAGTGGTGGCAAAGTATGCGGGGAAAATGTTCCGTTGGCTCGTTAAGGTGAACTACAAGAGTCTCCTCGTCGCGGACTATTATGCCTACATCCTCTGCACTTCCCTTCCCCGTGCGGTAGGCTTCAGCACCTTCTATACAGTCGATTAGAGATGCGAAGGGTGCATTTCTTGTCGCAAGCAGGGCAAGCCAAGAGTTACGGATAGCAGAGGCGTTTATAGGGCTACCGTCACTGAATTTTAGCCCCTTGCGCAAAGAAAAGGTCCAGCGCTGCTTGTTGCGTGAGACTTTGTATGTCTCGCAGATTGCATTTATAGGATCAAGTGTTATGGGGTCGTAGGAAAAAAGCCCTTCATACAAGGCCGTAAAAAGCTGTGCTTCTGAATTATAGCTTGCAGTATAGGGATTAAGGTCATATTCGTGCACCATGTCCTGAATGATAAGAACACGCTGCAAAGACGGAACTGGTGCTGTATTTTGTGTTTTTGGAAGATTAAAATTAAACTGCGCAAAAACTACCGGAATAGCAAGGCATAAACAAGTGACCAAAGAAAAAATGCGTTTATTTTTCATTCAGTAATTCCTAATTTCCTCATCTGCTCTTTTTCTTCAATATAAGCAACATACTCCGCACGCAACTGGTTGGTCTTTACAAGTATGTTCTTTAGCGAAGTAAGTTCCATGGTAATTCCCTTGATTTTGGGTCTGTCAATGACAGAAACGGAAGACTTAAAGAAAGCGTCCAGTCCTGCAAGAACAACCTGAATGCGGCTGTTTTCCGTCATCTGCTTGTTAAGCCAAGCCAAAGCCTTCTTTTCATCCTGGGAAGAAATCTGGTTGTAGGCCATTGAATTCTTTACCGCAATACCTGAATAGAACTTGTTGCGCTTTGCAAGGTTGCCAACAAATTCTGTGTAGTTCAGGCTTTCGTGCTTCTTAGCATGGGTTGCAGCATCCGTAGTTACGATTGAGTAGTCAATCTGCTGTTCGGGGAGGCCAAAAATCTTGCGTATAAAGCGGATAACCTTATCCTTAAAGGTATTACGACCGCTTTGCAGAACCTTGTTGTTAGAGACAATCTTCATCAGGACCTGCTCGTACTGCTCGGAAGTAGTGCCAAGGTTGCGGATTGCTTCCATAAGGACTTCATGGGTATTGGGGCCGCTTTCCTTAGCGACAACCTTGGTCTCTTCTATGCGCAGCTTGTCCAGCGTCTTTTTCTGTATGGCAGCCTTGTTGTCACCAATCTGCTCCTGAATGATTTCCTCAACCAAGTCATTGGAAAAGGGTCTCTTTGGCATAAGTGAAGGGAAAAGCCTCTTTATTTCCGCCATAAAAGTTGCAGGGTTTACCTTTTTGGAAACATCAAATTTATCGCTTGCAACTATGTTTTTGTATACTTCGCCCTTATAACGCTCACGGATAAAGTCGGCAGTCTGCCTCAGGCCATTGGAAATTTCCGCCATAGCCTCAATGCTCTTGTTAACGCTGTCGTTTATCATTGCAATCTGCAGCTGCTGTGCACCAGCCTTCAAGTTACCAATGCAGATTGCAAGAGCCTGAGTGTTCATCTTTGGGGAATTTGCAGTAAGGCTTGACCACTGGAAGGTTCCGTTCAAATCCATAAGGCGCTGAACCTTGTCCAGGTTAAGCTGGTCCGTGGTAAATTTCATGTAGTTGCAGACATAGTCGATCATGCTCTGGTAGTCGCAAATACGCAGGCCAAGCTTAACGGGGCGTTCATTATCGGTAAAAGTTGACTCTTCCGGCTTTTGAATTTGCGTAATTTTCTTGTCTTTCTGGTAAGGGTCTGGAGTTATGAGGGATTTTTTGGAAAGCGCCTCCACCAAATTATTAAGGCACGTCAAGTGAAGCCTGTAATCATCATGAATTTTTGGAAGCAGTGTTGAATTTAACCAAGCTTCCTTTTCTTTGAGAGCGGCTAAGAATTTTGCGCCAAAATCTTCACTATTATTCACATCCATACTCATATTATGCCCCATTTTTTCAAAAAAAACTACTCTGTTCCTTCTATATATCGGAATATTTTATTTGAATTTAAGAGAGCATTGGCAAAAATCAACAATTAAAGGCTAATACCAGCTGTTTGCCGTATAGTCAGCAAGCAAATCGCAGCGGGCCATCTCTCCAGAAAGCAATCCCTGCTGCTGAGCCTCGTACAATTCATTCCTGAGCGCAGGGGCAATCTTTTTGCTGTCGCCGTCGTCATAGCTTAGGAACAAAAGCGCATACTTGGCCTTGTAGCTTAGCTCTTGATCGGGACTTTCCGATGCCAAAGCCAGGTATTTCTTTGCCTCATTTTCAAAATAGAAGGGTCTCCTGTAGAAAAGGCTAAGGTCTCCGCCCTCTTCACCCTGCCATTTAGCTTCTTTTGCTGGCGGCGGCAACCTCCAGCTTCCACGGCCATACTGACGCAGGTACCAGCAGTAGCCTGAATGTGAAGCCTGGTCAAAAAGCACGGCAATTCTATAGGCAAGTTCGTATTTTCCGTCGGAAGAAGAAAGGTCTTCCGCTTCGTATGCCTTTATGAGCGCCTGAATGTCCTTGCAATACTGGAGCTTCTTATTCTTTACCTTACTCCACTCTTCAAGGGTATTTTTTTGCTCAGAAGTAAGGGCAGAAGAATAGTCTTTGTCCGTCCACTCATTCAAATTGTTATAGGAGTTGATTATGTTTTCTTCCCTGAACCATCTTGGAACAGTGTAAACGCGGTTTTCGTAGCAGAATGAATCTTCCAGCTTGGACAAAAACTCTTCCGCCCTGGAGAAATTTCCTTCGCGAAGATATTTTGTTCCTATGTATTCGGTAATTTCCGTCTGTTTTTCCGCAATCGAAGATTCAAGGCTTGAATAGACCCATTCAACAAATTTGTCCGGGGAAGAAGGCTTTTGGAACATTTTCTCTGTTGCATCCGCATCCATTATTTCTACATACCTGTTGGAATAAAAATTCAGCTTGGAATCCAAAACATAGTATGGCTCGTAGGGATTTATACGCATAGAAAGCAGGCCTGCCACATTCTTTTTTCCGCAGCTCTCAAGAAGGGGAATTATAGCTTCCAGGGTAATGGTTGAAAGGGCATTGTTGCCCTTTTCTCCCAAGCCGGCAATCCAGTTGTATTCACCCAAGGCATAGTTTGCAAATTCATTTGACCATTCCTTCTGGGTTAGGCTTTTGATGTAGAAAGTAAGCACACGGGTTGTTTGGTTGGACTGGGCGTTTCCCTTTAGGTCTTTTGCTTCCTTAATCTCTTTTAGCGCGGCAGACACATCGTAGGCCTTGGAAAGCGGGTTTGAATGTATTGCGGCGGCGGCACACTTCCACATCTGCTGGTTTTTACATCCGGCATCCTTGGCCACTGAATTTACAAAATCGCAAAGTGCCTTGTCCGTAGAAGAAGGTCTTGCCACTGCCCTTTCCAAAAGATATGGCAGCAAGGGGGAATTTTTGTCTTCTTCGCATATAAAATACAGCTGGTCATAAACCTCGTCCCCAAAGACTCCCATATACTCAAGGCTTTCAATGTCACCTATTTCCGCATAGATTTCTGCCGCTTTTTTTACCTCAAGACCCGTACGGAAAAGGATTCCTGCGTAAAGGCTCCTGCACATGTCGTAAAGAGGCGATTCTTTAAGGCTTTCCATTTCCTTTTTATGAGTATTGATGTAATTGTTTGCGCCATCCAAATCCATGTGGTCAAAGTAAATCTTCATTGCGGTATAGGCATAGCGGTCTGCAAGCCTTTCACCGTCATACTCTTCTATTTTCTTTAGCAGCTTGGACTTTACTACGCCCCAGTTCTTGTATTCCTCTTTTGTGGGGTAATACCAGTCACCGTATTCCTGCATCTTTTTGGTGTCTACGCAGCCCTTGGCATAGTAATCGCATAGAATCTTAAAGTACTCGATGTCTTCTTTGTTCCCGCCCTGGCGCAAAGCCTTTGCAATCGGGTTAACGCTGGTTTCTATTGCCTGGGAACCTTCCGCAATCAGCTTGTTAAGGTCGCTTTCCGTAGCACCAATCTCGTTATAGTTTGTCCAATATACGCTGGTATAGAAATTAACTTTATTGTTGCAGCTAGGGGTTACGTTGTAGAGGGACTTTAAGTCTACAGGAGTCATCCAATATGGGCCACATGCAAAGGAAAATGCCATGGCCGTTGCAAAAATAGCACTAGTTAAAAATCTTTTCATATTCACTTCCCCCAAGGTTCTTAAGGTTACGGCTGTTCAAGTCAAATAGAATGTTGTTGCTGGCAAGGTCTTTGTTCACCTGCTTTATTTCTTCCAAAACCTTTGAAATTTCTTCAAAATCAGCTTTTACGTAGCGGACTGTATCTCCTTCCGTAAGCGAGCAGTTTTTAAGATAGATTTCCTGCAGCACGGAAAAACTTCCGTCTCCCTTGTCCTTAAATGATTTTTTGTCACTGGTGTCCACATTGTAGGAAATGGCAGCAAATTCATTACCCTTAAAGCAGAGGTACCAGCTGAAGTTTGGGAAAGCAAGCCTGAGCGGCAGTTTGTAAGACGAAAGATTCTTAATATAAGGGCTTGCATCTTCATAGGAAAGAATTGAATTCTTGCAGTTGATGTCCCTAAAGTTGCCGGTGTTGTAAAGCATCAGAACCCCGCTGTCACAGGGCGGCTCTTCCATCCTTAGCTGGTGGAGGCGTACCGTAACGGAAAGCGCTACATTTTTTTCCGAAAGGATTTTGCGCAATTCTTCAAGCATTTCATAATAGTCTTCGCGGTTTGTTTCCGTCCAGTCAAAGTCTATCTGCACTTCTTTTACCGGAATGTCATGGGTTTCGCACATCTGGAGCACGCGGTAGGAAAGAAGCTTTGGCAATTCAAATTTAAAATAGTATTTGCTGTTGCCGTCCAGACAGCTTTCGCTTATGAACACAACCGGAACAATCTGCACGCCGCTTGGAAGTTCTTCCTCAAACTTGAGAGTTGCAATTGGTGACAGCCCATATTCATCTATTTTGCCGCTGTTTGATTCAACAACATCAAAAAACTTGGCATAGATTTTTTTTACATTGTGTTTTTTTACGAAAGACTTTTCTTCCTGGTCTAGCTTTAAACTGCTCTTCCAAAAATACATGCTCCGCTCGTTAAGCGACTGTTTTTTTTTACAACCAGTAAAAAAAAGGCTGGCCGCACAAAGGCAGATGGTGGCAAGTACAGCTGTTGGCATTATCTTTTTCATCATATTCTCCATTGCGTTATCTCTTATTTTTACTCACAGGTTATTTTGTATAGCTCTATGTTTGCATCCTGAAAATTGGAAAAGCAAAGCAGCGAACCGTCTGGGCTTACGTCAAGGCCTGTGGGCTGGTTTCCGCCGTAGAATGTTTTTACAATCGACATTGTGTCTGCGTCTATTATGTGAATCTTTCCGTTTGAAGGGCTGCGCTTTGTGTAGTCCTTTGGGTTGTTTGGGCCGCGGGTGGAAGCAAAGATAAAGGAATGTCCCCCGGAAGTGAACATGTCTATGGTGTTGGGGTTGATGTAAATCTTTACCGATGACACAATCTTAAAGCCAGCAAGCTCCAACTTGTAAACCTTGCAGTTGTACATGTCGCTAATAAAGGCATACTTTGAATCCTTAGAAAGAATCACGTGCCTCATGCATGCCTTGGGTATCTTTATTGAATCAATTCTTTTGAATGAATCAACTTCAAATTTTTCTATAACACCAGAATCAAAGGAAAGGCTCAGAAGATTTTTTCCTCCGTCCAAAAAGACCATGCCCCTTGGTGCAGCGCCAGTCTTTAGCTTGCCCAGAAGCTTTCCTGAATCATAGTCCAAGAGAGAAATGTCGTTGGAAATCCAGTTGGAAACAGCAACTATATTTTTTTCTGGGCACCAGGCAATGAACTTTGACCAGTTGCCATGGGTGTAAACCGTCCTGCGGAATTCAAAGCCGGGGTATGAATACTCATAAATGTTTCCGGTAGTCATCTGCGAAACAAAAAAGGCATTCTTTGCAGGTATAAAAAGTCCTTCGGCAAAACCTTCTTTTTTTGCATTCGGGGGATTTATTCTTTTTACAACTTTTTTTTCTTCCACGCTAAAAATATCAAATCCGTTGTCTTCCAAAAGGGGCATGACAATAAATTTTCCGTCCGGAGAAAAAAGCACCTGCTTGGGCTGGCGGCCGCAAGGGTAAGTTCCTATTTTTTCTACAGAAATTTGGGGTGTGGCTTTTGAAGGCGTTTTTTCTTGGCAAAAAAGTGCCTGTGCCAGCAAAAGGGTAAAAGTAAGAATCAAAAAGAAAATGTTTTTACGCATGAATTAAGTATAATCAAATTTTGGATTTAGTCGAGTGGAGAAAGCATAAGCTACTTTCTCGTCATCACTAAGAGGCGGGTTAGGAAGATGAGGCCACGGAAGCAGAGTTCTACTGCCATTGCTATCCAAATGCCGGTAAGACCCAAGTTGGATATTAGCAGGAAGGAAAGGCTTAGGCGGACAACCCATACGCTAAAGAGATTCATTATGCCGGGAACAAGAGTGTCTCCCATACCCCGCAAGGCACCGCTACAGACTATGGATGCCCCGTAAAGCGGTTCTGCAAAAAGCTCTGCCCTCAAAACCTTTGCAGAAAGAGCCTGCACTTCTTTTATTGGGGTAAGCAAAGAAAATACCACTGGACAAATAAAGTACATTATTACGCCCATAACAGCCATTACAATCATTCCAAACAAAACCGTCATCCAGGAAAAGCTTCTGACCAAGTCCTTTCTTTTGCCGCCAGTAGCCTGCCCGGTTAAAGTGGTAGCAGCCTCCCCTATTCCGTAACCAGGCATGTAGCAAAGTGATTCCGCCGTTACCGCAAAGGAATTGGAAGCAAGTGCAACTGCCCCAAGAGGAGCTATTATTTTTGTTACGGCAACAAGTGCTCCGGTAAAGGCAACTTTTTCCACCGCAACAGGCATTGCAATTCTTACGGCACTTTTGCAGAGAGGCAGGTCAAAAACATTGCTATCCCTAAAGCCCCTAAGATTCAGGTAATCTGACTTGTAAAGCGTAAAGTAAAAAATAAGGACAGCCGTTACCAAAGCAGAAGCAGCAGAACCCAAAGCCGCTCCCTTTACGCCAAGATTCATTCCAAAAATAAAAAGTGCGTTAAAGACCACGTCCAGAATGCACATCAGCACATTCATAAAACCGGGAACCTTCATGTTACCGCTGCACTGAAGCATTCCGCTCATCAGGTAGACAACCATGTAAAGCGGTGTTGAAAGGGCAAAAATCAAAAAGTAAAAGGAAGCGTCGCCACAAAGCTCTTTGGAAGCACCCAGCCAGAGAGGAAGCGAAAAAGTTATTGCAAGGCCAAGCAATGCCAGTGCCAAAGAAAAAATAAGGCCTATAAAGATTGAACTGCACAAAATATGCTTGGCCAAATTCTTGTTTCCAGCCCCTACAGCATGTGCCACTTGAACAGTGTAACCTGTACACATTGCGCTTGTTAGGCCGCCCAGCACCCATGTGGAAGACGCAACAAGCCCGATTGCCGCCGGAGCATTTGCGCCAAGCCTGCCCACCATTGCGGCATCGATGTACTGCATTATTATAGAAGAAATTTGCGCAAAGATTCCCGGAAGGCTAAGCTGCCAAACATAGCTTATCTTTTGCGCAAAAGTGAATTCCTTTTGTTGCTTTAAAAGGAGGGCAAGGTTAAAGTTGGCCATAGATGCTTGCGCTTTTTAAAATCGTGTCCAGTATGCCGTCCAACTTTTCATGCGTTACATTTGGATTTAAAAGCGTAAATTTTAGGAAAACGCGCTCATTGTAAACAGTCTGGCCAATAACAATGCCTTCGTTCTGCAAGAGATGGCGGCGGATTTTCTTGTTCAGTTCATCTTCCTCTTGCGGAGTAAAGCTTCCGTCCTGCTTTTTGACCCTGAACACTACGGAGCTTATCTGAGGCTTGGGGCCGCTTTCAAAGCAAAAACCAGCTTTGCAAGATGATTTGTCGTTCAGTTTTTCATAAGTGTAGGCTGCGTTTTCTACAAGCGTGTTGATGATTTTCTCAAAACCATCAGCTCCACGTGTCCTAAATGAAACCCACACTTTTAATGCGTCGGCACGCCTTGTAGTCTGGAGCGACTTGTCCACAAGGTTTGTAAAGCCGTCTGCCTCGTCTTCTTCGCGGTTAAGATAGTCCGCATGGTATTCAAGCGGGGTAAAATCAGAAGGATCTTTTAGCAGAATGCAGGAACAGCTTATTGGCAAAAGGAACATCTTGTGGAAGTCCACGGAAAGTGAATCACAAAGCCCAAGATTTCCCATGCGCTCCTTGTATTTTGAAGAAAGAACCAAAGCGCTTCCGTAGCAGGCATCGGCATGGAGCCACATATTGTAGCGGTCTGTTATTTCCTTGATTTTTTCAACTTCATCGATTGAACCAAAATCAGTTGTTCCTATTGTTGCAACTACGCAGAAAGGAATGTTTCCTTCGCTTGCATCTTTTTGAATCAGCCTTTCAAGCTCGACCAAATCCATCTTCTGATTCTTGGTAACAGGAACTTTTACTACGCTGTTATAGCCCAGACCCAAAAGGTGGCAAGATTTTTCCATAGAAAAGTGGGAGACAGCGTTTGTGTAAAGCCTCAGCTTTGAATAGCTTTGGGGAAGCCCCAACTTCTGCACATCGTGATTCAGGACGCTTTTGCAGTACCAGTCGCGTGCCAAAAGGATTCCGGTTAAATTTGACTGTGAACCGCCGCTGGTAAAAGCTCCGTCTGCAAGGCCATAAAGAGATGCAAGGAATTTTGTAACGGCTTCTTCAACTTCGGTTGCAACAGGCGACTGGTCCCAACTGTCCATGCTCTGGTTAAAGGAAGAAATTATAAGTTCAGCAGCAAGGGATTCAATAAGAGCCGCGCTGTGAAGGTGAGCCATGTAGCCAGTTGAAAAAGTGCGCAAAAAATTGGGCAGCACGTCTTTTTTTAAGTCCGCCAGTACCGAATCAAAGCCACTTCCGTGCTGGGGAAGAATCTCATAAGACGAAATGGTTTTGTTCAAAGCCCGGGGGTCTGGACCAGCATAGGCCTTTCCGTCTTTTATGGAAGCGACAATCGCATCAGCTGTCTTTAAAACAGTCTCCCTGTATAAATCCAAATCCGCAGATTCTGGGGAAAGCAAAGATCCCATGAGTTCCTCCGCACAAAGAGTAATGCCAGCCTTGAATTAGTTTTTCTTTACCTGGGCATCAATTTTCTTAACAGCCGCAGTAAAAATAGAAATCATCTTGTCCAGGTCTTCATCGTTTACGTTAAGGGCACAGAGGCAGCGCATTACAGCACCGTTTCTGCCGCCCTTTTCCATAATAAGGCGGTTTGCAAAACATTCCTTCTGAACCTGTGCACAAATCTCCCCGGAAGCAGGCAAGGCACCAAGACTGTCCTTTTTACCGTGGGGATCAACAATTTCTATGCCAAGCATAAGGCCTTTGCCGCGCACATCACCAATAATGCTAACCTGCTGCTTTAGTTCTTCCAACTTGGAAAGAAGGTAGTCTCCCTTGCGCTTTACGTCGGAAAGAAAACCCTTTCCTGTAATTCTGTTAAGAGTAATGGTTCCTGCCTTCATTGCAAGCTGATTTCCACGGAAAGTTCCAGCGTGGGCACCAGGCTGCCATTTGTCCAGGTCCTTGTTGTAAACAACAATAGAAAGTGGCTGACTTCCGCCAATAGCCTTGCTTATAAGGATAACATCGGGAACAATGTCTGCCCATTCAAAAGCAAAGAGTTTTCCGCTTCTTCCCATACCGCACTGAATTTCATCTGCAATCAGGGGAATGCCTAGCTCTTTTGTTACGCGGCGCACTGTCTGCAAAAATTCAACGGGAGCTGGTATTACGCCACCCTCACCCTGAATTGGCTCTATGATTACAGCTGCAGGAAGAGGAACACCGCTTTCTGGGTCTTTTAGCACACGCTCAAAATAAGCACATGCAGCCTTTGTACCGGCATCTCCTCCCAAGCCAAAGGGACACCTGTATGAATAGGGATAGGGGAAGAACTGAACTCCGCCCATAAGGTTCTGAATCTTGCTCTTTGCGCCAAGGTTTCCTGTTACGGACAAAGCACCGTGGCCCATGCCGTGGTAGCCACCGCTAAAAGCAGCAATCGTACCGCGTCCAGTTGCAGTTTTGCAAAGCTTTATTGCGGCATCAACTGCATCGCTTCCAGCCGGGCTGCAAAACTGAATCTTTGCGTTGTTCTTAAGCTGGCCTGGCAAAAGATTCTGCAGAGTCTCTACGAATTTATCTTTTGTTGGAGTTGTCAAGTCAAGGGTATGCAGTGGTGCGTTGGAGGTTATAAGTTCAACCATGGCAGCATTCACTTCTGCATCATTGTGTCCCAAAGCAAGAGTTCCCGCACCGCACAAAAAATCAAGGTAACGGTTGCCTTCCACATCTTCAACCCAAGAGCCCTGCGCTTTGGCAAGAGCGAATGGAAACTTGCGCGGATAAGAACGCGCATTTGACTCCGTTTCTTCCTGACGGCTAATGTAAAAGGAATTTTGCATCGGCTTTACCCTATCCTTGTACAAATATGGTATTTCTAAAGTAAGTTAGTTTAGTTTATATTTCCAATATATGCAATAGTTATAG
>JAILHV010000177.1 GCA_024695625.1 Treponema sp.
AAAAACGGAATGCGACAACTCAAAACGCCAATTATTTTTATAAAGTTAAACAATCGGCAATTTTAGCGGCATTCCGTTCTTTTGTGCAGAAGAGAGAAAGAAATCTTCCTTGTCCTGCCTCAGCTTTATTTTTCTTCCTTAAATAAATCTGCAAAAGTTGTCTTGTCGCCTTTTGCTACCTTTACTTCTTTGTAAAGCTCTTCAAAAAGCTTGCTTTCCTTAACTTCGTCAACAAGGTATTCCTTAGCCTTAAGGTCCTTGTAGTGTTCCTTAACTTCGTCAAGGGTAATGCCGTTTTCTTCAGCAATCTTGGCGTATTCAGCATCGATTTCTTCCGGTGTAACGGCAATGTTCTTGTCGCGCATAAGGATGTCCACGATGATGCGGCTCTTAAGCATTTTTTCTGTATTGCCAACCCACTGCTCAAGCATTGCTTCCTTTGTCTGGCCGGATGAAAGAATCATCTTTTCAAGCTGCTCAGGGCTTGTCTTGAACTGCTGTGCCATCATGTTCCATCTTGCTTCGTTTTCAGCGGCAATCATAGACTTTGGCAAGTCGAATGGGTTCTTTTCAACAAGCTGTGAAAGAAGGCTCTGTGTCTTGATTTCCTTAATCTTTCTGTCCTTTGCAAGAGCCATCTTGCTGGCAATGTCCTTTTTAAGGTCGTCAAGTGTCTTGTATTTTTCGCTAACGTCCTGGGCAAGATCGTCATCCAATGCTGGGAGGATGCGTTCCTTGATTGCCTTTACTGTTACGCTGATTTTCTTTGTCTTTCCGGCAAGGTCTGCGTCTGGGTCTTTCTTGTCGTAGGTCTTTGTAATCTGCTTGGTCTCGTCTTTCTTCATGCCAATGATTTCATCGTCAATCTTGTAGATGTTTTCGCCGGAACCAACAGTAAACACAAATCCTTCGCGCTTGCTGCCGTCAATTACCTTGTCTGCATCGTCAAGCTCTGAATAGTCAATTGTTACGATGTTGTCCTTTGCAACAGCATCGCCGTCTTTCTTGTCTATAACAGAAGCGTTGCGTTCCTGGATTGCCTTAAGCTCGTCCTGGATTTCCTTGTCGCCAATTTCTACAACAGGTTCTTTTACGGTAATTCCGCTAAAGTTTGTTACCTTTACTTCCGGGAACACGTCGTATGTTACGGTAAAGGTAAAGTCTTTTGATGTGTCAAACTCAGGCATCTTGTCGCCTTCGAGGCGGGGCTGTGCGTATGGAAGAGGGCGGAAGTCCTTTGCGTCGTCTCCCTGGAGAATGTCGTTGAGAGTCTTGTCAATAAGGTCACCAATAATTTCTGACTTCAAGGCTTCTCCGTATTTCTGTTCAAGTACGGAAACAGGAACGTGTCCCTTGCGGAAGCCAGGAATCTGGATGTTCTTTGCGTATTTCTCGATGCTTTTCTTGTATTCTGCCGCAACGTCTTCTTTACCGATTGTAGCGGTGAGCTTTACGCTTGAGTTTTCGATTTTCTTGATTTCTTTGGTTACGTTCAATTAGGGTTCCCCTTTTCTGATTGATGTAAAAAAAAGGCGATTTTAGAACTAATCTAAATCGCCTGAAGTTTCGAGCGGAAAACGGGAATCGAACCCGCAACATCGACCTTGGCAAGGTCGCGCTCTACCATTGAGCCATTTCCGCAAAACCATTCACTACAGGAATGTTATGTGATGATATTACAGTATATAAGACAAAGTGTCAATATGCTTTTGCCAAAAAATATTGCTTTTGCTAAAAATAAATTCTTTACAGCTCCATTTCCATGTCAAAAAATTTTATTCCGCCTATTGTGGAGTCCGAAGCCCCATGGTTTGTGTAGCCAAAACCTTCGTAAAAGGGAACAAGGCTTTCCTTGCAGCTAAGGGACACTCTCTTTTTACCGCCTTCCCTTGCGGCTTTTAAAATGTGGTCCATAAGGGCGTGGGCAATTCCAAGCTTGCGGAATTCCGGGTGAACTGCAAGCCCGAATATCAAAAGGTTTTCCCCCTGCAAGTTAAATGTACTTTCCGCAAGATAGAGGTTGTCCGTAATGTACTTTTGGTCGGAAGGGCAGCCGTTTATAAGACCTGCCGTTTTTCCGCCTATGCTGGCCTTTAAGAACCATTGGGGATAATGGGTAAGCCTAAAAAGAAAGGCTTCCCGAGACGCGGCTTTTCCGCTTCCAAAACAAAGCTCTTCTATTCTGTGCAGTTCGTCCAAATCTGCTGTTTTTGCCCTTGAAATTGTAATGTTGACTTTTTCATTCGTGCATCTATTCATGCGCTTAATATAGCAGATGATTTTTTTGCAGTCCAATACTGAAAAATTATTGTAAGTGATAGGAAAAAGCTATTTGATTTTGGATTGAATGATTGTTTGCTGATAAGAAAAGTTTTTGCGAGGGAAGGGACTTGAACCCTCACGCCTAGGGCACCAGATCCTAAGTCTGGCGTGTCTGCCAATTTCACCACCCTCGCTTAGGGATTTGCTAGCGCCGTGCTAACATGACGGCCTCGCATAAAAAATAACTCCTTGCGGAACAAGGAGTTAAGTGTTGAGCGATGGGAGGATCGAACTCCCGACCCACAGATTAAGAGTCTGTTGCTCTACCAGCTGAGCTAATCGCCCGTATATTGATTCCGTATTGACGGAATTAATTACATCATGCGTCCGACACGACTTGAACGTGCAACC
>JAILHV010000200.1 GCA_024695625.1 Treponema sp.
CAAAAAGACAACTTTACCGCCAGCTGCAAGCACTGCGCCCGCCGCATAAAGGACTGCAAAAGCGTTATTGGCTTTGCAATCCCGGAAGAAGCAGATGCCGCAACATTCATGGAAGAACTAAGCCAAAAACACGCCCACTACATCTACTTCAGCAAG
Source organism: Treponema sp. (assembly GCA_024695625.1). Classification (GTDB taxonomy): domain Bacteria; phylum Spirochaetota; class Spirochaetia; order Treponematales; family Treponemataceae; genus Treponema_D. The sequence goes on from JAILHV010000200.1 coordinate 157, forward strand.
AACGCCTCGGTCTTGGAAGATTCGTCTGTGGTAAAGATTTAGATAAGAAAATATACGCTAAAGAAGTGCAAGACGCTTGCCGCAAGCGAAAAGAGGTGGAACATTGAATGTGTCCACTTGAATTTCCGCAGGATAAAGAAGCCGCAGCCAAGGGAATAAACAATCGCACCTGCGAGCATAAAGTTCTGGCTTCTTTGCGTAACCTCTATCTGCTCGCAAAGCACCGCCGCAACCAAAATCCATCCAATCAAGAAGTATGTAAAGAAAGAAAAAGTCCTAAGCTTGGAGCCAAATACGGAATAAAGGGCAATAAGGACTGCCGTAACAGACCATATTGTAGCAATCAGCATACCGGTATGGCTCTTTGTACCAAGCAAGAGGAAAGGTGTGTATGTACCCGCCAGCATAAGGTAAATTGCATCATGGTCCAAAATAGAAAAGACTTTCCTTGCACCATAAGGGGTGAGCGCATGGTAAAGCGTAGACATTGTGTATGTTATAAAAAGCATTGAACCAAAAATCTCAAAGCTTGCCACGCAAGAAGACCTGTCCATTCCTGCCGGGGCGTAAAAATATGCCCTGACCGCAAGAAGCACTATAGCCGCTATGCTAAGTCCAGCCGCAATTCCGTGGATTATTGAATTGGAAATTTCCTCTCCAACTGTAAAAGGTCTTGGTTGTTTTGCGTAATATGCAAGACGGGCATTGCGCCGCTGAATCCTGAGCGTCCTTTTGTGCTGCTTTTCGGAATCTTTTTCCTTCTGCCTTTCCGGATTTGCCGCATACTGAATCTTTATGTCGTGAATTTTTTCCTTAGCCTGCTTTTTTATAGTCTTAATGGCATACTTTTTCTTTGCCTTTATAGATTTACGTGAAATTCTTTTTGAGATGTCAGCCATAGAGATGCCTCCTTTTTTCTCAATTATGCCACACAAAGTTCAATAAATCAATCTCATATTTCCCCCTCTTTGAAATCTCTAAACTGCATAAATATTTATACCGATAAGAAGATTATGCGTAAAATATTCATTAAAATCGGCTTAATCTTAAGTGCAAATATTTGTATTGCCCAGGGCAATTATCTATATAAAATTCCAGAAGCATCTGAACTTGCAAAGATAAAATCCAAGGAAGAAGTTGTTTCTACCTCCAAAAACCTGCTTGTCGGTACGGACACAGGCATTTACAAAGTTTCTTCCAGGGGAGCAAGCAATGCTGTTTGGACAGGCGGAAATGTTACCCAGATTGTCCACACGGATGTTACCGACCAAGACGGAAACCTTCAGGACAAATGGTATTTCGTCACTTCAAAGGGTATAATTTCTTCAATAAATTTGCTTGATTTTGCCGAATGCAACAATGGCTTGCCCTTCCTTACGCTAAAAAAATACGACGGAAAAACAAAGTCCCTTTACAAGCAGCCTGCCCTCTTAAAAGACCTTGCCGCAGACCCCTTTGACCCCAATATTCTTGTTACCGCAACAAAGGATGACGTCTACCTTACGCGCGACGGTGGCCAGACCTGGAAATCCATTTCTTCAACAAGCAAATACACAGCCGGCATAAAGGCGGTTGCAGCCTGCCACATGCCTGTCTACGAAAAGGACGGCAGTATTTCCGGCACGGAACTCGTTGTTTTCATGTCACATTCAATCTACGGATTCAGCTACTACCGCGCAGATGCAAAGAAACCGGCATGGACGGATGTTTCCGCAGGCTTTGTTGCCTTACCAACATCAACCCCGGACGAAGTTAGCGACATTGTTCCCGTATTGTGCAAGACAAAAGACGGCAAAGTCTATGCAGACATTTATTGTGCCCAGAGCTTCTTGCCCAATATCTACCGCTTTGACTGGAAGGCCCGCAAGGCTGTAAAAGTCTATTCCGGTACGGAAAAAGCCGCTACAATCGACAGTCTTTGCCAGGACAAGGACGGTCTCTTTTACGTAGGCGTTGGAAAATTCGGAAAGATTTCTCTTGGTTCAAACGAAGCCTTGGATTCAGCAGACCAGACAAAATCCTGGAGGAACCTGCTCTATTCAGCCGGTGCAAATGTAAACACTGCATATATTCCGGAAGACTACACAGGAGTTTCTGCCCTTCAGTTCAATGAGCTTTGGCTTTTAAAACCGGACTCTTGCCTTAGCCCCTACTCAAAGCTTGCGGACAACAAAAAAGCTGTATACTGTTCAGCCTATTCGGTTAGAAACCTTCAGGGAATCAACC
>JAILHV010000225.1 GCA_024695625.1 Treponema sp.
AACGAAAACATTTTGTCTCGTTCAAAGATTAGGGATGTGCGTTTTACAACAAAAGATGTTGTAAAGGCTCAGTAATTCAAAAAATTGTGCAGGTGGGATTAGGCGATGAATGAAGTTCTTTCACAGGACGAAATAGACCAGCTTCTCCAGGCAATCAGTACGGGCGAAAGCGAAACTGATGACTTTAAGCCGGTGTCGGATACACGCCGTATTAAGATATACGACTTCCGCCGCCCGGACAAGTTCTCAAAGGAACAGATCCGTACTGTTTCCAATATGCACGAAACGTTTGCCCGTCTTACGACTACAAGCCTTTCGGCACAGTTAAGAACACTGGTTCATGTCCACGTAGCTTCCGTAGACCAGCTTACCTACGAGGAATTCATCCGTTCTATTCCAACACCAACAACATTGGCTGTAATAAACATGGATCCTCTTAAGGGCAATGCAGTCTTGGAAATTGCTCCGGAAATCACGTTTATTATGATTGACCGCTTGTTCGGCGGTTCTGGTGATACGGGCGGTAAGGTAAACCGCGACCTTACGGATATTGAACAGTCCGTAATGGAAGGAATTATCGTCCGCATCCTTGCCAATATGCGCGAAGCGTGGACGCAGGTAATCGACTTGCGCCCAAGGCTGCAGCAGATTGAAACAAACCCTCAGTTTGCGCAGATTGTTCCTCCAAGCGAAATGGTTATCCTTGTAACTCTTGAAATCAAGATAGGCGAGGAAGCCGGCATGATGAACATCTGTATTCCTTACATCACGATTGAACCAATCGTTTCAAAGCTTTCATCACAGTTCTGGTTCAGTTCGGTAAGGCGCTCTTCTACAACCCAGTATCTTGGCACACTCAAGGAAAAGCTTGCGGATGTTGAGATGCAGCTTGTTGCGGAGGTTGCCAGCATGAACGTTCCGATTCGCGACGTGCTCAACCTGCGTATGGGTGACGTTGTGCGGTTTAACAATACAAAAATCAATGACCCACTTACGCTTAGCGTTGGCAACAAGAAGAAGTTCTACTGCCAGGCGGGTACAATCGGCAAGAAGGTTGCTGTTCAGGTCATCAGCAAGATAAATGAATCGGATGAAGAAGATTTTGAAGAACTGTCCGCAGAAGGAGAAGAATCAATATGAGCGAAGGATCTATTTCACAGGCAGAAATTGACGCATTGTTGTCCGATGTTGACATGGGAGGCCTTGGCAACGGAGCTTCTCCTGCAGCAGCCTCCGGGTCCAAATTTGATGTGGAGACCCTCAAGAATTTCGCGGACGGCTTAAAAGATAGACTTGGTTCTCAGTTGAACACTATGACGGGTGCAGAAGTTTCTGTCGATTCCCCCATAGTTGAAACTCTGAACAGAGACCAGTTGCTTGCAAAGATTCCGGAAGTGGTTGTAGCCGTAATGGCTGACTATTCAACTGCTTTGAGCGGTGACCACTTGTTCATCATGGATCCGGAATGTGCTAAGAAAATCGTAAGTCTTGTAAATAAAGAGGAAGCTCCCGAGCTCGATGACATGGCATTGTCAGTCATCAGTGAAGTAGTTGCCCAACACTCTGGTTCAGAGATTACGGACTTAAGCAAAGACGGTAAACTGCCGGGCCTTGCAACCAATACACCTGAAGCTGTAAACCAGCCAAAGGCAATGGTACGCATGCCTCAGGATACTTTCGCTTTGTTTACTTATCCGCTCAACATTGACGGTACACCATATACCTTATGGGAAGCCGTCAGCGGTCCTGTTGCGGATGGTATGGTAAAAGCCTTGGGCGGCGGTGAGCCAGCTCCGGCTCCGCAGCAGGCAACTGGTGCGGCTCAACAATTCAATCAGCAGCCCATGATGGGCATGGGGATGAGTATGGGCGGTATGTCTCAAGTAGCAAATACACCAAATGTACAGTCGCTGCAGTTCCCGAACTTGCAGCAGGTCGGCGGAACTCCTGAACAGGGTAATATTGGCCTGATTATGGATGTTTTTATGGAAATGACGGTAGAATTAGGCCGTACAAAGAAAACCATAAAAGACATTCTTGGAATGGGCGAAGGTACCATTATTGAATTGGATAAACTTGCCGGTGAACCGGTAGATATTTTAGTTAACCATAAACCTATAGCTAAGGGCGAAGTCGTAGTCATCGACGAAAACTTCGGTGTCCGCGTAACGGAAATTCTTCCTGCGCTCGAACACGTAACCGTACAGATGTAGGGAATGGATGCTCCCGGCTGGGGATAAGTCCGGGGGTGTCTTGTTCATGGGTGGGGGACACTACGATTAACTCAAAAAGACTGCTTGCAGTTTTTGCAATTTTTCTCTTGGCTACGGTCATGTCTGTGAATGCCCAGGATTCTGGACCACAGACTGATTCTGTTTTAAATTCTTCAACTGAAGTTCAGCAGAATGAAAGTCCGGCTGTTACGGATGAAAGCAAGATGCCCATTACTGATGAGACCACGCTCCCTGTTATGGATGACGGTTCTCCTGCCGGTAGCGGCCTGTGGGTCTTCGTAAGGATGATACTTGTCCTTGGTCTTGTCCTTGGTCTTATCTATCTGCTTTACCGCTTTTTAAAGAAAAATTCCTATATTGCCTCTGATGACGACAAGTTTCTTAGGAGGGCGGCTTCAATCAGCCTTGGACCTGGAAAGTCAGTGCAGATTGTCACCCTTATAGACAAGGCCTATCTTGTTGGTGTTAGCGAGAATTCCATCAATTTGATTTCCGAGATAGATGACAAGGAGCTTATAAATGCCTTGAACCTTTATGCGGATAAAACCCAGGCAGCCTCAAAACCAAAGAATTTTAGCGAGATTCTTGATTTGTTCATGCCGGGCTCATCAAAGAAGGGGGCTGAGGCAAATGCCTTTGACGACGGAAAATCGGATCGAATATTGAATTCGCTAAAGCACAGAACCCGAACTTTAGGCGAGGGAGAGTAATTATGCAAAGAATACTTCATTTATTTACAAGAAAAAACATAAAAAGGTTTCTTCTGGCTTCCTTGCTTGTATTGTTCTGCGCAATGGCAGCAACAGCCCAGTCTTCGACCGAAGGTTCATCCTTTCCCGAAGGCTCCACAAGGGGTAATACAAGCATGAGCGAGCGGATTACGGGCCTTGACTTTCCAAACGTTACCTTCAGCGCAACGGCACCGCGTACTGGAAAGGAAGTTGCATTCAGCGTACAGCTTTTGCTTCTGCTTTCACTGCTTACGCTGGCACCGAGCCTTTTGATTCTTACAACATGCTTCCTGCGCTTTTCCATTGTGCTTGACTTTATAAAAAGGGCCCTTTCCCTGCAGCAGGTTCCTCCTACCGCAGTCCTTAACGGAATAGCTCTTTTTATGACGCTTTTCTGCATGTGGCCAACTTTCAAGGGCATGTATGATAATGCCTTCAAGCCTCTTTCTAACAACGAAATTACTATCGAAGAAGCTTTTGACAAAGCAGAGGCACCAGTGCGCATGTTCATGTACCGCCAGCTGGATGGGGATCATTCCTATGTCCGCACTTTTATGAGCATGGCCCGCTTGAACAAGCCAAAGAATTTCAGCGAGGTTCCAACATACATTCTGGTTCCTTCATATATTCTGCATGAACTTACGGTTGCCTTTAAAATTGGCATCATGCTCTACATACCATTCATTGTAATAGACATGGTCGTTGCCAGCATCCTCATGAGCATGGGTATGATGATGCTTCCGCCGGTTCAGATTTCCATGCCTTTTAAGCTGATGCTTTTTGTCCTTGTTGACGGATGGGGGCTTTTGACGCACCAGCTTTTCCAGAGCGTAGTAGGCTAAGGGGGTAGTATATGAGTATGGAACAGGTTACGCTCCTAATGCAGGGCGGAATTCTTCAGGTTCTTAAGCTTTGCGCACCAGTTTTGGGTGCTGCCCTGATAATTGGCCTTGTTGTTGCCATTTTCCAGGCTACAACTTCAATTCAGGAACAAACGCTTACATTTTTGCCCAAGCTTTTGGTCATGCTGATTGTGCTTGCCCTTCTGGGAGGGGCTATGTTCACTAGCATGAGAAGTTATACGGTTGGTCTTTTTCAGATGATTGGCCGAATGTAGCTTATTCTTAACAGGAAGTAGATGTGCCGAATTTAGAGTTTATTGCGGCAAGAGCACCTGTCTTTCTTTTGGTGGCAGCCAGATGCTTTGCCCTGATGATGACCCTTCCTCTCTTGTCTTCAAAGGCTGTGCCCCGCATTGCAAAGGTGGCGCTGGCCTTTTACATGGCATATTTTATTTTCCCGCAGGTTTCCCTTGCATCGGGAAAATTCGCTTCCTATTCATCTTATGTAAATGCAGACGGCAAATTCACCCTTGAGTACATTCTGCTCGTGGGCGGAGAGGCCTTAATTGGAATGATAATCGGTTTCTATATAACCGTTATCTTTGCGGCATTCAGCACGGCTGGCCAGTTTTTTGCCTTCCAGATGGGTTTCTCTGCTGCGGAGGCCTATGACTCGCTCAGCCAGGTGGAAAATCCTCTCATGGGGCAATTCTTCAACCTTCTTGCCATGCTTGTTTTCATGCAGAACAACTGGTTCCAGATGCTTTTTTTGGGAGCACTAAAGACCAGCTTTCAGTCGCTGAACTGTTTTTCGATTGTTAGCAGCTCTGACCACCTTATGACATTCATGCTTTCCGGCTTGGTAAGGCTGTTTGCGGATGCCCTGGTCCTTGCCCTTCCTCTGATGGGCACACTTTTCCTCATAAACGTGGCTATGGGTATCCTTTCAAAGGCTGCACCTCAGATGAACCTGCTTTCCGAAGGTTTCCCGACCCTTATGCTTACTTCTTTCTTTGTAATATGGACTCTCCTTCCTGAATTCTTCAATTTCTTTACAAATTCTTTTGTAGCTGGATTCAGGCAGATAGAACGACTTTTCATCAGTCTAGGCGGAGGAGGGATTTAGTGAGCCAGATAGACTTGCAGTGGTTTGCCGCAGAAGATGAGGGCAAGACCGAGGAACCTTCAGAATATAAACTCCGTAAAGCCCGTGAAGAGGGGCGGCTTGCAAAGAGCCAGGAGCTTAACGGCACTCTGGTTTTCTTTGTCACGGTCATCATGCTCATACTCCTTGCCCCCTGGATTGAAAGAAAATGCGAGGAAGTTCTTACCTATTTCTTCAGAAATGCAACCGCTACCAAGGTGGACGACAAGAAATTTGCATTTTTTTGCCTAAAGTATTTTCTTATTATGATTCTTCCCATTGCGCTCGTGGGGATGATTGCGGGAATAGTTTCCAATTTGATACAGAACAAGGGCTTTTTGTTCACCACAAAGACAATCATGCCAAAGTTCGACAAAATAGTTCCTCACTTTGGCCGCTACCTTAAGCGCAGCTTTTTCTCCGTAGAAGGTGTGTTCAATATTTTCAAGTCGATTTTTAAGGTAGCAATAATAGTAATAATAGCCTTCTGTATAATCAGGCTGAATCTGACATCGATTTTTAACTACCTCAGGACCGGTGGCCCCAGGCTTGCAATGAAGAGTTTTGCCGGAATGGCTGCAGTTCTGCTCGTGATATGTGCAGTCCTTCTGCTTGCGGTCGGCGTGCTTGACTATATCGTGCAGAGAAGACAGTTCCGCGAAAGCATGAAGATGACAAAGCAGGAAGTTAAGGAAGAATATAAGGAAATGGAGGGCGACCCGGAGGTTAAGAGCCATCTGGAGCAGGTTCAGCGGGCAATGCTAAGGCAGAACATACAGAAGGCTGTAAAAGAGGCGGATGTTGTAATTACAAACCCGACCCATTATGCGGTTGCCCTTGAGTGGAAGCGTGATACGGCTGAACTTCCCGAGGTTACGGCAAAGGGCGAAGACCTTACCGCCCAGAACATGAAGAAGATAGCGCGGGATAACGGGGTTCCTGTTGTGGAAAACAGGCCTCTGGCCCGCGGACTATATACAGACACCCAGGTTGGTGATATAATACCTGCAAGTTATCTCAAGGCAATAGCCACTGTTTATGTGCAAATTGGCTATCTTGATAAAAAATATGCAAAAGTTTGATTTTTTTGATTGAAAAATTCTATAAAACACTTTATACTATAGAAAAAGTGGGTGGGGACTCATGGCAGAAAATAAAAGTGGGAACAGCAGGCAGAGTATAATTTCAGCGATACAGGGAAATTCCGTGGCAGTTGCTTCGGTTGTAATTGTCCTTATGCTTTTTATACCGCTGCCAAAAATTGTAATTGACTTGGCAATGGTCGTAAACCTGGCCCTTGCCCTTGTAATCCTTTTGACCGTAATGTATACGAGGCGCGCTGCGGATTTTTCATCTTTTCCGCGCGTAATCCTTTTGGTGACTCTCTTTGGGCTTGCCATAAACATATCATCGACAAGGCTCATACTCCTTCCAGGGGCTGACGTTCCGGCATCTATGCTTATGTCCAAGCAGAGTGAAATGGTAAAGGCCTTTGCCAATATCGTTGCCGGTGACAACCTTGTGGTAGGGTTTATCATCTTTGTCATCCTTATTGTCGTCCAGGTAATCGTAGTAACAAAGGGTGCTGGACGTATTTCCGAAGTTAGTGCCCGCTTTACCTTGGACAGCATGAACTCCAAGATGTTCGACATTCAGAACGACCTTAACAGCGGTGCCATTACCGAGGAGGAGGCCGAAAAGCGCAAGGAAGAAATAAGGCGGGAAGTTGACTTCTATTCAACGATGGACGGTTCTTCCAAATTCGTAAGCGGAAACGTAAAGGCCGGTATATTCATTACAGTTGTAAACCTTATCGGTGGCATGATTACCGGCATGGTCTTCCACAACATGGCTGCAGGTGAGGCTATGGACACCTATGCAAAGCTTACCATAGGCGACGGCCTTCTTTCCCAGCTCCCTGCATTGCTCGTCTCATTCTCAACAGGTATCCTCGTTACAGGAAGCCGTGCAGACGAATTCATCGGTGATGAACTCAAGCGCAACTTCTCCGTTAGCGGAACCATATACGTTATCGTTGGCATTGCCCTTGCTGCGATGGGACTTGCCTTCCACAATGCGTCTGCATTCGTGCTTGTGCCGATTGGTGCTGTCTTTGTCTATCTTGGAATCCGTATGCAGAGGATGCAGAAGACTGAAGCAGAGCGTGCTGCAGAAGCTGCAAGAAACGCAAAGTCCAGCAAGCAGACTGGCGGTAGCCCGGACGAAGTGTCCCCTGTCGTTACCCTTGACCCGCTTTCCCTTGACCTTGGATATGCCCTCGTTCCTCTTGTTGACCGTGAAAAGGGTGCAGAACTCCTTGAGCGTGTAACTAGAATCCGCCGAGAGGAAGCCCTTGACCTTGGCCTTGTGGTTCCTCCAATAAGAATCCGTGACAGTATGTCAATAGATCCTGATGAATATTCATTCAAGATTCGCGGCATAGAAGTCGGAAAGAGCAAGCTTAAGCTAGGCTACTACATGTGTCTTAACACCGGAAACGTTGATCCCAAGCGTGTTATGGTCGGTGAAAAGACAAAGGACCCCGCTTTTGGCATGGAAGCAATCTGGGTTTCTGAACCCAAGCGCCTTGAAGCGGAAAAGGCCGGCTACGCAGTAATCGATCCTCCTACAATCATAGCAACGCACCTGACGGAAATCATACGCCGCCACGCAAAGGACATACTGAGCCGTCAGGAAGTAAGTTCAATTATAAACAAGGTTAAGGAAACAAATCCTGTCGTTGTTGATGAAATCCTCAACGGGGACCACAAGCTTACATACGGTGAAATCGAAAGCGTTCTCAAGAACCTTTTGGACGAGCAGGTCAGCATACGCAACATGGTTGTCATCCTTGAAACCCTTGCAAATTTTGCTCCCATTACAAAAGATCCGTGGACACTTACGGAAAAGGTTAGGGAAGCCCTCGGTGCGCAGATTTGTCTTCAGTATGCTGATGAAGACCGTGTACTCCACGTTATGCGGCTTTCCCAGAACCTTTCACAGAAAATTGTTGAGCATCAGGTCATGCAGCCAGGCCAGAAGCCGTTCGTTGCATTTGATCCTGTTGATGGCCGCAAATATATAGAAACAATGAGCGCGTCTTTTGCAGCGGTAAGCGAAAGAAACTATCTGCCGATTGTGCTTTGCCCGGATCAGGTACGTCTTCTTGTTCATTCCTCAACAGAACGGGAGATTCCGGGTCTCGTTTGCATTTCGGTAAGCGAAGTTATGGCTGCCGGTTCGGGAATAAAAGTAGAGACAATTGGAGATATCGATGTACAAGACTGAAAAACTTGGAAGTACGCAGATGGAGATAGAAGGACCTTCTCTTGAATGGATAAAGAACAGGCTCCAGAGAGAGTACGGCGACATGTACCAAATCCTCAACTATAAAACAACTCTAAAGGGTGGGCTCTTCGGTTTTTTTCAGAAGGAAATCGTAAATGCCAACTATGTTGTGGAGGATTCATTCAATAGGTACAATTCAGTTCCTGATCCCCTAAAGAAAATGCCATATTCAGGTGGAGCAGACTATTCTTCATACCAGAGGCCCCAGCCTTATCCCCAGAAAACAGACTACATGCCTTATATGCCAAGGGAAGCTGCCGTAAAAACTGGCATGGCAGATCCAAAGCAGAACAGTTTTGCAGCCCAACGCGATGAATTACTAAAGCAGACTTTGGGCAACGGTAATGTAACCAGTATGCTTCAGGTGGCTCAGCTTACAAAGCAGATAGAAAAGCTGGGTGAAAAGATTGATTCAGTCTCTCAGGCCCAGGCAGCATCCCAAGGTGATGAAAACGCTACTATACAGAAGATAAATGATTTGCTGTCCCAGAATGAATTCACCCAGAACTACATCCGAAAGATGGATGAAAAAATCCGCAAGGAATTCAACCTGGAAGAACTTGAAGATTTCGATGGTGTGCAGGACAGTGTAATCGATTGGATAGGCGAGTCAATCGCCATTGCACCTAAATTCAATTCAAAGGGCAAGTTTGCACACGTCATCGTTGTTGTTGGTCCCACAGGAGTTGGAAAGACCACTACAATTGCCCGTATGGCTGCAAAGCTCCGCAAGGTTGCACAGTCAAAGAAGCTGCCGGCTCCAGCAATCAAGATGATAACGATGGACACTTGGCGCGTCGGGGCATTTGAGCAGCTCAAGCACTATGGGGACGCGATTGAGATTGACGTTGACAAGGCAGAGAGTGCGGATGACCTTAAGTCCCTTTTTGATTCTTATAAGAATAGCATAGATTTTGTCCTCATAGATACAAGCGGATACAGCCCAAATGACTACGAGAATATTGCAAAGATGCGCTCCATGCTTGATGTCAAGGGAATGCAGCCCGACATTTATCTTGCCGTTGCTGCAAGCACAAAAGCCAGCGACCTTGAAAAAATCATCAGGAACTATGAATCGTTCGATTTCCGCAGCGTGATTGTTACAAAATGCGATGAGACATCTGCCTACGGAAACGTCATAAGCATTCTTAGCGAAAAGAACAAGCAGGTTTCCATGATAACTGACGGCCAGCAGGTTTTGCATTCATTAAAACGTGCCAGCCCGGTTCTTTTCCTGAGGCAGCTTATCGGTTTCCAGGTGAACAAGGACAAGCTCGTAAAGAAATTCGGCTCGGAAAATGAGGATGATTAAGGTCTTGCGCAGGATATGCGTCAAGAAGTCTATTTTAAGTAATGTGTGGTGTTGATTATGGGAATGGAAGAACAGGCAAACGAACTTCGTGCCATGATGGGGAACGGCGATCCCCATAAGACAAGGATTATCGCGATAACGAGCGGCAAAGGCGGCGTCGGCAAAACTAATGTTGCCGTAAACATGGCGATTGCCTATGCGGAAATCGGCAAGCGTGTGATTCTTATAGACGGCGATATGGGAATGGCTAATGTTAACGTTTTGCTTAACATAGTCCCCCGCTACAACCTGCTGCAGGTTATTAACCGCCAGAAGAAAATGAGCGAAATAATTCTGGACACAGAATTCGGCATAAAATTCATTGCCGGTGCAAACGGGTTCTCCAAGATTGCAAACCTGTCCAAGGAAGAGCTGGACTATTTTACAAAGGAATTTCTTTCGCTTTCCAATGCTGATATAATAATCATTGATACAGGTGCTGGTATTGCAAACAATGTTCTGCAGTTTGTCGCTGCAGCAGATGAAGTCTACGTTGTTACAACGCCGGAGCCAACTGCCATAACGGATGCCTATGGTATTATAAAGATAATTTCCACGGAACTTGTGGACAGGGAGAGCAACATAAAGCTGCTCGTAAACCGTGTCCATTCTGCGGATGAGGGAAAGCGCATCTCCGAGCGTATCATTACGATTGTTGGTCAGTTCCTTAACTATAAGGTTGACTATATCGGGTTTGTTTATGAGGATTCTGTGGTTCAGACCGCAGTTATCCGCCAAAAGCCCTTTATTGTGGTTAATCCCACTTCAAGGCCTTCCGTCTGCATCAAGCACATAGTCGGAAGAATAGAGAAGACGGAGAACAATGCTTCCGTTGGTGTTCAGAATTTCTTAAAGAAATTCGTTGTGGGCGGAAAGAAAAAAAGGTAAATCGCGTTTAAATTATTCTGAATTTGCAAGTTAAACTTGACCGGAATGAATTTTTGACGTAATCTTATATATATATGCGGAGGAATGGTTTATGCTCACTCCAAAAAAGATAGCAATTCCGGCGGCTGTTGGTTTTGTTATTTCTTTTGTAATTAGTTTGATTTTTACACACAGCCTTTTTTGGTCTCTCATAAGGGGACTTATATTTGGTGTAGTTTTTGCACTTTTGTTCCTTCTTGTTGATTTTTTATTCAGCACATTTTTGGAGCAGGCTTCCGATGTGGAAGTTTCTTCTGCAAAGAAGCCTTCTTCGTTAGGCAACAAGGTTGATATTGTTATTTCTGATGAAGATCTTACGGATGACGGTGAGAATTTGCGCTTTTCCGTAAACAACAATAAAAAGATTCTTGATGACCAGGCCCTGAAGGAATCTGATGCTAAGGCTGATGTCCGGCTTGATGACGCTGGGGCCGCAATGCAGAATGCGCCTGAGTCTGAAAAGGAAAGTTTCTTGCAGAGCGCAAAGGAAACTGTGGCAACAGCTGCAACGGTGGCCGCTGCCAAGCAGGATGAAAATAAGTCTTCCTTTGTTGCCTCTTCCGTTGCGGAAGTTACATCTCCAGGAGCTGCTTCTTCAACACCCGCAAGTTCAGAAGATGGAGCCGTGGATGGCGTAGACAGTCTGCCGGATCTTTCCGGTTTTGATGCCCTTACAGGTGATGTTGAGGACAGCCCCGATGTTATAGATGATACGGAATTTGCCAGCAGAGGAGTTTCTTCCCCTGCAAGCCGTGGTAGTACTTTCTCTGATGGAACGAAAGCTGCCGACCATGATACGGAAACACTGGCAAAAGCCATTTCTACAATTTTAAAACGGGATGAATAAAAAAATAAAAGGTGAGGATAATGGGTAATTCGCTTACGGATGAAGAAAAGACAGAAGATGAACTTTGGCACGAATTCAAGAAGACCAGGTCTTCACAAATCCGTGACAAATTTATCCGCCAATATATGCCTCTCGTAAAATACGTTGCCGGAAAGGTAAAGACCGGCATGCCTGATAGTGTTGAATATGAAGACTTGATAGGCTTCGGCCAGTTTGGGCTTTTGGATGCGATAAATAAATTTGATCCGGACAAGAACGTAAAATTCAAGACTTACGCAGTTACAAGAATCCGTGGTGCTATTTTTGATGAATTGAGGGAGCTTGACTGGGTTCCTCGCTCGGTAAGGCAAAAATCAAGGGAAATAGAAGACACTATCGTTGAACTGGAGGCACAGCTTGGCCGCACCGCTACCGATGCAGAGATTGCAAAGGCCATGAACATGACCGAATCGGAATACCAGACCACGATTATGAAGGTGAGTGGAACCAGCGTTCTTTCACTTAACGACGTCTGGTATTCAGGAGACGACAGCGACCACATGTCTATAGGAGACAACATAGAGTCTCCTTCAAGCCTTAACCCTGATGTTATTGTTGAAAGGGAGGAAGTCCGCAAGGTCATAATCCAGGCAATCAACGAACTCCCCAAAAATGAAAAGATGGTAATAGTCCTTTATTATAATGAAGACCTGACCTTCCGTGAAATAGGGCAGGTACTTAACGTAAGCGAAAGCCGCATAAGCCAGCTTCACACAAAAGCCAATATGCGCCTGCGTGCAAAGCTTACTAGCCTCCGCAAAGGTATTTTCTAAGGAGAAAGCATGGTTACGTTAGATAAGCTCCGTTTGGAAATGGAATCCCAGCTGGAAGTTGACAAGGAAATCCACTCGGTGGAAGTCCGTGCGGATACAATAGAAGAATGTCTTGCAGATGCTTCCGTCCAGCTTGAGACAAAAATTGCAAACCTTGAATATGAGGTTCTTGAAAAGGGCTTTCAAGGAATTGCAGGCCTTGCAAAAAAGCCGTGGAAGCTTTTGATTTATGAAAATCCCAAATTCATGCAGAAAAAAAAGATTGCCAAGCAGGCTCAGCTTGCAATGGAAGAGGCTGCAGAAGAAAACAAAGTTGTCAATTCCGACGGAAGATTCTATATTCGCCACTTCAAGGACGGCATTTACATTCATGTTGTACTGCCGGTTGGTGACGGTTTGCCGGTTGCCGCAAACGATGCAATTTCTGCGTCCAAGCGCCCAGATACCGATGAAGTTGACGAAGCATTGATCAAGAAGTGCTGTAAGGAAGGTACTGACGGTGCTTATGTAAAGATTGGAGAGTATGCTCGTGCCGCTGCCGGTGATGCCGTTATGGCGGTAGACATAGACAAGGACGAGATGTACGCAACAATCAGTGTTTCTCCGCCATCCATGAGTGGTGCTGAAATTTCTGCAAACGATATTATCCGCGCACTGGAAAGCCAGGGGGTTGTTGCCGGCATAAACGAAGAGAAAATTGCGGAATTTGTAGACAACCCGGTTTACCATATTCCTTATGAGGTTGCAGTTGCTATTCCTCCTGTTAACGGTTCCGATGCCTACATGAAGTATAATTTTGAAACTGACCGATCAAAGCTTAAGATTAAGGAAAGCGAAACTGGTCAGATGGACTTTAAGGAACTCAACCTCATACAAAACGTTGTAGAAGGCCAGCCTCTTGCTCAGAAGATTCAGCCGCAGAGAGGAAAGGGCGGAAAGACCATTATGGGACGCTACCTTGAAGCTACGAACGGCAAGGACATACAGATTCCTCTTGGCCAGAACGTAAAGCTGGATTCCGATGGAGTTACAGTACTTGCCGCATGCAACGGTGAAGTCCTTATAGTTAGCGGAAAAATCTGCGTTGAACCGGTTAAGGAAGTCAAGGGTGTTAACATCAAGACAGGAAACGTTACATATTTTGGTACCGTTATTGTTCACGGCAACGTTGAAGACGGCTACAACATCAAGGCGGACGGTAACATTGAAATTTACGGTTCTGTCGGTAACTGCCGCATTGAGTCCGGTGGTGACATAGTCATCTCACAGGGCATCATGGGCCGCGATGAGGGTGTCGTTTCCACACCTAAGTCTGTGTGGGCACGCTTTATTCAGAATGCAAAGGTTGAAGCCGGTGAAAATGTTGTTGTAAATGACAACATCATGAATTCCCAGGTTTCCGCCATGAAGAAGATTGTAGTACGTGGAAAGCGTGCGCAGATTATCGGTGGCCACCTCTTTGCTACAGAAGAAATTACGGCAAAGAACATCGGTTCTCCGGCGGGCGGTACGGAAACAATCCTTGAAGTAGGATTTGATCCAAAGTCAAAGGCAAAGCTTCTTGAGCTTCAGGAACAGCAGGCCGCTCTCGTAAAGGAACTTGAGGAAGTAGACAAGAACATAGAAACTCTTGAAAACCAGAAAAAGGTGCGCCGTTCACTTCCTGTAGAAAAGGAGCAGACCTTGAGCCAGTTCCTTACACGTAAGACGGAAATCACAGAGCAGACCAACCAGATGACCGAAGAGATAAACGATTTGGAGAAACGTCTTAGGGAGCTTAAGGTTGTTGGAAAGGTCAATGCCAGCGGAACTGTTTTTGCAGGTTCAAAGATATATGTCCGTGATGAAAAGGATGAAGTTAAGGCTGACTGCAAGTCTGTAACATTCTATTACGAAAACGGCTTTGTCCGCCGCGGCAAATTTGATCCTTCACAGGCCGCAAATGATATAAAGGCTCCAGATGGCTATTCATCCAATTGATTTGTCGCTTGTCTATACACAGATGGACAACGTTGCAAAATTCAATGCCTCCCAGAATCAGGTTGCGCAGGCTATCAACCAGTCTGCGCTTGACAAGGGTGCTATTGACAATTTGGAAAAATCAAAAACTGTCCAGGAAGCGGCAAAAAATGAGTCAACTTCCACAAAAATCAAGAAGGACGGCGGTTCTGGTGGAGGTTCTTCTCTTTATCCGGGAAGCGGCAAGAAGAAGAAACGTTCATCTGATGACGGCAAGGACGATAGGAACGGTCAAAAGGAAATTTCAGACCCAAGGCTTGGGCTTCATGTTGATATAACGGGGTAGGGCTTGGTAGTCGTTGCTTTGTTGCTTTGTGCTTTTAATATTCTCCTCTGGATTATAATGCTAGTTAGGTTCAGGCGGCTTTTTTCGACTGACAAAATAATCGAAAAGGCCCGTGAAATCATGGACAACATGCTCATGGACTTGAACCGCAATGCCGAGCGCAATGTTGGCCTTGTTAACGATTCAATAAAAATGCTTAAGGATGTTCAGGAAGAGACTCTTCAGGTTCAGCAGGAAGCTGAGCGTAGGGTAGCCCTTTTGAACGGAGAAATAGAGGCTTCAAAGCGGGCTATGGCATTTGAAGAAAGAATTTCCGGAAAGGAAGTTGCAGAAAATGTGCTTGAATCTTCGGCCCAAATGGAAGCAAAGGCTCCTTCCTCAAGATCCAGACGGGGAGAGCCCAAAAAAAGCGTAGCCTCCCGAAAATCTGCGGAAAAGACGGCTTCGAGGACTAGAACTAAGGTGGCAGATGAGGGAATGGACCCTCTTTTCCAGACAAATGCAGTTGTGGATTCTCCGGCTTCAGATATACCGCAGCGCGTCAAAGGCGGCAGCAGGTCTGCATCGCTTGCATCCCGCTATAAGGACGAGCAGGCTCAGGGCAGCCTTTTTTCATCAGATACACCTGTCCCAGCACAAGCTTCAACTGCAGAGGAAAGACCAACCGGGCAACCAGAGATTGTACACTCAAGCAATCCTGTCGTCGTAAAGAAGAGCATAAACCGCCAGGTTCAGGAATATGCGGCACTTGGCATGACTGAAGAGGAAATTGCATCAAAATTAGGAAGAACTGTCCAAGAAATAAAATTAATGCTTGAATTTATATAAAAATACGATATAATATTTTTATGCGTATTTTTAAGGTAAAGAAGTCCCGGTACGGTCTTTTGTCCGACGGCACAAAAATTCATCTTTTTACAATTTCCAATGGAAAAATGAGTGTCTCCGTAACTGACTACGGTGCCATACTTACAAGCATCCTGCTCCCGGCAAGGGGAGGCGGAAACGTGGATGTCCTTTTGGGCTTTTCAACGCTAGACGGCTTTATCCGCGATGACTGTAGCTTTGGTGCAACTGTTGGACGCTTTGCAAACAGGATAGGCGGTGCTTCCTTCACGCTGGACGGCGTAAAGTATGACTTGGACAAGAATGACAACGGCGTAAACATGCTGCACGGTGGCTTTGACCGTTGGGAAAAGATGGTCTGGAAGGCAGATGTTGCAAAGTCCGTGTACGGTGCGGGAGTTCGCTTTACGCATGTAAGCCCTGACGGAGAGCAGAAATTCCCCGGAACCGTAAAGGCAAGCGTAACCTACACACTTAACGAAAACAACGAGCTTACAATTGCATACAAGGCAGAGACAGACAAGCCAACGCCAATAAATCTTACAAACCATGCATATTTCAACCTAAAGGGGCATTCGGGCGGTTCAATCGAAGACCAGGAGCTCCAGATGTTCTGCAGCAAGTATGTTGAACCCAGCGACAAGCTTATTCCGACAGGCAAGCTTATTGACGTTGAAGGTACCCCCTTTGACTTTAAAAAACCCCATCTTATCGGCAGGGACATTGCAAAGACAGGCATGGGCTATGACCACTGCTACTGCATCGATGGTTTTAGCCCTGATAAAAAGCTGAATCTTACGGCAATAGTAAAAGATCCTGCTTCGGGAAGAAAAATGGTTGTAAAAACCACGGAACCGGGTGTACAATTATATACAGCCAATTTCTTGAACAATGTTCACGGAAAGAACGGTTTTGTTTACCAGAAGCACGGTGCTTTGTGCCTGGAGGCGGAAGCTTATCCTGACTCTCCCAACAAGAGCGAATTCCCCTCATGCATTTTGCGCCCGGGTGAAAAGTACCGCCAGGTTACGCAGTACGCATTCGAGTTCTAGAAAAGGCTGGGCTTCAGCGGCTGCCTTGTTTTTTCTAAATTGATTTTGGATTTTTTCCGCAATTCAGTTTTGTCTTGCGGATATGAATTATACGGCATCGTTTTGCCACGGAAAAAGTTATATTTTAATGAAAATAGAGAGGTCACAATGGACGTCCAGTTACAGGAATTGATCGACAAGATCAAAAGAGATGGTGTTGCCACCGCGGAGACTTCTGCGCAGAAGATTGTTACAGAAGCGGAAGATAAAGCCGCTTCCATCATCAAGGAAGCAGAGGCAAAGGCTGACAGTATCATTAAGAATGCCAAGGCGGAAACTGAAAGAATGGAAAAAGCCAGCGAAGATGCCATAGAGCAGGCTGGACGCAACCTGATTATCTCTTTCCGTGAAGGAATCAACAGGGAAATCTCTGCTTTGGTAACGGCAGAGGCAGAAAAGGCCTTTGACAAGGATTTGCTCAAGAAACTTATTCCGGAAACTGTTAAGGCTTGGGTTTCTTCAAAATCCGGAGAAAACGATTTGTCTGTCCTTCTTCCTGCAAAGGATTTGAAGGCTTTGGAAAGCACTGTAAAGACTGCCCTCAAGAGCCAGATTTCAAAAGGCCTCGTAATCAAGGGTGATGATTCTTTGAATTCAGGATTCAGAATCGGAACAAAAGACGGAAGGGCTTTCTATGACTTTAGTGCTGATGAAGTTGCAGGTTTGTTCAGCTCATACTTGAACCCCCGCACGACCCAGCTTATGATGAATGCCGCAAAGGGAATCCCCTCAGAAAGAGTTGAATTTGATTCTTCTGATGAAGAGGAAAAGCCAGCTGCAAAGAAAGCAGGAAGACCTGCTTCAAAGACGACTGCTAAAACTGCTGCTAAAACAACAACAGCAAGAAAGACTGCTGCAAAAGGAAAGAAATAGTGGAACATTTGTATTATCTGGTAGCCCAGTTGCCGGCTTTTTCGGTAAACAGCGACAGTAATTCCAAACTTCCCATAACGACGG
>JAILHV010000246.1 GCA_024695625.1 Treponema sp.
AAGTATAAACATTAATAGAAGAAAAGTCCATATTGTTTTTGCAACGTTCTTGCCCACCAGCCTAGCCCCGATTGGAAGGGCCCGCCGGAAGGCGGGTTGCCGAAGGCAATGGAGGCGGAAGCCGGAACCCTGGAAAGCGGGATAAAATGCCCTCCGTGGCATTTTATCCCGCAAGTTTTCTGGCTAAAACTTGCCAGCTATTTTTCTAACATTTGACGCGCCGTCCTTGGCGCTGCTTGTTTGGCAGGATAAAATGCCGCGGAAGTCTGGCCGGTCACGGAGTGCCGGACACAGTTTG
Source organism: Treponema sp. (assembly GCA_024695625.1). Lineage (GTDB taxonomy): Bacteria > Spirochaetota > Spirochaetia > Treponematales > Treponemataceae > Treponema_D. The sequence goes on from JAILHV010000246.1 coordinate 299, forward strand.
AAATGGCCTGCTGCTCCGTAAAAAGAAAAAATATCTTAGTTAAACTCGCGGATAGCGCACACGGTTTGGCTGTTTCCGCCGGCTGTCCACTTTGGCGGTGCGTAGATTCCGTCTCGGCCGGATATTACAACGTAATCCCATTCTTCTGCCCTTTGGGTGGATGAGGTAAAGAAGATTTCCTGCTTTAGGCTGTCTCCGCCGCAAAGAGTTCTTGCTTCGTCCACGGTCTGCATTGCTTCCTTTAGCTTTAGCATTTCGTTTGATGAAGGAACATACCAACCGTCCGCGAATGGGGTTGACCCTACCTTGCTTCCTTCTACGCCTGCGTAATTTTTTGCCCAGTAGAAGAGCGGGTATTTTGCAGGGTCGGAGGTGTCGTCTTTTTTGCCGTATTTTTTAAGCCAGGCTGATATCTGTTCGAGCGCATAAGAGCCGTCTTTGTGGTGGCCATATTTTAGCGGTAGCATGTCCACATGGGCTGCGGATGCGTCTTCTGTGCACCAGCATATATTGCCTGCTGACTTTATGATTTTTGGGCCTTTTGCGTCGCGGATGGTTAGGCTTCCAACCGTCCTTGCGTTTTTTAGGCCTACGCCAAGGGTTCGCTCCTTTCCGTCGTAGGAACAGTCTTTTCCCTTGTAGAAGATTACGGCTATGGCTGAGCTTGCTTCTTCTGCGGAAAGTTTTGTTCCCTTTTTGTAGGGCTTTGCGCTTCCGTCTTTAAAGATAATGTCTCCTACTGCTTTTGGTGCAGAGGGGGCTTTTGTTCCAATGTAGGATTTTGATGATGAAAGTTTTGTGGCAGTGCTTCTTACATTTGGAAGTGGTAGTGTCTTTGGATCTGATCCGCTTACGTTTGAAAGGCTGCTTATCTTTAAAACTTTTTTGTCTGCGGTCTTGCTAGGTGCCTTTGCTGCAAATTCCCTTATGGCTATGACCTTTGAGTTTTGCCAGCTCTTGTTTTCTTCTACAAGCCCAAGCCCGGAATTCCAGCTAAAGTCATAGGCGTAGGCGCACCAGTCTTTCTTTTCGCACTGGGAGATTGACCAATACTTTCCGCAAAGTCTTGTTCCTCCGCAAAGGGAGAGTGCTGCTTCTACCGTGGCCCTTGCCTCGTAGACTTTCTTGAGTTCCGCTATTGTTGGGGCATACCAATTGGCCTCGTATTCTGTTCCGTAAACAGGAAGCTTTCTGTATTGGGCAAAATATTCAGCGGATTCAAAGACTGGGAATACTGTTTTGTAGAATTCAAACCAGTCCTGGTTTTCTACCACTCTGGCACCGCCAATCTGTATTATTCCTGTTTCCGGAGTAATGACGTTTGCTTTTATAAAGTCGTAGAGCTTTTGCACGCCCAGGCTTCCGTCTTTTGTACGTGATGGCTGCAAAGATGCAACGTTCTGCCAGAATGCAACGTTTGTGTCCTTGCCCTGTGTGTAGAACCAAGGCATCATTTTGCGGTCGTTCTTGCCCACGTTTGCCCATTCCCCGCAGGCTGCAATTCCGAGTGCGCGTTCCTTGCCGTCATCTGAACATTCCTTTCCAACGTAGAAAATGACTGCAACCGCAGACTTTTTTTGTGAGTCGGAAAGTTGCAGGTTCTTTGCGTAGAGTTCAGCGCTGCCGTCGTTAAAGACAATGTCTCCAACCTTGCGCTTTTCCGTTGGGGCCTTGGAACCTATGTAGCGTCCCTTTGCAGGTGTGTATTTGGCCTCTGCCTTTTTTGCTTCCTCTGCTTTAGCCGGGCTTCCTTCTGCAAATTCGCGGATAAAGTATGCCTGGCGTGAGTCGGTGGCCTTTGTTGTTAAAAGACCGTTTTCTTCGTTTATGTTGCTAACAGTCCACCATGAGCCGCCCTCTAGTTTTGTAGCCCCACATGCTTCCAGCGCCGCATTCACCGTGGAAAGAACAGAATAGCTTCTTATGCGTGAGTCTTCTGTTTTTGTGGGAATGTACCAGCCTGTAGCGTATCCGCTTCCTGCCGCATGGCTTTCTGCAAGGCTTGCGTAATTCTTTGCCATTGCGAATGCCGGGTACTTTGAATCATCGTCCGTGTCGTCCCAGTCGCCGTTATTCCTAAAGCTTTCGCCTATCATTGCAAAGGCACTGCTACCTGAGCGCAACTTGTCCTCCAAAAGAGATGGTACGTAGCGGTAGGCAAGGGTTGCGTCTTTTGTGCAAAGCTGGATTTTTCCCTTTGACTGGCAAAGCCCTATTCCTAGAACCCGCCTTTTTCCGTCGTCGGAGCAGTCTTTTCCAACGTAGCAAATAACCGCAACCGCCGCATTTTTCTGGGCGGAAGTAAGATTTATGTTGCTTGAGTAAGGCACGGAGCTTCCGTCCGTAAACACTATGTCTCCAATTTTTCGTTCTGCACTTGGAGCTTTTGTTCCTATTGTTCCTTTGGAAGGTGAATTATAAGGTGATGAAGATGCCACAGCTGCCGCAGAAGAAGAACCTGCCTTAGCCACCGCCGAAGAGCCTGTTGCATCTGCGCCAAATTCGCGTATTGCACAAATGTTCCTTTCCGAAGCAGGCTTTTTCCCAGTAAAGTTTAAAGAGCCAGTTGCAAAGCCCAGCATTGATGCGCATATTTTTTCAAAGTCACTGGATTCGCTTGTAGCTTCCTGCGATGAAGACATATACTGCTGGTAGCCAAATTCACCGCCGCTTGTCCCTGCAGAAAACAAGGCCCAGCTAACGTTGTCTATGGTGTCCTTTGCCTTAAAGAGCTTAAAAAGTTCAGCGGAAGAGGGTAGGTACCAGCCGTCTGCGTATTGGCTTCCGCTTACGTTGCTTCCCTTTACCTGTGCGTAGTTTTTTGCCCAGTAGAATGCCGGGTATTTTGACGGATCAGAAGTGTCGTCTTTTTTGCCTTTGCCTTTAAGATAGCCTGCAATCTGCAAAAGGTTGTCGCTTCCGTCCCTGTCTCCAGAAAAGGTGTAGCCGCCGCTTTTACCCTGTGAAGGACATTCAATTTCTTTAATTTCAACATTGTAGGCAGATGCGTTTTCTGAACACCATGCAAGGCCGCTTTTGTCGTGAATAAGCCCCACACCCAGTGTCCGCTGCCTGCCGTCGTTTGAACAGTCGCTTCCCACATAGAAAATAACTGCAACTGCCGCCGCCCCCTGAGCCTTGGTAAGCTTTAGGCCCTTTTTGTATGGAGTTGCGCTACCGTCCTTAAACACAATGTCGCCAACCGACTTTTGAGCAGAGGGAGCTTTTGTTCCAAAATAACCTGATGATGCAACCGTGCTGTTTGAACTAGGCTTGCCCTGGTCTTTTGTTCCGCCCGCAGAAAGTGTGCTTCCCGCAAGTGTAACTGCAATAACGAGCGAAAGGACTTTAAAAATTCGTCCTGTTTTTTTACTGGCCATCAGTACCTCCGTTTATTCAATTCTAACATAGGGGTTTTCGTATCGCAATAAAATATTTTTTTTATCTTCTTCTTCTGGACGATGCTTTTTTATGTTCTACCAGTTTCTTGCTTGGCTAATTCGACCGTCAGTGCCTTTGCGCCACCGCCGTTCCGGGGTTCCGGCCTTCGCCTCCATTACCGCTTCGCGGTAACGCACTAGCGTGCGCCCCTCCATGGCGGCGTATGACTCTACGCTTACATATCCACCAAAAAACCATCCATATTTGTCTTTTTCATATTCAATTTTTACCCAACGGTCGTTTATTCCATCTGCGCCCCAGTGCTGGCGTCCACATAACATTGTTTTAAACCTCAAACGGCTTGACGGTTTGCCGGCTTTGAAAACTGTGCTATACGTTTGCCTTGCAACAGATGGATTTTCTGTTACATCAACCAGATTCCTTTTGTCCTCACTTTAATTTATATCAATTGTTATTGATGGTGACTAATAAACACATATTTCGGCTTCATTTTCATCTATATAAAAATTTAAATTATCTTTACCTGCAACAATTTTGAACTTATAAAAACTCCAATTGTTATATTTATAGAAATAAAATTTCTTCTGGATTTCACCATTTTTAATTAAAACAGTATTATCACCATACTGATACCTGACAGATTTGATATTTTTTCGATTTAACTTTCCCTCTGAAAAGATGATTTCATCATTCCAATATACATTCCACTTGCTTTTGTCATTATCAAAAAATCTAAAATCATAATCATTTAAATCAAAGAAAATTGATAAACAATGCCCTATTTCTGAATTCTGTAAATGAAACCTGTCTTCAGAAATTCTAAATCGATGAATAAAAATAAAGAAGAAAAACAAAATTAGAGCTAATATCCAAAATAACTTTGAGTTTTTTTTTGTCATGCTACTAATATTCCGCCGAATAATCAGAAGAGGCGTCTTCCAAAAGTTGCCAGAATTCTTTTGTTACAACTCCGCTCTGACTAAGCCCCAGCTTCTTTTGAACCTTCTTAACCGCAGCTTCCGTTTTCTTTCCAAAGTAACCGTCAATGTCTATCTTTTGCCCAAAAAAGTTCACCAGCATGCTTTGCAGGTAAAAAACGTCGTCACCATAAACGTGCCTTTTTTCAATCTTCAGCTTCCGTGAAAATTCAGGAATGTCAACATATTCTGCCTGTTTTTGAATGGCCCTGTCCGCATTGCCTACGTGTATAACAAGAAGTGGCTTGCTTTCCATAAAAGGCGAATTGTCTTCTTCCGATTCCTCAAAATAAACCTTGTGAACTTCAAGATTTTCGTCGGTGTAAAAGAGCGCAAATCCAATTCCTCCGCCTGCATACCAGGAGTAAACGTCAGAAATGGAACTTTCGCCTCCCTTTGAAAAAGAAGCTGAATCGTTTACCGTAGGCACAAGGTATTTTGGAAGAGAGAGCAGGTGGTGCTCTTCGTCATTTGCAGACTCGTAAAGAAAGACATCGTATGTGTCGCCCAAGTCGTCTTGAATCAGCTTTCGGAACCTCCACTGGAAGACAACTGATTCGCTTGCAAACAAAGCCCCGGAAAACAAAAGCAAGAAAACTGCCAAGAAGATTCTACGGTTCATAGGACACACCTCCGCCTTAAAACGCATCTTAATTCATTATAAATCATTATATTACAGACTCTAAAAAAATCAAACAAATTTGAACTTTTTGCCAACTCACCCCCTTTCTGCTGCATTGTAGCCCACAGAGCGCAACAAATGTCTGGGGTATAGCAAGTGCATGCGGTGTAGCAGAAGAGTGGTTTCCACAAAAAATTGTGTTATAATGTTCTATAAAACAAATATTCTATAAAAACAAAGGCCAATGTGCCTATGAAAGTTACAGGCCTGTTTGTATTGAATAATAATTGGGAGAAAACCATGAATATTTTTAAGGAAATCTATATTGACGACGGACGGCTAACGATAAGCGACGAAGGAAGGGGCTTCCTCTTAAAAAACGCCTTCCTCTGGTTCCTTGTGCTCACTTTTGCCTTAAAGATTTTCAACGTGGTGGAAGTAGGGCCGGGAACTGCAAGCATTGGCCTTTCCAAAGTGAACATCTGGTTCAGAAACCTCTGCCACTACAATGAAGGAGTTGGCTATTCACCCTTCTGGTACACTTTAACCCGTTGCTTTGGCTATTTGTCCATGGCAGCATGTGCTTTTTGGACAGCTCTTTTTGTGCGCGACATGATTCTGTCCGGCGGCTTTGACGGCGCTGGTACGGACAAAAACCTTGCGGCAAGCTTCTTTTTGTATGTGCTTACTGCAATAGCGTTAGTTATTTTCCATTACCTTGTGGTAAACTACAGCCCGGTTCTCTTGCCCGGAAAAAGAAAGCCATCCCCATCCTATCCTGCCTTCTACGCACTTTTATCCGTAATTGCCTGGGGAAGCACGTCATTCCACATAGCAGACATCTTTGACCAGAAAACAAAGCTAAGGCGCATACTCATCGCTTTGTGCATGGTCCTTATGCTGGCGGGAATCGTTAGCTGCACCCTTAGCGGCCTAAACTGGCTTACGGACATTGGCGGTTCAATACTGCTTGGCATATTGCTTCTTCTAATCTATTCTTTCTTCTTTTATATGTAAGGTTGTATAGGCACGGGTGTGATTGATTTCTAAAAAAGAGTGTTGTATGGGCATACTTTCTTGGACTGTACTTTTTAGGACGATACTTTTGTTTGCTCTACCATCCGCCCCTTGACTAACTCGACCGAACGTTTCATTTCGTCACCGCCGTTCCGGGGTTCCGGGGGCCCAACCCCTCCATTGCTCCACTTTGTTCCGCAACCCGCTAGCGCGGGCCCCTCCATGGCGGCGTATGACTCAAAAAAATCCATCCGTGGATTTTTTTGAGTATCGCAGAATTGCTTCACAATTCTGCGGGCTGCTAAGTCGCGCATCCGTGCGCTCTTTACGGGTGGGCAAGAAAGTGCAAAAAATCCCTCCATGGATTTTTTCCTATATTTACTTGACACATTTGCTAAAAAATGCTAATGTAATATAACATTTTAATATTCTTTAAGATGGAGCCTCGCAAACGGCTCCTTTTTTATTATTAGGCTCCGGTTTAGTTTCGGGGCAGGGGTATTTTTTCGATTTGGAATATATTGCTGCAGACTCCATTCCTTATTTTACGGAAAGCTCGCGCATTGTAGAAGAAGCGGGTTGCCGTCTGATTGAACTTCAGATTGTTCCCCAGGGGGGCAATGTGAATGTTACCGCCGTAATAGCGTCGCTTGACCCTAAAAAAGATATTGGTGTGTCGGACTGTTCAAAGGTTCAGCGCGCCCTTATGCCGGCTTTGATTGCATTCCTTGGCAAAAGCGAGGACAATGTTTACATGAGTGTCTGTTCTCCGGGGCTTGAGCGTACCATTCGCAATGCCGCTGAATTTTCATTTTTTACCGGAAGGGAAGTTAAGGTTTGGGACAGGCAGGTTGGCGACTGGGTTCCTGGAACCATCGAAAGTTCTGACACAGAACATCTTGTATTAAAAACAAAGGAAGGTTCAAAAGACATTCCTTATTCAGATATTGCAAAGGCAAAATTTTTACATTAAAAGGGAGGCTTGATATGTCAGAAATGGCAGATGCAATCCGTGCGCTTTCTGCAGAGAAAGGAATCAGCGAGGATTCAATCAGGCAGACAATTGAGAACATGATTAAGGCGGCTTACAGGAAAACTTATCCTGCCGCTGGCGATAACTGCGTCGTTGAATTTGCAGATGACATGAGCGATGTCACTGTCTATGCCATGAAGACCGTTGTAGACGGTGTTTATGACCCTGCTACAGAGATAGAGCTGGAAGAAGCCCGTAAGGTTGCAGATGATGCAGCTGTAGGCGACACAATGAAGGTTTTGGTAGACCCTAAGAACTTTGTCCGCGCATCCGTTTCCGTCGGTAAGCAGAATGCACACCAGGCCCTTAACGAAAGCTTTAAGGACAACCTCTACAATGAATACAGGGATAAGGTTGGCCAGGTAATCATCGGCTACTATCAGAGGGAACGCAACGGCAACATCTACGTGGATCTTGGAAAGGTTGAAGGTGTTCTTCCCCAGAAGTACCAGGCTCCCCACGAAAGCTACGAAAAGAACGAAAGAATCAGGTCTTATGTTAAGGAAATCCGCAAGAATTCTACCGGAATCCAGCTTATACTTAGCCGCACAGACCCTGAATTCGTAAAGAGAATCATCGAAGTTGAAGTTTCAGAAGTTAATGACGGAATTGTTTCTATATACAAGGTTGTCCGCGAAGCTGGCTACAGAACAAAGATTGCAGTTTCTTCAACCAAGGCAGACGTGGATCCGGTTGGCGCATGTGTAGGCCTTAAGGGTATGCGCATTCAGAACGTAATCCGTGAGCTTGGCGGCGAAAAGATAGACATCCTCCGCTACGACGATGATCCTCACGTCTTTATCAAGAATGCACTTTCACCGGCAGAGGTTAAGCGCGTCGTCATTCTGGATGCAGAAAAGAAAGAGGCTCTTGCCATTGTAGACGAAAGCCAGTTCTCCGTTGCAATCGGAAAGCAGGGACAGAACGTTCGCCTTGCAAACCGCCTTTGCGACTGGAACATTGACGTTAAGACGGAAGAGCAGGCTGCAGAGATGGATCTTACGGAAACCGACACAAGGAAGGCTGCCGAGCAGCTCTTTGGCGGAGCTTCGGAAAGTAGTTCAGAAGAGGAGTACGAAGAGATTTCTACCATTGCCCAGCTTCCTGGTGTGGACAAGGCTGTTGCGGAAAAACTTGCCGCTGCAGGAATTGAGGATATTGAGCAGTTCATTTCTGCCGCAGAAGATGGTTCTGTAGGCAAGGTGGAAGGCGTTTCTGCCGAAGAGATAGAAGAAATCAACAGGATCATCAACGAGAATGTAGAATTTGTTGATGAATATGAAGATAACGCTGATTCTGCAGATGGGGATGGCTCAGAACCAGATGAATCTTCTTCTGGCGGGGAGCAGTAAGTTTCTGGACGCTAAGGCGTAGCCGGAAGGAACTTGAAAAGGAACAGGAGTAAGGAAAAAGGATTATATGGCTGAAGAAGAGAACAAGCCCAAAGCAGTATTGATTAAGAAAGAAAAGAACAGCGACTCAAAAGCGGCACAGCCCAAGAAGAGGGTTTTTGTGGTAAAGCGTAAGTCTCCCACAAGCCCAGCCAGCCCGGTTGCTGCAAAAGAACAGAAGAAGGAAACCCCTTCTTCCGAAATCCAGAAGGAAAAATTGTCTTCAACTGAAGAGCAAAAGCCTAAGACTCCTCAAGCTCCGGCAGAAGTTCCTGCTGCATCCGGAAAGAAAGAAAGCGAGGAGCAGAAGCCTGCCCAGCAGCGTCCCCAGCGCACAACTTTTGAAATTGCAAGTGCCCGTCCAAACGTAAAGGCCGGAAACTTGAGCGGCCCTTCACGCGGAAGATACAATAACTACGGCCGTGGTAACGGAGGTTTTACCGGTACACAGGCTCGTGAAGGCTACCAGAACCGTGAGCGCGACAGAAACGGCAACGGTCAGGGTGGCGGCTACAACCGCGGTGGCTACAACAACAACGGTCAGGGCGGTGGCTACAATCGTGGCGGTTACAACAACAACGGTCAGGGAGGCGGCTACAACCGTGGCGGTTACAACAACAACGGCCAGGGCGGTGGCTACAACCGTGGCGGTTACAACAACAACGGCCAGGGTGGCGGCTACAACCGCGGTGGCTACAACAACAACGGACAGGGCGGTGGCTTTAACCGTGGCGGCGGACAGGGTGGCTTTGGCCCAAGACCCGGTTTTGGCGGACAGGGCGGAAACCGGCCATTTGGCGATGCTTCTTCCATGCAGGGCAACAAGGCTCCGGCAAAGAAGCAGTTCAAGGGAAAGAAGCAGGTCTACAACCGCAAGGATAAGGAAGACTTCTTTGACGAGGACGAGCTTTACCAGAACAAGAAGAAGGATTCTGTTCAGGCAAGCGTAGTTCCAGAAACAATAGATATTATGGAAACAATTTCTGTTTCCGATCTTGCCAAGAAGATGAACCTCAAGGCAAACGAGATTATTGCAAAGCTCATGTCCATGGGTATGATGGTAACAATCAACCAGAGCATAGACAGCGACACTGCTACAATTCTCGCGGAGGAATACAACTGCAAGGTTCACCTCGTAAGTCTTTACGATGAGACTGTAATCGAAAGCGAAAAGGGTGAGGATGCAACCGTACAGGTAAGGCCTCCTATCGTTACCGTTATGGGTCACGTTGACCACGGTAAGACAAAGACTTTGGACGCAATCCGCAATGCAAACGTTGCAGAAGGCGAAGCTGGTGGTATTACTCAGAAGATTGGTGCCTACCAGGTTACAACTCCAAAGGGAACAATCACATTCCTTGATACTCCTGGTCACGAAGCATTTACCATGATGCGTGCCCGCGGTGCACAGATTACGGATATCGTAGTACTCGTTGTTGCCGCAGACGATGGTGTTATGCCCCAGACACTCGAGGCTATCAACCATGCAAAGGATGCCAAGGTTCCGATTATCGTTGCAGTAAACAAAATCGATAAGCCGGATGCAAACCCGGACCGCGTAATGACCCAGCTTTCAGAGCACGGTCTTACACCGGAAGCATGGGGTGGCGACACTCAGTATGTAAATATTTCAGCCCTCAAGAGAGAGGGTATAGACGACCTTCTTGACGCAATCCTTATTCAGGCAGAAGTCCTTGAGCTTAAGGCCCAGTATGACTGCCGTGCAGAAGGTAAGGTTATCGAAAGCCGCATCGATCAGGGCCGCGGTGTAGTTGCTACGGTTGTCGTAGAGCGCGGAACCCTCCGTACAGGCGATCCTTTCGTTGCAGGAATTTATTCCGGCCGCGTAAGGGCAATCTTTAACGATAAGGGGCAGAAGATAAAGGAGGCAACTCCTTCCATGCCTATAGAAGTGCTTGGTATTGAATCCATGCCTAATGCTGGAGACCCATTCCAGGTAACAGAAAGCGAGCGCGATGCCCGTGACTTTGCCGCAAAGAGACAGGAACTCAAGCGCTTTGAGGCTGCAAAGGCTGTTCGCAGGACAAATGCGGAAACTCTTTACACAGACATTGCCAACAGCGAAGTTAAGGAATTCAAGGTTATCATCAAGGCTGACCTTCAGGGTTCTGCAGAAGCACTCAAGAATTCTTTGGAAAAGCTTTCCACAAAGGAAATCCGCCTTTCCGTAATCCATTCAAGTGCCGGTGCAATCAACGAAAGCGATGTTACACTTGCCGCTGCAGACTCCAATGCAATCATCATTGCATTCAACGTTCGTCCTACACCAAAGGCAAAGGCCCTTGCAGACCAGGAAAAGGTAGAAATACGCAAGTACAATATCATCTACAAGTGTGTTGAAGAAATTCAGGCTGCCATGGAAGGTATGCTTCAGCCAGATACAAAGGAAGAAGTTACCGGTACCCTCGAAGTACGCAACACATTCCGTGTTCCAAAGATTGGCCTTATTGCCGGATGTTACGTTACGGACGGTATCATCAAAAAGACAAGCAGCGTAAACGTTATCCGCGACGGTGTTGTTAAGTTTACAGGCAAGGTTGCTTCTCTTAAGCACTTTAAGGATGACGTTAAGGAAGTCAAGTACGGCTTTGAATGTGGTCTTGGCATTGAAAACTGGCAGGACATTCAGGTTGGCGACCAGATTGAAGCCTTCGAATTTGTTGAAGTTAAGCGCAAGCTTGGAGATACCCTTGTAGACGAAAAGGCTGCTGCAGAAAAGCGCGAGGCTGAACGCAGGGCTGCTGAAGAAAGAAAGGCTGCCGAGGCAAAGGCCCAGTACGAAGCTGAACAGGCTGCTGCAAAAGAAGCCGGTAAAGCAAAGAAAGCAGAAGAAGCCGCAAAGCGTGAAGGGGCAGGTGAATAGTCATGGGACAGTACAGATTGGTACGGCTTGGAGAACAGCTTAAGTCTGAAATCTCCAACATGATTATCCGCCACGAAATAAAGGATCCCCGCGTAAATGAATTCCTTACGATTCATCGTGTGGACGTTGCGGGTGATCTTGCCTATGCAAAAGTTTACGTTTCTTCTTTTATGGATGAAAATTCCGTTAAACGCGGAGTGCAGGGCTTGCAAAGTGCGGCCGGATTCATTCAGTCATCCATAGCAAAGAAGCTTACCATCTATAAATTTCCAAAGCTTACCTTTATTGCGGATTCAAGCATAAAGGATGGCTACGAAATGGTGCAGAAGCTAAACGCCTTGGAAAAAGAAGAGGCGGCTTTGGCACCAGAGTCTCTGGCGGAAAGCAGCGCACAGTCAAGCGATGAAGAAGAATAAAGACGCATCTTTTGATTTGCCTTCGGGGGTTTTGCCTTACTGCAAAAAAAGTGGGCTTACAAGCTTTTCTTCTCTTTCGGTAATAAAAAAATCCCTTGGCACGTCAAAGGTTGGTCATACGGGTACACTCGATTCATTCGCGGACGGCCTACTGATAGTCCTCTGCGGAAACCTTACCCACCTTGTAGAGCATGTAACTTCCTTTACAAAAACATACCTTGCCCTTGTCTGCTTTGGAAAAGAAACAGACACCCTTGACCCTACAGGGCAGACTTTAAAGGTTTTGCCACCTCCATCAAAGGGGGATGTGGAAGAAGCATTGCCTAAGTTTACGGGTCCACTTTTACAGACACCTCCAGCCTACAGCGCGCTTCATGTGGACGGAAAAAGAGCCAGCGACCTTGTGCGGAGTGGCCAGGAAGTGCACCTTGACCCCAGGCAGATTTTTGTTTACAAGAACACCCTAATCGATTTTCTTGAGCCAAGTCCAACAGACCCCTGTGCATACGCCCTTCTTGAAATTTCATGCTCAAAAGGAACCTACATTCGATCCCTTGCCCGCGACATAGCTTCTTCCCTAAAAAGCTGTGCCCATCTTGTGGCATTGCGGCGTACACAGGTTGGCCCTTTTAAGATAGAAGAATCTGCCTTTTACAAAGACATTAAGCCCTTGACGATTCAAAGTGCCTTGCAGGACCTAAAAAATATGCAGATTCAGGATTTTGGCGCTAAAAAAGAAAAGAAGCCTGTTTCAGAGGAAGAGATAAAAGAAGTCCGCTCCCATTTTTTAGCTTTTACGCCCTCCCTTGCACAAAAATGTTCTCTTTCTCCTCTTTTGCTAAAGAATGAATTTGAGCGCTATTTTATGAACGGAAGGCCTTTAAAGAAGTCTATGCTTTTGCCTTTCGCGGGTAATGATTCTTCTGCCCAGGGCAATGCTGAAGAAGCGGCAGTTTTTTACGCAGACAATTCTCTTGCAGGCGTCGTAAGCCTTCCTTCAAAAAAATCAGACAAATACAGCTACGGCTTTGTGGTTCAGAAGAAAAAAAAGGAATTCCGCGTCTTTTCCTGGCAGGACATTATTTTGCACAAATTTCCGCTTGAATGGCTTTGCAAGGGTACAGCCCTTTCCGTTGGAAGCTTTGACGGTGTTCACAAAGGGCACAAGGCCATACTTGAAAGGCTTCTTGCCAAGGATGATTTTGTGCGCGGCTGCGTAACATTCACGTCACCCGCCAAGACAGACCCTTCTTTTTCCGGCGAGCTTTCTTCTGTTGAACAAAAGAAACAAATTTTTTCGGATATGGGCCTTGATTTTGCCATAGTCATTGACTTTTCTCCCGAATTCAGTAAAATAGAAGGAACTTCTTTTATCCATACGCTTTCTGATGAATGTGGAATGCGCTTTATTGCTGAAGGGCAGGATTTTTGCTGCGGATACAAAGGTGCCTTTAAGATGAATGACCTTGCCTCTCTTTGCAGGTCAGAGGGAATCGAGTGTGCCCTTGTGCCGGATGTTTTGCTTGAAGGTTCGCGCATAAGTTCCAGCAGAATCAGGGATGCTGTTCAAAAGGCAGATTTTGACCTTGCCCTCAGGATGACAGGCCGCCCCTTTGCATACGACTGCACTGGCCTTGAATGGAAGGAAGAAAATGGCTCTTTTTGGGCAAGTACTTTTTCTCGCCAGGTTTTGCCTGTGGACGGAAAGTACGGTGTAACAGTTGAATTAACTGCCGCTGCAGAAGATTCGGTGGAATTGAATGCGGCTGCGTTAACGACCCTGCATGCGGAGTGTGCCGTTGCAAAAGGAAGGATTTCTCTTTCCATGCCGTCGGCAAATTTTGCTTCAAGGGTCAAAAAAATTATTTTTTAGGAGTAAGTAATGGCACTTACAAAAGAAACGACATCTTCTGTCGTATCAAAGTTCGGTGAAAATGCATCTGACA
>JAILHV010000247.1 GCA_024695625.1 Treponema sp.
TGAAAGACTGGCCGTAAAAAATATTGTCGCCCAAAACAAGAGCCACGCTATCGCTACCAATAAAGTTTTCGCCAACAATGAAGGCATCCGCAAGTCCCCTGGGCTTGTCCTGAACCGCGTAGCTGAATTTCATGCCCAGCCAGGATCCGTCACCGAATAGTTCCTTAAAAAGACTTATGTCGCGCGGAGTAGAGATAATTAGAACCTCGCGTATTCCAGAAAGCATAAGGACGCTAAGAGGGTAATAAACCATTGGCTTGTCGTAGAGAGGCAGAATCTGCTTTGAAACAGCTTTTGTTATGGGGTAAAGCCTTGTACCTGAACCACCGGCAAGAATAATTCCTTTCATTTTATTTCTCCTTTCTGAATTTCAGGCATTTTTACGAAGTTTACAAAGAAATCCTTTACGCTGCCTACAGCCTTAAAGAAGTTCCAGTCATTTTTTGCAATGATGACTAGAGCAAGCACAATAAGCGCAATAAGTACCAGGGCAATTATAGTGCGCTTTACCGGGAATCCCTTCTGGCGGTAGGGGTCAAAAGAGTCAAGCTTAGAGCCCTTTGGCCGTACCGCAGTGACTGTAAGCATGGAACCAAGCGGTATGTTTATCTTTACGTTTCCGTTTACAGCCCAGCCGCTAGCGTCAAGAATCGGGGCTATGTTCCTCTGCTTTAGCTTTGCCCATGCAATGAACATAGATGGAAGTGAAATGATCAGTATCAATCCAACAATTCCCAGTGGAATCCACCAGCCCAGCCCCAAGAATGCCTGTAGCAAACCGCCAACCACTGTTGCAATTCCCGTAAAAGCAACGCTTATGGCAGCGATTGTACCCACGTCAATTTTTTTGCTAGCGGTCGCTTCCTTTGCGGCAGTTGCAGCGTCTGTCGGCTTTTCAACCGCAGCGGACATCTTTTCCGCCACAGATGATTCTGCGGAGGCAGCCGTCTTTGCAATGCGGTCCTGAATCATCCTGACAAGCTTTTTGTAGGGGCTAAAGAAACCTTCTTTTATGCTTATTGGGTTTTCGATGATTTTTACAATCGTAGCGTCCCAGTCCTGACCCTTTCTGTCAAAGAAAACTCCGTTGCGCCCTGGAATAAAGTTGTCCCGCGAGCCTTGGCTTACCATTGCCGCAATCTGCATCTTCTCTCCAGAAGCATTCGTACAGTCGCAGTACAAAAGGTAGCACTGGCTTAGGGGAGACATGGAAGCGTGTTTAGCCGCATCCATCACCCTAAAGCACAAGTCACAGGAACGTCCGTCTATGTAAAGGGTTCCACACTGGAAAACAGCATCATCATCCGGTGAATAGAAGTTTTCAAACGATACGAAATTCTTTACAAGCTCAAGCATGTCCCTGCGGTAAAGAATCATTTTTCTAAGTTCAAGCGTTGCAAGCGAAATTGGAGGGTGCTTTTCTTCCTCGTCAAGGTAGGATGTAATAAGCGTTTCTGCATCGGATGCAAGAATTTCGTCTATGCGCTCAAAGCTCAAATCCTTTGCGCAGTTCTGGGGGCGGGCGTTGTACCAGTCCATGTAAGGCACAAAAGCCTGCTGAATTTTATTCCATTCATCTTCCGTAATGGACTTTTTGCCTTCTCCAAAAATTGCTTCAACGGTATTTTTCCTAAATGCATCAACAGCGTCTTTCCATGCGGGATTTATCTCGTTGCCAAGCGGAAGTTCCTTTTTACCGTCTTTGCAAACGGCAAGCGGCAGTTTTGAAAGCTCTTCCTTGCACAATACTTCCTTGGAAAGAACAGAATCCTCTTCTTTTTTGCGCAGGGAAAGCTCTACTTCTGTATTGTAACATTCAAGTGAGCAGCGCAAAAAGTATTCGTTTACCTTGTCACTTACAGCCATGTAGGCCTCAGCAGCCGCATCAGTCTGGTATTTAAGGAAGAAAATCTGTGGGGCATTTTCCTGGGCTCCATTTCTCCATTCCTTTACCGCGCGTAGGGATTCAAAGAATTCTTCCTTTTGTTCGCGGGTAATGCCTTTGCTGCCGCTTATGTCGTCGGCACCGCCTGTAGAAGATATTATTTCCTTTATAACTGCCGCACTTAGTTCGTCTTTTGCAGCCTCAGAGGGAAGAATTTTGTCTCCGTTGAATACAGCCGGAGAAAAGAGCTTTTCCTCTACGCTAACATCATCAAGCGTAATCTCAGCCGCGTCTTCTTTTCCTATAATTTTAAGAACCGCCTTTGCAGAATCATAAGGTGAATGTCCACAATCAAACGGCTTATTTCCAAGCGCATCCAGTGGAATAGAGCTTCCTGTTTCCATCAAAACTTCTGGCTTTGCAAAATATTTCTTTATAAAAGAAACCGCTTCCAGAATCTCCGGCACGCGCACACGGCCATTTTTATCCGTGTCAAGCAGGCTCAGGGTTTCCTCACTGAATTCAAGGCCTTTTACCGGACATGCAAGGGCAATCCAAAGTTTGGGGTCTAGCTCGTCAAGATGAAGAAGGTCATCTATTGTTGATATTTTTACCTGTACAAGTCCGCCGGTCTGAATAAAGTGCCAGCGGTGTGACTGTGCTTTTGTAATGCTGTTCATATATATATTGTTGCACAAAAAGCATTTTTAATCCACTGACTTTTTCCATTTTTTTATTTATTTGGAGCATATTTCTTTTTTTACTGTGTCTGCCGCTACACGGCAGCCAGCCGCACGTATCCCCCGCTTTGCAGGGTTCCGGCTTTCGCCTCCATTCCTTCGGAACGGCTACGCCGCCCTTCCAATCGGGGCTAGGCTTCTTATGCTATACGTCTTGCAGATTTTAATAATTTCCTGTACAGTATGCGCTATGAATATGGAAGCATTTGTTTTGGGCTGCGGCGGAATGATGCCCCTGCCTTACAGGCACTTAACGTCAGTTTTGCTAAGACGGGACGGGGATCTATTCCTTTTTGACGGTGGCGAGGGAACCCAGGTTTCCCTAAGAAGGCTTAACCTTAAATGGAAAAAGATAAACGCAATCTTTGTTTCCCACACCCATGCAGACCATGTTACAGGTCTTCCAGGAATCCTCATGCTAAGCGCCCAGGTTGACAGAACGGAGCCACTCTATATCTTTGGACCGCCAAAAATCGCTGAATACATCGAAACCAGCCGTAAAGTCCTAGACATGTACATAAACTATCCGATTGTGGTAAACGAAATAAAAGCCCCTTGCACAGTTTACGGCGGAGACGGCTTTTACATACGCGCTTTTCCGCTTGATCACACAAAGACCTGCGTAGGCTACACTCTGGAAGAACTTGACCGCCCTGGTGAATTCAATCCGGAAGAGGCCATAAAGTTAAAGGTTCCACGCGGTCCCTTGTGGGGAAAGCTTCAGAAGGGTGAAAGCGTAATAAATTCGGACGGAGAGGAAGTTAAGCCTGAACAGGTTGTAGGCAAGGCAAGAAGCGGAAGAAAGTTCAGCTTTGTAACGGACACAATGTACCTTCCTTCTATTGCAAAGGAAGTCAAAGGCAGCGACTTTTTGATCTGCGAAGGAATGTTTGCCGATGACTGCGAAGACCAGGCAAAAGAAAAAAAACACATGACGGCGCGCCAGGCGGCAACAATTGCAAGAGATGCCAACGTTAAGCGCATGGCAATGATTCACTACAGTCCGCGCTATACCGACCGTGAACTTGATCTGCTTTTAAAACAGGCTAGGGAAGTCTATCCCAATGCAGAGCTTTCCCGCGACAGAATGCGTGTGGAAATTCCCTACGAAGACTAAGGGCTTTGCAATGAAAACAGACGTTAACCCAACGGCAGGTTTTGTTGAACTCAAGGGCTTTTGCAAAGAGTACAAAAAAAATGTCGCAGCTTGTTCAGGCATAGATTTTTATGCAGAGCAGGGTAGCATAACAGGCCTCCTTGGCCCCAACGGAGCAGGGAAATCCACCATGCTCAAGGCAATATGCGGCGTTCACTATGCCACCCGGGGAAGTGTTACTGTATGCGGTTTTACTGATGCCGTACAAATAAGGCAAGTAACAGGCTTTGTTCCTGAATACCCGGAGCTTGATTCTTCACTTACTGTAAAAGAAGTGCTTTACCTTAACGCGTCTATGTATAATGTGGAAAAAAAAGTGCAGAAGGAAGTTGTGGAGTCTGCTGTTGAATCCTGCTCACTAAATGAAGTTTTTACAAATAAGATTTCAACTCTGTCAAAGGGATTCCGTCAGAGGGTAAGTCTTGCAAAGGCCTTGTCCTGCAATCCAAAAGTTCTTGTACTTGATGAATTTTCAGGCGGCCTTGATCCTGAGCAGATTGTAAAAATAAAAAAAATGCTTGTGAATTTAAGCAAAAAGAAAACGGTAATTCTTTCCACCCACCATATAGAAGAAGCAGAAAGCCTCTGCCAAAGAATATATGTAATTAGCCACGGCAGTGTAGCAGCGTGCGGTACAAAAGAAGAAATAATTGCAAGGGCAAAAGCCTCCGGTTTGGAAAAGGCCTATCTCAATCTTACGGGAGTGCGGTCATGAAGTCTTTGTACAAAAAATACATGATGCAGATGTTGTATTCTCCGCTTCCATATCTTTGCTGCATTGTTTTTGTTCTTTTTTGTTCGGCAAATTTTTTCTGGGGACAGAAGTTTTTTTCTGAAACTGGAACTACCGAGCTTCATGCCTTTTTCTACGGAATACCCTATGTATGCATTCTTGTTATACCAGCCCTGGCTTCTGTCTGCGGCACTTCCAAAAAAGAATATTCTCTTCCTTTCCATGCACTTTCTTTATGCGGGGCAAAGATACTCTGCATATTTACAGTTCTTTTTGTATGTCTTTTGCTAACGGTTCCACTGCCAATTTGTGTTTCAAAGGCTGGTAGCCTTGAATGGCCTTCTGTGTTTTCTGCCTATTCTATGGCACTTTTTTATCTTCTTTCATCTTCAAGCCTTGCAGTCTTTGTCTTTACTGCATTTGAGAACGCAGGGGCAGCTTTTTCCTCCTGCGCCCTAATTCTTGCCCTGCTTAATTCAATACATGATCTTCCGTCCTTAAGCCCTGCGGTGGCTTTTCTTGCTCCTCTTGTTCGCTTCCTTTCCTTTGCCTGGCATTTTGACGCGGCCGGAAAGGGCATTATAGATTCCCGCGACATAAGCTTCTTTGTTATTTCTGCACTCCTATTCTTTGGCCTTTGTGCCTTTACCATGGAAAAGAGAAGGGGAAACCGGTCGTTGGGTTTTGTAAAGATGCGCTTCTTCTTCTTCCTGACGGCTTTTCTTCTTGCTCTTGATTCATCACTTTTTTACTTTAGGACAGATGTTACCACTCAAAAAAAGTTTTCGCTGTCTGAATATTCAAGAACCTTGCTTTCGGAAGTGGACCAGCCGCTTTCTATTACATATTACCGCAACAAGGAGTTGCTTTCGCTTTTGCCACAGGTGCGTGATGTGGGGGAATACCTTCTGTCATTTGCAGCCGAGTCGCCTTTTGTCTCCTACCGAATGGTTGATCCGGTAAAGGAAAAAAAAGAAAAAATGCTTGAGTCAGCAGGAGTCTATCCTCAGAACGTAAGGACTTCAACAGATGCAACCACGTCCCTTTCGTCCGTCTATTCTGCCATAATACTGGAATACCTTGGCAAGACCGAAGTGATTCCTTTTGCTTCGAGCATGCAGACTTTGGAATATCAGCTTTGCAACAAGCTGAATTCAATTGTTCGCGGAAAAAATCTTACGGCTCAAGTCCTTTGTGCAAATGAGTTTGACCTTGACAAAAACTATGCATATATAATGCCTCTCTTGCAGGCCCAAGGAATTTCCGTTCTTCCGACTTTTCTTCCGTCGAAGGCTCAGGCTGGGACTGACGCAGAAGGCGCAGCTGTACCGATTCCCTTTACTGCATTGGTGAAAATACCGCTTGTGGTTTTGGGAACATCATCTTTTACCCTCGATGATTCAAACGACCTTCTGGATTTTGTAAGGGACGGAGGCAAGCTTTTTGTTGCAACAAGCCCCTATTCTGTTGACATGACAAACTGGGAGGTGAAGGATTCTGGACGTGACTGGGGCATATCGGCACTACAGGAATTGGGAGTTTATTTTAAATCCACTCTTACAGCAGACAGCAGTTGCTTTAATATCTGCTTTGACGCCTCAAAGGATGCCGGATCTCCTTCTCAAAAAAGTGAATACATAAGATATTCATATTGGCCCCTTCTTCCTGAACAAGAGGTGGCAAGGGACGGTATGACGCTTACCTGGCCCTGCGCAATCGAGACTGAGCCTTCTGTTTCTGCAGAAGAGGGCTTTTCCGTAAAACCTCTGCTTCTTACAAATAAAACTGCATGGCAAAGCAAGAAGGTTATGGGTGCTTTTCTTACAAATCCTTTTTCCGCCTCAACTGCTGCAGAGAAAGGTGAAGAAAAGGGCGAGTTTTCTATGGCCGTAGAGCTTTATAGAAATGGCAGCGAAAGCCCGTCAGTTATTGTATTTGGAGACCAGTATTGCTTTTCTGCAAATATTCTTCCATATATCTCTTCTGAACAGATGCTTGATACCCGTTCCCTTGACTTTATTGCCTCTAGCGTTATCCGGCTTAACGGAGAAGAGGAACTCCTGTTCTTAAAGAACAAGAATAGCGTTGACACAAGCCTTTACAAGATAGGCGCAGAATCATTCGATTCTTATAAAAAGCAAACGTTGGGTTTTACCTGCATTCTGCCTCTTTTGCTTTTGGCAACTCTCTGGCTTTATGTATTCATAAAAAGAAGAAAATTCAATTCTGGAAGGTGACGGATGAAAAGACTTTCTGCAAAGCAAGGTGTTTTGATTTTTTATGCTTTTGATGCGGTTCTTGTATTTGTTTTGGCACTGGCATTCCTTCCTCTAAACAAGAAAAAATCACTTTCTTCGATGGATACTGCCTTGCTGAATCCCAACAATGTCTCTTCTGTTGCGCAGATAAAAATTTCCCAGCCGGTAGAACAGAATTCTCCTTTGCAAAAAGATATGCAGACCGTCAGGCTTTTTAAAAGTGGCAGGGTTTGGCTTGGCATAGATGAAAGTTCTGGACTTGAAAATCCCTTTGTCTGGCCGGCTGACACTTCTAATGTTGCAGGTCTTATTGCGGAAGCTGCAAAGATACAGAAAGTATTCCTTGCTTCGTCAAAAGTTACTTCATGGAATGATTTTTGTGTTGACAAGGATTCTGCAAGCGAAGTTACATTTCTTGACAAGGATGGTGCAATCCTTTCATCTTTATTCTTTGGTAAAGAAAATAAGCTTTCCGGGCGGATATATTTTAGAAGCTGGGAGTCAGGCGATGTTTATGAATGCTCGTCTTCCTTTTCCTCTTTTCTTAGCGGCAGTGCAAGCCCATCCTTTTGGTCAGATCCCTTTATCTATCCTCAGTGTGTAACTGAATACTCAAGGCAGAAATCGGATTCGCTTTTGCGACACGGACATCTTGAAGACATATCGCCCGCCATGCACCTTAAGCCCGATTTTGTGTTCTCAAAGGATTTTGAAAACGGTTCGCTTGCAAAGTTTTCTATATACAAAAAAGATGAAGCATTTATTGTAATTCCGCTTTTTGTGCCCGGACCTGCATTTGGTGATGAAGAGAAGAAAGCCGTAGCTTCAATTAATTATCGCTACAGCATAAGCCCTTCGACTTTTGAAAAATTGAAGAAGGAGTTTTCCAATGAGTGAAATTTCGGTTAAAGCTACCGCTGGGTTTTGTGCTTGGGTTGACCGCTACCTGAACTTTGAAAAAAATCCAAAGAAGGGTGTATTCTGGCTTGAGACTATGCGCTTTCTTTGCAAAAAGCTTGGTAACCCTCAGAATTCCTGCCGCTGCATACATGTGGCCGGCTCCAAGGGGAAGGGGTCGATAAGCCGGATGATAGCCTCTGTTGTTGAAGAGTATGGCCTTTCTTGCGGAATATACTCTTCTCCTCATATTGTAGATTTTGAGGAGCGGATTTCTACAATACACGGACCTTTGGAAGATTGTGTTTACAAAAAATCGGCTGAAGAAGTTGTATCTTGCGTGGAAGGAATTTCTACTGAAGAATGGCCAGGTGGAAGGCAGCCTACTTGGTTTGAACTTGTTACCCTGTATGCATTCTGCTGCTTTAGGAATGCCGGGCTTGATTTTGCCGTTTACGAAGTTGGAATGGGGGGGCGGCTTGATGCGACAAATGTCGTTTCCCCTGAATGCTGCTGCATAAATACAATTGAACTTGAGCACACGGAATATCTTGGAGACACCCTTGAACTTATTGCAGGTGAGAAGGCTGGAATCATAAAAGAAAATGTTCCAGTTGTAATCGGTTGGCAAAAAGACAATTGTGTTGAAGATGTTTTCCGAAAGATTGCCGGTGAAAAAAAGGCGCCTCTTATTTTTGCAGAAAAAGAAACTTCTGTAAGTGTAAAAGGATATGCAAGACAAAAGTGTGCCCCTTGTGTGGTTATGAAAGCAAGTCTAAAATCGCATTTTTTCGAAAGCGACATTAATGCATCCCTTCGTCTTTTGGGGGAATTCCAGGCTAAAAATGCGGTGGTTGCTGCCCTTGCCGTAAAGACTGTTTTTAAGGATATTAGTGGAGAGCAGATAGAGAGAGGCTTGGCAAAGGCTTTTCTTCCTGCAAGGTTTGAAATTCTTAGTGCTCCTGAGCCTTTTTGCGGAATAAAATCGCTTGTTCTGGATGGTGCCCATACGGTAAATTCCGTGCGCTATACAATGGAAACTTTCCGAAAAATTTTTGGAATCAATACGTCTAAGGAAAAGGCCGTGCTTTTATTTGCCTGCGCTTCTGACAAAGATGTGGAAGACATCGCTCCATGCTTTAAAGGCAGCTTTGCCTCTGTATTCCTTACAAAGCCTGGCTATGAGAAAGGCTCTGATTTGCCAAGGTTAGACAGGGCTTTTGATTCTGCTTCAATAGAGCATGTTTTGATCGAAGACTGCGAAAAGGGAATAAGGACTGCTTTTGGAAAGGCAAGCAGTGAAAAATCTCTTCTTCTTGTTACCGGCTCCTTCTACCTGATTTCGGAAGTGCGAAAACTGTTAAAGTTGTAGCCGACATAATTCTGGCCGCTGGTTAGCATAGATATGCATCATTAGCCTAAGTATTTTTCGCGGTAGATATTTCTTGCAACTTCCAAAAGGGTTTCCTTTTTGTTCATGGCTGGTGATTCAGTAACTGCTTCGAAAAGTTCCTTTAGGATTGCCCCCAACTTTTTGCCGGCAGGAATGCCTTCTTTTATCAAGTCGCCGCCGTTTACCGCCAAATCTTTTAAACCCAACGCTTGTTTTTCTTCTATTACTTTGTCTATGCGGCCCCTTAACTCTGCAAGGCTAAGGTATGAAGGGCTTCCTTCTTGCAGTGGAACCCTGTGCATTCCGTAAATGTCTGCAAGGCGCAGCTGAACAAGGTCTTCAAAGTTTTCTATGCCAACCCTTATTATGAAACGCCTTACCGCTGCATCGCTCCAGCAGCTTTGGTAATAGAACATGTGTTCTTTTACGAGGTGGGAAACCTTGTCAATTTCTTCGTTTGAAAATTTAAGGTGCTTCATTGCTTCCCGGGATTTTTTTGCACTTTCCGTTTCATGGCCATGAAAGTGTATTAGGGTAGAGCCGTCTGCAATTTTTTCTGTTGTGCGGCACTCTGGTTTTCCAATGTCGTGGAAAAATGCCGCTAGCCTTACCATAAGGTTTTCCCTGGGTGCTCCGTCGCATGCATAGAAGATATGGTCTGCCACATCAAATTCATGGAAGCCGCGGCCGTCGCTCTGTATGCAGCCCCGGCAAATCTTGAACTGGGGAATGAACATGTCCATGATTCCAGTCTCTTCCAGAAGGGACAGGCATACGCTGGGACTTCTTGTTTTTAGCATCTTGCAGAATTCATCGCGGAATCTTTCTACCGAAATTCCCTGCGTCTTCTTGAGGATTTCCGGTTCGCTGATTGCTTTCATTGTGCTTGGTTCAATTTTAAAGCCAAGCTGGCCTGCAAATCTTATTGCGCGGACAGGACGGAGACCGTCTTCTGCAAAGCGTTCAAGTGCGGAACCTACCGTTCGGATTGTCTTATTTGCAATGTCATCGGTTCCTCCGTATGGGTCTATAAGCCTTCCGTCTTCAAGCGATGCGGCAATCGCGTTCATCGTAAAGTCGCGCCGGGAAAGGTCTTCTTCTATTGTTGCGGCGTATTCAACCTTGTCAGGATGCCTTCCATCTGAATAGGCTGATTCTGTGCGGAAAGTGGTGGTTTCTATTTCGCGTCCAAAGATGTGTATGGTTACGGTTCCGTGGGCTATTCCCGTGGGGATTACCCTGCGGAATATGGACTGAACCTGTTCCGGAGTGGCGTCCGTTGCCAAGTCCCAGTCGCTTTCTTCTTTTTTCATTATGGCATCGCGAACGGCTCCGCCAACCAGGTATGCCTTGAATCCGTGTTCAGAAAATATTTTTCCGACTTTGTGCAGGTCGGAGTGAATTTTTATGCAGTTCATGTTATATTCATTGTATCACAAAAGGGGGATGAATTCTATGGATTGTGAATATTCTGCAAAATCATGCACTGTAGTATTTGTCGGGGGAGAAGCCCCAAGGCCAGAAGAGGCAGAGGCTTTTTTTTCCGGAATCAGGTGTATTGGCAGCGTTATTGCTGCTGATTCAGGTCTGGACACCCTGGAAGGCTACCTTTCCTTTTTTGGGAATACAGGATTGGATTTTTCCCCAAATCTTATAATAGGGGACATGGACAGTATTAGGGACAAGTCCCTGCTTAAAAAGTTTTCAGATGCAAAAGTTGAAGTCTTTCCGGGAGATAAGGATTTTACGGATACCGAGCTTGCCCTTATGAAGGCACACGATTTGGCTGGGGATGGTGAAAGTTTTATTGTTCTTATAGGAGGCAATGGCGGCAGGGCTGACCATTTTATTGGTATTCTTGACACTTTTTCCTTTGACTACAGGGCTGACTGCTGGCTATGCGGAAGCCAGGCGGTGTTTTTTCTGGGGCAGGGGAAAAGGCTTTTGGCAAGAGGCTTAAAAAAAGACGGCTATGTCTCGATTGCAAGAACCTC
Organism: Treponema sp.; assembly: GCA_024695625.1. Lineage (GTDB taxonomy): Bacteria > Spirochaetota > Spirochaetia > Treponematales > Treponemataceae > Treponema_D. Next base: position 11,057 of record JAILHV010000247.1, read on the forward strand.
ATCGTCTTTTGAGGGCGGAAGTATTGTTACGGATGGGCTTGAATGGGTTCCCGATGCGGGTAAGAAGAAGGGGATGCCGAGTCTTAGCAACAGGGTGCATGATGAAAAAAAAGGACTTGCAAGTTTTTATGCAGAAGAAGGTGATTTTCTTGTCTTTTTACCGCTGACAGCTGCTTTTGCATTGGCGTAGCCCGAATAAACCTACGCCGCCGTGGAGGGGCGCGAAGCGTTGCCGCAACAGCGGCAATGACCGTTAGGGAACCCCGCAAGGGCGGTGACGCAGAGGCATGTCCAGCCGAGTTAGCCAAAAATTGAATGGTAGAGCTGTATGGGGTACCGTCCTAAAAACTGCCTTTCAGACATGAATACCTGTTGAAAGAATTGAGACTGTCCTTGCTATTAAAAAGACTACTGTTGAAAATATTGCTATAAGCGTATATAGTGTAAAAAAAATCCAGGCCCTTTTCCGCTTGTTGTAGATGAACTGGAATATGCTGATTGCAACCCCCGACAGTGACAGGATAAGGAGTGCTATTGAAATGAGGGCGCACAGAAGAAGGATGAAACGCTGGGTGCTGTCAAGAAAGACCTGGTAGTTGCCGCAGATGTAAAAAAAGAACATTGCTGCCAAATATGAGGAAAGGAAAAGCGTTGTCCTCCATACAAGCTTGAAGAGGAAGAAATTCTTACGAGTTTTTTTCTTTGCCGTCTTTTTCTTAGTCTTGTAATCCATGCTGCTTTAGAGTATACTATATTTTATTCAGAATTGCCACAGGTGGAAAGATGAAAAAATTCTTTGCGAATTTAATTTTGATTTTAATGGCTTGTGCTGCCATTTTTTTTATAGGCTGGGTACAGTTTTTGGTAAAGCCCGGATATTGCGGGGTTCTAACCAGCAAAACCAGCGGAATACACAAGGAAGCCCTTGTTTCCGGGAAGTTTGCATGGCGCTGGGAAAAGCTTCTTCCAACAAATGCCCAGGTGCACCTTTTTTCGCTTTCCCCCTACAAGAGCCGGCAGACAGAGGCTGGAATCCTTCCTTCCGGGGAACTTTATGCCTCCAAGTTGGGCGGTAATGTTGATTTTTCATATAAGATGGACATGGAGATTTCGCTGGAGCTTTCGCCTGAGAAAATCCATGAACTTTTTTCTGCGAATAAAATATCCTCTCAGGATGATTTGAATTCATGGTACAACTCAAAGGCCAAGCTTGTTTCCGCTGCGGTTGCAGATAGGGTTATAAAGCAAAAGAGCGCTGAATCTCCGCTTAAGAGTGTAGTTTTTTCTGATGCCGACCTTGCATCCCTTTCCGCTGAATTTTCCTCGGAGCTTGAGGGAGGGAAGATTTCTTCTGTAGAGATTTCTTCTGCAAAGATTCCTGATTATGAGCTTTACGAAATGGCAAAGAATTCATATTCTGCCTACCAGAAGGAACTTGATGCAAAGCTTAAGGAGCTTGCTTCTGCCCAGGCCAAGACCCTTGCTGAAGAAAACCGCTCCATGCAGCAGTTGGAAAAATTTGCAAACCTCTTAAAAGAATACCCCCAGTTGGAAAGTCTTGCCAAGTCTGACAATTTTTCCCAGATAATAAATGCCCTGAATACGGCAAGGTAGGAATTTTATGGATGGAAAAAGGTTGTACTGCATTCGGGGGGCAGTTTGCTGCGAGAATACAAAGGAATCGATACAGGAAAACGTGGGGATTCTGTGCACCAAAGTCTTTAGGGAAAACGGCATATCTGCAGAAAGTCTCGTGAACATACAGTTTACGGTTACACCTGATCTTGACGCGCTTAACCCGGCAACGGCACTTAGGCATTATGATACCGGGGTGGACACTTCCTCCGTTCCGCTTATGTGCTCTCAGGAACCTGTCGTTAGGAATATGCTGCCAAAGGTCATCCGCCTTATGGTTACGGCCTATCTTCCCGAAAGTACTGCTGTTGTGCCTTCATATCTTAACGGAGCTCAGGTTTTGAGGCCCGATTTAGGCAGGGGAAGCTCTGTATGAACATTTGGGTTGTGTCCAGGGAATACGCGGGTATAGCGGAGGCTGGTGGCGTAAAGAATGTTGCCTGTTCCCTTTCCGAAAGCCTTGCAAAGGCTGGTCATTCCGTTACTCTTTTTATTCCTCTTTACGGATGCACGGATTTGTCATGTGTGAGTGATTTTACATGTTTTTTTCACAGGCCGGTCACTATAACAATTTGTGGTAGGGAGATGACTGTTTCCTTTAGCGCGGGTAAGATGAACGGGGTGAACATTGTTTTTATAGGCAACAGGGCTTTCTCTGAGAAAAAAGCTGTTTACACCTATACCAGGGAAGAGGAGGCTGTAAATCCCTGCCACTGCCACGGGGAAGGTCATGAGGATGCAATGTTCCTTAATTCCCTCTTCCAAAAGACCGTTGCATACTACGGAACAACATGCTCTAAGGAAGAAATACCGGACATAATTCACTGCCAGGATGCACCGGCGGCTTTGGTTCCTGTTTTTGTTGACTATCTAAAGCGGACGGACAAGGCCATGAAGTCTTTCTACAGGAATACAAAGTGCCTGGTTACGATACACAATGCTGGGCCCGGCTACCACCATGAGTTTTGTTCTTTGCAGGATGCCGTGGATATTACCTGCATACCGGTTTCCTATTTTGAGAAGGCCATGAATGGAAGCTGTTGTGAGCCTTTTCTTGCCGCTGCGGCTTGCGGTGCTTCTATAACGACTGTTTCGACAGAATATGCCATGGAAATCTTGGAGGGAAAGACGGAAACCGCTGGCCTAAGGGAAGGCTTTTTGCGCCTTAAGACGGGTATAACCGGCATAACTAACGGAATTGACATTGGACGATATGATCCTTCCGATACTAAAAAATCGCTTTTGCCCTATCCCTTTAGTCCGGAAAAAATGGATTTTGAAGGAAAGAAAAAGTGCCTTGACTATTTGCTTTCTCATTACGCATCCCTTGCTTCTTCCAAAAAGCAGGCTGTGGCAGGTATAGAGCAGTACGGATACATAGAGAGAAAGAAGAACGAGGATCCTGTATACATAGCCTTCCACGGAAGAATTGTTTCCCAGAAAGGAATTTCTGTCCTTGCCAAAGCTGCCGACATGCTTTTGCAGAGAAAGCTTCCTGTAAAATTTATATTCATTGGTCAGGGGCAGCCGGATCTTGAAAGGGAACTGCTGCAAGTTGCGCTAAAGTATGAGGGTGACTGCGTATTCTTTAGGGGGTATGACAGGGCTCTTTCCAGGCTTTGTGTTGCCGCCTGCAATTTTGCGGTTTTCCCAAGCTTCTTTGAACCATGCGGTCTTGAGGATTTTATTGCCCAGGTTTACGGAACACTTCCTGTTGCCCATGCGACTGGTGGCCTATGCAAGATAATAAGTGAAGAGACTGGCTTTTTGTACAGGGACAACACTCCTTCCGTTCTTGCCGACATGCTGTATTCTCTTGTAAAGATTATGGACAGGGCGGGAAGGGACATATTCAGCAGCATGGTTTGCTATACCGCCTCTTATGTGCGTGAAAACTATTCCTGGCAGAAGGTTGCCCAGAAATACGCGGAGCTTTACGCTTCTCTGACCGGAGAATGAGCTGATTCGCTCCGAAAGGGTATTTTTGAATTTTTTCAAAATAAAATAAAAAAAATGAATTAACCCTATTGACATGATTGGTGATTTGTCATAAAATACCATCATTCAGTTAGCACTTAGCGAAAGTTAAATGCAGTGAATATGCCGCTATAGCTCAGTTGGTAGAGCACGTGATTTGTAATCTCGGGGTCCAAGGTTCGAGTCCCTGTGGCGGCTTAGTTCGGGATTTTCCTGAACATGGGGAGTTTCCCGAGTGGTCAAAGGGGGCAGACTGTAAATCTGTTGGCTCGTCCTTCGTAGGTTCGAATCCTTCACTCCCCATCACTTAAGATGCAGAAACCGCAGGTTGAATGTAAACCCTGCGGCTTTTTTTTTTGCGCAAAAAATATTTTTTTAGGTTGCTAAAAATATCTTAATGGTTTAATATATTAGGATAGCGGGGGATTAACTACGCATAACTAAAACGTGAAAGGCAAATAGTGGGGATTTTATAGTGAACGTTCATTTTTGGGGGGTCAGAGGCTCCTTGCCAACACCCTTAACTTCGGAGCAGGTTCAGGCTAAGATTGCGGCAGTTGTTGAGCGCATAACACCAAAGGACATTCAGGACGAGGATAGCCGCACCCGCTTCTTGGCATCACTTCCGCCTTGGCTTTTTGGAACTGTAGGTGGAAATACGGCCTGTGTTGAACTTACTGCAAACAATGGCACCAGGTTTATCATTGACTGTGGTTCTGGACTTCGCGAATTTGCTGTAAACGGAACTCCTTCTCCAGACAATCACTACAATATCCTTATGTCGCACTTCCACTGGGATCATATTCAGGGAATTCCTTTCTTTGGACCGATTTTTAATCCGAATGCAACGATTGATTTTTATTCAACCTTTCCTGCTGCAGAGCGCATACTTGCAAACCAGAACTGTCTGCCTTACTTTCCGCGGAACGGTGAGTGGGAAAAGGTTGGCAAGCAGTTCCGCTTTCATCTTATAAAGGAAGGTGAGCCTTTTGAAATTGGCGGCATAAAAATCAACACTAAAAAGATGAAGCATCCTGGTAATTCCTATTCCTATTCATTTGAGGAAAACGGAAAGAAATTCATCTATGCCACAGACGTTGAACTTGAGCCGTCCGACTACGACAAGAATATTGCCAAGAACCATTTCTTTGAAAATGCCGACGTGCTTATCCTGGACAGCCAGTATACAGGGGACGAGGCCATTGCAAAGGCAAACTGGGGGCACAACATATTCTGCTATGCCGTAGACTTTGCGAATACATGGAATGTAAAGAAACTTTTCCTCTTTCATCACGAGCCTACTTACAGCGACAAAAAAATATATTCCGTCCTGCAGGCAGCCCGCTGGTATGAAGAATATTCATCTTCCAAGCAGCTGGAAATTTATCTGGCGGTGGAAGGTCAGGACATAGAAATCTAACGTTGGGATTCAGCAAAAAATGAAAAATAAAGAAAAAAAATCATCATCACAAAAAAAAGTTCCGCTTGCAGTTGTAATTTTGTGCTGGCTTTTTGCGGCTGTGGCAGTTGTTCTGCTTGCTCTTGTTTCCGTTTGCATTTATTCAACAGGGCCTGTAACCCGCAATCCACGGGAAGAGGTTTCCTGCGAGCTTAAGATTCATTCCGGCACTAGCGTAAGCCATGTTGCTTCCGAGCTTAAGGAAAAAGGAATGATACGCTCTGCAAAGGCCTTTTATTATGCGGCTAGGTTCAATGCTTTTGACAGGGAAAAGGCCTTTAACCTTAGGAGCGGAACCTATACTGTAAAAAATACGATGCCCCTTAGGGAAATTTATGAGCTGGTTCAGACCGGTACTCCAGAGTACGCTGTTGTAAGCATACCGGAGGGGCTGACTCTTTCCAAGACTGCTGCCCTTGTTGCCCAGAGCGGAATCTGTACAAAAGAAGAATACCTTGAATCAAGCCATTCTGCCGAGCTTCTTAAGAAATACAATATTCCGGCCTCATCTTTCGAGGGCTATCTTTTCCCGGATACATACTACTTTAACAAGGAAATGGATGCGGACGGAATTCTTTGCCAGATGGCGGACAATTTCTTTGAAAAGACTGCTTCTATAAGCGGTTTTGAAGGGAAGTCTGCTGACGAGGTATTTAGAATCATAACGCTTGCTTCCATTGTGGAAAGGGAATACCGGGTTGCATCCGAGGCTCCGTCTATTGCGGGTGTGTTTACAAACCGCCTCAAGAACGATATTGGCCTTGAATCCTGTGCCACCGTTGAGTACGTGATTACGGAAATTCAGCACAAGCCCCATCCAAAGAGAATTTTCTATGCTGATTTGGAGATAGACAGCCCTTACAATACATACAAGTATGCGGGTCTTCCGCCGGGACCAATTTCAAACCCGGGAACAGTTTCCCTTTCGGCAGCTGCTTCCCCAGAGGAAAATGAATACTTCTACTTTGTGCTTAACGATCCGGACAAGGGAACCCACACGTTCAGCCGTACCTTGAGCGAGCACAACAAAGCGGCTCAGGTGCTCTACACAAAAAGATAGGCTGTGCAGGGCTAAAGACCAATGGCCAGCATAACCCAAGAATCAATAGATGAAGTCTCCTCACGAACGGACATTGTACGCCTGATAGGGGAATACGTTCCTCTTACGCAGAGGGGCAACGACTGGTGGGGGTGCTGTCCTTTCCACAACGAAAAGACCCCTTCCTTTAGTGTTTCGCCGGACAAGAAGTTCTATTACTGCTTTGGCTGCCATGCAAGCGGTACTGCTTTTAAGTTCATTCAGGAGATGGAAAAGCTTTCCTTTCCAGAGTCGGTGGAATTCCTTGCCAAGAAGGCCGGTGTGGAGCTGCATTATTCAGAAGGTGGCGGCCCAGAACATAAAGATGATTCAAAGACAAAGCTTAGAAACGAGTACATCGATTTGTATTCCCGCGTTGCCACGACATTCCATTACATGCTTATGGAAACTGAGGCCGGTAGGTTTGCCCGCGACTACATAACAAAGCGTGGCCTTACCAACGAAACCCTGGAGAAATTCAAGATAGGCTATTCTCCTGCGGACAGGAAGTGGCTTCGTTCATTTCTTGAAAAAAAGAATTACAGCGCTGAATTCCTTAACAATTCCGGGCTTTTTAGCAAAAAGTATCCTGATGTTGCCTTTTTTTCCGACAGGCTCATGTTCCCCATATTCGACCGCAAGGGTGATGTTGTTGCCATGGGCGGACGTTTTTTGCGCGGTGACAAGGACAAGTCTCCCAAGTACCTGAATTCCGGGGATTTGATTCAGTATAAAAAAGGAAATACCCTTTACGCCTTTAACTTTGCAAAGCAGGCCATACGCGAAAATAAAAAGGTGATTCTTTGCGAGGGCTACATGGACTGCATTGCCTACCACCAGTGCGGAATAAATTATGCGGTTGCACCTTTGGGGACGGCCCTTACGGAAGAGCAGGTTGCCCTTGTTAAGCCTTTCGTTGATACAGTTTACCTTTCTTTTGACAGCGACGGTGCCGGTCAGAATGCCACAAAAAAGGCTATACTTATGTGCCGCCGCCATTCGCTTACGGTAAAAATCATAAGGCTTGAAGGGGGGAAGGATCCTGCTGAAATTATGCTGAATTTTGGCAAGGAATACTTGACAAATCAGGTCAATTGCGCTATATTAGATAGTGATTATCTGTTATCTAAACTGCAAGAAGTCTACCCAAAGGACAACCCTGAGGGGAAAGCAAAAGCTTCCCTTGTTTTCTTTGCGTACATAGATGCCTTGCAGTCGGACGTGCAGAAAAACGCGTGTCTTGAACAGTTGTGCCAGACATACGATATAGACCAGGAGGCCGCCAGAAAGGACTTTTACAACCGGGAGCAAATTTCACAACGCTTTAAAAGAAATGTGAATACGGTGCAGGAGAACAGGGCAGAGTTTCCTAACATAAAACTTAATGCCGAACTGCGTGCTGTCTTAACAGCCGTAACTGATGATGCCAGCCTTTTCCAGAAAATGCGTAATGAAATCTCGGTTCAAGACCTTGAAGACCCTTGGGCTGTAAAATTGTTCTCCATTATGAAGGAGTGTTTAGGGAGCGGTTCGTTTTCGGTAAGCAGTATACTGAACAGGTGTGGCGACGACAGTCTTAGGAGCCTGATTATTCAATCGGCAAATGAATTTACATCGGAAAAGGTCGAAAAATCAGTCACGGACAGCATACGGCTGCTAAAAAAGAATTCCCTTGAACATAAAAGAAGCGTTCTCGTAGTCAGAATACGGGAACTTGAGCGGAGCACCCTGCCTGACGACATGGATTTGCTTAAGCAGCTTCTTGCCGAAAAAATGGAATTGGATAAACAGATAGTATCGTTAAAAAGATAATATCTTTTAATAAGGATAGTTAAGGTAAAACATGGATCAGAAATCCTCTTCAAAAAATACATCTTCAAAAAAAGAAAAAGTTGAAAGTTCTAAAAAGACTCCTGTAAAATCAACTGCAAAGACTTCCTCAAAAAAGTCGGAGGGGGTAAAGTCAAAGAAAAGCCCTTCTGATGATTCTGAAAAAAAGCCCCTGGCCGAAGAGAAATCTAAAAAGAAGGATGCAGCTGTATCTTCAAAGGGTACAGATTCTACCAAAAGCCGTGAAAAGCAGCCGAAAGGGCAAAAGTCGCATAAGGGTCAGGTGCCAGAGGATGAAACTGAACTTAATAAAGATGCCGTAATCGATGATGCTGATTCTGACGGTGAAGAGGCACTTGAGCCGCAGGTCCAGCAGCTCTTGGAATATGCCCGCAAGAAGCAAGTCGTTTCATGGGACGAGATTACTGAAATCCTGACGATGGAATTCGTGAATTCTCCAAAGATGGAGGCCGTGCTTCAGCTTTTGAACAAGAACAACATCCAGTTTATGGAAGAGACCGGCAATATTCTTGATGACGAGGATCTTGACGACGATGATGTTGACGGGGACGCTTCCGAAGTTGGAGAAGCCGAGGATATTTCTGCGGCAGAAATCGCTGTTGATGACGATGTGAAGGGCGATGAGCTTGCCAAGCACCGTCTTGTGGGCGGAGACAAGGAGTCCAGCATTGACGACCCAATCCGCCTTTACCTTCGCGAAATAGGAAAGGAACGCCTTCTTACCGCTGACGAGGAAAAAATATATTCCAAGAAGATGGAAGACGGCCAGAACATAATCAAGAACGTAATAAAGAATTCCGGCCTGATGGTTCCTGAATTCTATGCCATTGCGCAGAAGGCTTTTACAAAGGACAAAGAACACCGTGAACAGGGCAAGAACCGCAAGGAACTCAATGAGATTATGGCGGAAAAGCGCCGCCTAAAGACTTTTTACGGCCATATACTCAAGCCCATATACTCTGAAAAGAACAGCATAATGAAGCAGTATATGGCCTTGAAAAAGAAACTCAACGATAACGACCAGACGCTTGACATCTTCCAGAATGATGACTTGTTTGAACTTAGGGACAAGATAATCCCTGAGCTCCAGAGGATAGATATCCAGGCTGAGGAAATTGACCGCTTTAGCGCAAAATTCATAGATGCCGACAAAAAAATCTCTGACTACAACCGCGATCAGGAAAAGCTGATGAAGCAGGTTCGCATTCAGGATCTTTCTGGCTTGCGTTCAATCGGCCGTCGCCTTGCAACTCATTCCGAAAGCGTGAAGCTGGAGAAGGAGCTCGGCATGAGTTCCGACAAGATTCGTGAAGTCTATACAGGAATCCAGCAGATAGAAAGGAAAAAGCACCGCCTTGAGTATGAATTCGAGAACAGTGTTGAGGAAATCAGGCAAAAGACCAAGGAAATAAACCGTGGAAAGGTTATGATTGAGCAGGCAAAGAACCGCCTGATTAAGGCAAATCTTCGTCTTGTCGTTTCCATAGCCAAAAAATATACAAACCGTGGCCTGCAGCTTTTTGATTTGATTCAGGAAGGAAACATAGGCCTTATAAAAGCCGTTGAAAAGTTTGAGTACCGCAAGGGCTACAAGTTTTCAACATACGCAACTTGGTGGATACGCCAGGCCATCACCCGCTCAATTTCAGACCAGGCACGTACCATAAGGGTTCCTGTCCACATGATTGAGCAGATTAACAAGGTTGTAAGGGAAAGCCGCCAGCTTGTGCAGAAGCTTGGCCGCGAGCCTACAGACGAGGAGATAGCAGAGCAGCTTTCTTGGCCAGTAAGCCGTGTAAAGCAGGTAAAGAATGTTGCGCGTGAGCCAATTTCCCTTGAGACGCCTATCGGTGAAGAAGAGGACAGCTCTTTGGGTGACTTTATCGAGGACAAGGAAGTTGAGAATCCTGCAATGCAGACTTCCTACAAGCTGCTTCAGGAGAAGCTCAAGGACGTTCTGAGCACCTTGCCAAAGAGGGAGCAGGAAGTCCTCAAAATGCGCTTTGGTCTGGACGATGGCTATTCTCTTACACTGGAAGAAGTTGGCCTCTATTTTGAGGTTACAAGGGAAAGAATCCGCCAGATTGAGGCAAAGGCCCTGCGCCGGCTCCGCCATCCAAGAAGGGCTTCCGGCCTCAGGGATTATATTGACACTTGATTTTTATGAGGCAGACTTTGAAACCTGAATTTTCAGAGCTTGCCCTATATGTAGTAGACATAACGGAAAAAATGCTATATATTTTTAGAACTTAACGTAAGGGGTTGTTGACGATGCAAATATCCGACATACTGGACAAACTGGAATCTTTGCAGCAGGTGCTTGTTGAGAAGTATGACATTGAATCAAAGATGGAAGAATTGCCTAAATCGCTAATAGGCAGTACAGAAAGCCTTGAGCAGTTCAAGAAAGAATACATCGAGAAAAATGCGGAGTATGAATCCGAAAAAGCTAAGGTTGCTGCTTTGAAACAGGAGCTTGAAGAGGCCGTAAAGGCACGTGAAGCTGGCGAAAAGAGCATGGATTCAATAGACACCCACCGTGAATACGATATCCTGAGCAACCAGATTAAAGAAGCACAGAACAGGGAAAATTCACTGCGCAAGGACCTTGCAAAAGAGGAAAAAATCCTTGCCGAGCAGAATGAGAATCTTAAGAGCGAAGAAGAACTTATCGCGGCTACAGAGAAGGACGTTGAGGAATCAAAGGCCAGCATTGATCAGGAGATGAATGATTACAAGTCCCAGCTTAGCAGTTTGGAAAAGCAGGAGGCTGAACATTCTGAAGGAATCGATCCTGAAATCCTGTTCAAATTCCAGAGAATAATCCTGCGCAACAGAAAGGGTATCGTTCCGGTACGCGGAAATGTTTGCGACGGATGCCATATGATTTTGCCGGCACAGTTTGCAAATGAAGTCCACCGTGGCGACAAGATTCTTTTCTGTCCCTATTGCAGCAGAATTCTCCGCTACGAAGAGGATGAGGGACTTGAATCAACATTCTTCTCTATGGATGAAGCCGGAAGTCTTGCAGATTTGGATGACGAAGACTTGCTTGATGAAGATCAGGAAGGCTTGGATTTGGATTCTGACGGCGATGGAGAAGACAGTGGAGATGACGAAAAGTCCTCCATGGATTTTGAAGAGTAATTAATTTTAGGATATTTGGCCGCGCGGATTTGGCTCATGACAGTCAATATTCGTGAGGTAAAGTCCGGGCTCCGCCGGAAAAGATGCCGGATAATAACCGGGCAGCATCAGTAAGCTGCAATGACTTGTGCATTGTAAAGCACTGAGGCTGACAGAAAGTGCTTCAGAAAATAACCGCCCCAAAAGGGTAAGGGTGAAAAGGCAGGGTAAGAGCCTACCGCGTATTTGGCAACAAATACGGCATAAGTAAACCTCATCAGGAGCAAGATCAAGTATGCGGTTTGGTTTTCCGGACTTATACCGCGGGTAGATCGCTGGAGGCGGCGGGTAACTGCCGTTGCGGATAGATGGCCAAGCGGGAAGGGGTGTGGAAACACATTTCTTTGCGTACCAGAACCCGGCTTACTGTATCCTTTTTTTTACGGGTGGAGAAAATATGCGGTGGGTGCACAATAGAAAGGCAAACATTGAGCGGCAAAAGAACAAATTTTTCATTCGTATATGCATTTATGCTTCTATCGTTGTTGCCATAACGGCTCTCTGTATCTTAGTCCGCAATTTCATTCGTTCCAAAATCCATAATTCAAATTCAATATCAGCCCTGTATGACAACTGGGAAAAATACGACTACCAAAGGGTTTACGAAATTTCTACCGCCATTTTGGCAGATAAGCCTCTGAATACCACAGCAAGAATGTTTCATGGTTACAGTTCATTCTTTTTGGCCGTTTCTCAGACGGATAATTCTGTAACCGAATCCTACCTAAAAGATGCCCTAAAAAGCCTCAGGATTGCATTGCAGAATTCCAGTGAGGATAAAAGGGGACAGCTTGAATACATGCTGGGAAAAACCTACTTCTACAAGGACAGCTCTTCAAATTACCAGTATTATGCGGATCTTGCCATAAAATATCTGCTTTTAGCCGTGGAGCATGGCTACCATTCTGATGACATTGCTGAATGCCTGGGGCTTTCCTATGCAGCCTTGGGCCAAACCCAGAAGAGTATAGAGGCTTTTGGACAGGCGCTTCTTGTAAGGGAGTCTGACACGCTTCTTCTTTCAATTGCTGAGCAGTACTATAAAATCGGCAATATGGCCAATGCAAAGGCCTATCTCATCCGTGTGAGGGACATTACCAAAAACGAGGACTTGATATTGCGCACATCCTTCCTTCTTGGAGAAATTTTTGTAGAGGAAAACGACTTGGAAGGGGCGGAAAAAGAATTTCGGTCAATTTTGCAAAAAAACGAAAATTCTGCTGACGCGCATTACGGTCTTGGTGTATTATATGAAAAGCAGGGGGATAATGCGAAGGCTCGTGCCCAGTGGCGGCATGTCCTTAGAATTCAGCCAAATCATGAAGGGGCATTGAAAAAAATGTCTGATTTATGATAAACTTTGTAGCATCATAAAAATAATTGCATTATAATGGTAAATATGATTCCGGGAGGAAATTTATAAATGGGATTTTTGGATACTTTTACAACTGACATAGGTATTGACCTTGGTACCTGTAATACTTTGATTTATGTCCGTGGACAGGGGATTGTTATTGACGAACCTTCCGTTGTTGCCGTTGAAAAGGGTACAGGACGCGTTGTGGCTGTAGGTGCCGAGGCTAAGCGCATGCTTTGGAAGACACCAGGCAACATTGTGGCAATCAGGCCGCTTGCAGATGGTGTTATCTCTGACAGCGATTCTACGGAAAAGATGATAAAATACTTCATCTCTAAAATTGTTCCGCGTCACCATCTTTTTAAGTCAACAAGAATGAAGATTGGTATTCCTTCTTGCATCACCCAGGTTGAACGCGATGCCGTTATGGCTGCAGCCCTCCGCGCAGGTGCAAAGGAAGTTGAAGTTATAGAAGAAAGCCTTGCTGCTGCAATCGGTGCACAGATTCCGATTTATGAGCCTGCCGGACACATGGTTTGCGACATCGGTGGTGGTACTACAGAAGTTTCCGTTATTTCTTTGGGCGGCATGGTAATCACAAGCTCAATCCGCACTGGCGGCAACGAATTTGACGAAGCCATCATCAAGCACGTGCGCCAGGTTCACAACCTTATAATTGGCCAGCAGACAGCCGAACGCCTTAAGATAGAGATTGGAAATGCATCTGCTGACAAGAACATAGAAAAAATGGAAATTAAGGGTACAGATGCAATTACAGGTCTTCCTCGCCGTCTTGAAGTTGATTCCGTTGAAGTCCGTGAGGCCCTTAAGGAACCGGTTACAAAAATCATTGAAGAGATAAAGAAGACTCTTGGCCGCACACCGCCGGAGCTCGCTGCTGATATTGTAGAGCGCGGTATTGTTATGACTGGCGGCGGTTCTATGCTCAAGGGCTTGCAGAAGCTTATTTCCAGGGAGACAGGTGTACCCGTTATTCTCGTGGAAAAGCCTCTTGAGTGCGTAGCCGTAGGTGCAGGACAGGCCTTTGAACTGTTCAAGGATATGTCTTCCAACCGTTCCGTATACGACAACCTTAACAGCTAAAAATTATGAAGATAAGAACGCCTTTTCGGTTCAAGCTAAGCGAGATACTTCTTGTTATCATGATTCTTGTGAGCGGAATTACGCTCAGTTTTTCTGCAGGCGGCTTTCTTGTTGATTTTGGCAAGATTGGCTTTTCAATTATGAGCACGATGCAGGAAGGTGTTAATTTCGTTTCCGATGGAGTTGGGGGATTCTTTGTTTCAATCAAAGACATGACCCAGATGAAGAAGGAATACCAGGTTCTTAAGGAAAAGCTAAAGGACTATGAGTACCTGCAGAGGAGCAATACGGAAATCCGCAGGGAAAATGACCGTCTTAGGGAACAGTTGGGCTTTTCAAAAGACCTTTCCTATAAGAATATTCCCGCCCAGATAATCGGACATGACCCCGACAGCCTTTATTCCGGCATCACCATCAACAAGGGGGCCAGAAACGGCATTAAAAAGGGAATGCCCGTAATTGCAATACAGAACGGAAACATCGGCGTTGTGGGTAAAATTGTAACCGTTGGAATAGGGACAAGCCTTATAATACCAATATATGACTCTCAGTTCAATATTTCTACAAGGATAGAGACAAGCAGGGATTTGGGAATTACAAAAGGCTCTGGATTTGCTGACTTGCCGCTCAATATGGGCTACATAAGGAAAAGCGCTTATGCCGACTTGCATGAAGGGGATATAGTTGTATCCTCAGGTGAAAATGGCAATTACATAAGCAACGTACCGGTGGGCCGCATTTCAAAGATTACCGTACTTGACTATGACAATTCCCTGGACATAGAGCTGGAACCTATAATCGATTTCCCGCGCTTGGAAAATGTCCTCGTGGTGGATCAGAACACCTTGAGTGAAGCTGTAGCTACTCCTGTCGGGGTGAAGGAAGAGGGCAATGATTAAAACTATTTCAATAAGTGCAATTATTCTGCTTTGCTGTGCCCTTATAGAATCGGCAATACTTTCCAACATAGCATTTTTGAGGGCAGTCCCTGACTTGAGCCTGATATGTGTTTTATATTTTTCGCTGCACAACGGACGTCTTTCAGGGGAGTGCACAGGCTTTATTTCCGGCCTTTTCATTGATTTTCTTAGTGCCGCGCCATGGGGACTCAACTGTCTCTTCCGTACCGTGCTTGGCTATCTTGGCGGAGTCTTTACAAAAACCTTCAATACGGAAGGAATCATAATTCCTGCCGTGCTTGGTTTCTGTGCGACAATCGTAAAGTGCCTCCTCATTTTGTTCATAGCATTTTTGTTCCCGTCATCGGTTATGCCTTACAATCCTTTTTCTTCTATGTTCCTCTTTGAGCTTTGCGCAAATACAGTCCTTACACCTGTGCTGTTCAAAATTCTTGGAATATTCAAAAATTTGATTGTGCTGAATCCGGAGAATGTAATTTAATGCAGAATAATGAATTCCAAAATATGGGCGATGATTCTCCCAAAAAGAACATAAAAATTGCCTTTCTGACGGTTTTTATAGCCGTAGTTTTTGGTATTTATGTCTTGAAGCTCTTTTCGCTGCAGATAATTGAAAGCTACCGCTATAAGGACCGTTCCGAGCGCATTTCAAAGCAGGAGATTGTGATTCCCGCACAGCGCGGTGAGATTTATGAAAGGGAGGCCATGATTCCCCTTGCAAGCAATTCCGACTCATTTGCCGTCAATGTGGTTCCTGGAGAAATCCCCCCGGAGCTGTATGACACAGTAATTACCCGACTTGCAGGATACATTGGTGTTCCCCGGAATGTAATCGATGCCAAGATAAAAAAAAGAAGCGATTTTTCTTCTTATGAAATAAAGACAAACGTTTCTTTTGACGTGATAAGCAATATTGCAGAAAACATAACGGAGCTTCCTGGTGTTTCCTGGAGGAACAAGCCGGTCCGTACATACGTTAACATGGGTTCAATAAGCCATATACTGGGTTATGTCGGAAACATAACTGAAGACGAATATAAGCGCATGTTCAACGAGGGCTACAAAAAGAATTCCGTCATAGGAAAGGCAGGTATTGAGCGCCAGTACGACAGCTATCTCCAGGGCATAGAGGGAAAGGAAGTCCGCACAAAGGATGCTCGGGGACGCATCTTGGGATCTGCCCCGCAGATTACGCCTCCCCAGACAGGAAAAAAGCTGGTTCTTACAATAGACAACAGGATTCAGGAACTTGCAGAAAAGACTCTTGGCCAGCGTGTAGGGGCAGTTGTTGTACTCCGTCCTTCCAATGGTGAAATCCTTGCAATGGTTTCCTATCCATATTACAACGCAAACATTTTCTCTACGGATGAATATGCCGCAGAATACAACCGCCTTACGACAAGCCCCAATTCTCCAATGCTAAACAGGGCTGTAAATGCAACTTATCCACCTGCATCCACATTTAAAACTATTATGACTACCGCAGTACTTAGCGAAAAGGCCTTTCCGCCCGACCGCTACATTCGCTGCGCGGGAAAAATAGAAATAGGCGACAGGGTTTACCACTGCCATAATCTTGCTGGCCACGGCTTGCTCGATTTGAAGGGTGGTTTGGCCCATTCATGCGACGTTTATTACTGGGTTGTCGGCCTTGAGCATCTGGGCGTAAACAAAATCGCCTATTACGCAAAGGAATTCGGCTTTGGACAGAGCCTTGAGGTTGATTTGCCGTCCCAGTCTTCCGGCTTTGTCCCGACACCTGAATGGAAACAGCGCCGCTGGAGGCAGAACTGGTACGATGGTGACACAATAAATATTTCTATCGGTCAGGGAGATACACTTGTAACCCCACTTCATGTTGCAGACATGATGGCCATGGTTTGTAACAGTGGTGTAATCTACAAGCCTCATCTTTTAAAGGAAATTAGGAATCCTGTTACAGACGAGGTGGAAAAAGTAGTCGAGCGGGAAGTCCTGCACGAGTCAACAATAGAAAAGAATGTCTGGCGGCAGGTTCAGTATGACCTTCGCTATGTTATAACAAATGGTTCTGCACAAATTCCATTGACTAACAGGCAAATTCAGCTGGCAGGAAAAACTGGTACGGCAGAACTTGACAAGTACAAGTATTCAAACGATAAGCGCCACTGGCACTCCTGGATGATTGCCTACGCACCTTTTAACGCTCCAGTTGAAGAGCAGGTCGTTGTTGCAACAATCGTTGAGGCCGTAAACGAGTGGGAATGGTGGGCTCCCTATGCGACAAACATCATAATTCAAGGTATATTCAAAAACCAGACTTACGAAGAGGCTATAAAGACGCTTGGCTTTGAATATGTTCCAAAGAACAGGGGAAGGGCCGAATAATGAAGCTGAAAATTTTTGAAAAGTTTGATTATCTGTTGATGATTTGCGTCCTCTTTTTAGGCGTGCTTGGCATCCTTTTCCTATATTCTGCGGGTGTGAATTCGGACGGGGTTCTTGAGTCTTATGAATACAAGAGGCAGATAGTCTGGGTTTCCATAGGATTTTCCTTGATGTGCCTTTTGGCCATGCTTGATTACAGGAAGTACGAGCGCTATGCCCTTGCCGGCTATGTTGCCATGATTGTCATTTTGCTCTATGTAAGGCTTTTTGGAAAGACTGTAAAAGGTGCAAAAAGCTGGATAGGTATAGGTGGCCTTGGAATCCAGCCGTCTGAATTCTGCAAGGTGCTTTTTATAATGTATTTGGCAAGATATTTGAAGCGTTCTTCCAAGGAACAGCCCCTTGTGCGCTTCCTCAAGGCTGCAATACTTATGTTTGTACCTGTTGCCTTGATTCTCCTCCAGCCTGATTTGGGAACGTCGAGCGTCTTTATTCCGGTCTTTCTTTTCATGTGCTTTATGGCCAATATACCTTTGCGCTATATACTCATAATACTAGCGGCTGGTTTTCTGACTGTTATACTTACGGTTCTTCCCGCTTATCAGGAAAAAATCCTAAAACGGTCGGTTCGCTTTATTACCATACTGTCCAATACAAAATTTCGCATACTGATGGTCTTTTGTACGGCAATAATCACAATAATCGGTGCCATAGGACAGATTATCTTCAAAAAGCGCTACTATTACTGGATTTCCATCATTTTTGGCATTCTTATGGTTTCACTTGTCCTTGCTACAATGGCGGGAAAGGTTCTTAAGCCTTACCAGATGATGCGCCTTATCATCTTTATGGATCCATACTGCGACCCACGCGATTCAGGTTGGAACATCATTCAGTCCATGACGGCAATCGGTTCCGGTGGATTCTGGGGGCAGGGCTTCTTGGACGGTATACAGAGCCACCGCGGCTTCTTGCCTGAACAGAAAACGGACTTTATTTTCAGCATTATGTCTGAGGAATCCGGCTTTGTAGGAGGAATGCTTCTCTTTGCAGCTTTCTTCATCATCATGATACGCATAATCCATGTTCTTAAGACGACTACGAACACATACGGTTTCTTTATAAGTGCCGGCATTTTGGGCATGATTTTCTTCCACTTTATTGTAAACGTCGGCATGGTAATGGGAATAATGCCAATCACAGGAATTCCTCTGCCTTTCCTTTCTTACGGCGGTTCAGCCCTGATTACAAACATGGCGGCTATGGGAATCCTGATGAGTATTAATTCACGCAGACTGGATTTTACTGTTACAGCGACATGATTTTAGTAAACGCCCTAGAGAAATTTGGTTCAAGGCTGAATACCGTGCAGTCTCCTTCACGTTATCTGGGGGGAGAGTACGGCAGCCTTATAAAGCCTCACGCAAAAAATGATTCTTTGTTCAACGTTGCGGTTGCATTTCCTGATTTGTACGAAATTGGCATGTCAAACATGGCAATAAAAATCATCTGCAACGGATTGAATAAATCTGAAAATGTTCGTGCTGAACTTGTTTTTGCTCCAGACCCCGATTTTGAACAGCTTCTTAAGGAAACAGATACGCCCCTTTATACCTTGGGAACAGGAATGCCCCTTTGCTCTACGGATATAATAGCTTTTTCCATAGGATATGAGCTTGGCGCTACCGAGCTTCTTGCCGTGCTTGAAAGTGGAAAAGTGCCGCTTTTGGCTTCTGAAAGGGGTGAATGTGACCCCATTATTCTTGCCGGCGGTTGTGGCGTTACAAACCCGGCTCCCCTGAGCGATTTTGTTGACGCATTTATGATTGGTGAAGCAGAGGCTGGCCTTTTTGAAATGATAGAAGAACTTGTCCTTCTTAAGAAAAATGGTGCATCCCGGAGCGAAAAGCTTGAGCTAATAAAATCAAAGCCCTTTATGTGGACAAGGGAACAGCTGCATTCAAAAGGCAAGGTTACAAGGCGGGCGGTTCAGGAAAACTTTGGCAAGGTGGAAGCTGTGCCTTCTGTTTTTCCCCTTCCAATGGTAAAGCCTGTCCAGGATCATGGGGTGGTGGAGATTATGAGGGGCTGTCCAAACGGATGCCGCTTCTGCCATGCGGGAATTTACTACAGACCTTCCAGGGTAAAGAATCTACAATACATAATTGACGAAATAGACAGTCTTGTTTTTGATGCCGGCTACCGTGAAATTAGCCTTAATTCGTTAAGTTCCGCCGACTTTCCTGATATTGGCCGTTTGCTTGACATTCTTAATGAACGCTACAAGGGCTACAATGTGTCTTTTCAGCTGCCGTCGCTAAAAGTAAACAGCATGTCCCTGCCGGTTTTGGAAAAGATTTCTACGGTAAGAAGAAGCGGCCTTACTTTTGCGGTGGAAACACCCGATGAAATGTGGCAGCTTAGCCTTAACAAGGAAGTGTATTCAACCCATCTGGAAGAAATTATCCGGGAAGCAAAGGCCAAGGGCTGGAGCAGTGCAAAATTCTACTTTATGGTGGGGCTTCCTCTGGGCGACTATTTTACCAACAGCTCTGGCGGTGATGAATATGAAGCAGGACTTGAGGGTAGCGAAGAGCGCGCAATTGCAGATTTTCTGCTTGACATACAATCCCGTACCAGAATCCAGTGCAATGTGAACGTTGGTGTTTTTATTCCAAAACCCCATACTCCTTATCAGTGGGTAAGACAGATAGACCCCAAAAAAGCGGAAAAGAAGATTGACTATATTTTTAAGCGGCTACCTAGGGGTAAATTCAAGATGGGAAGGCATAATTTTGACGCTACAATTCTTGAAGGACTCTTAAGCCGTGGTGATGAGCGGGTGGGCCCTCTGATTCTTGAAGCCTTTAAAAAAGGAGTGCGCCTTGATGCTTGGGATGAGCATCTTAGGCAGAACATGCCTTTGTGGAATGAAGTTTTTGAAGCTTCAGCTTGGGATGTGAAGGGCTGGATTTTCAGGAACTGGGACACAGAAGAAGAGCTTCCTTGGGACGGAGTTAGCCTTGGTCCTGCAAAGAATTTCTATAAAAGGGAATGGCAGAAGTCTTTTGAACACGTGCTTACAGCAAGGTGCCAACATTCCTGTAGCCATCCTTGCGGAGTTTGTAATAATAAAGTAGACGTATACGAAATAAACCCGGAAGAATTTTTCTTAGGTAGTCTACAAAATAAGACAGTTGTAAGGCCTAAAGTATATCCTGAGAGCAATATTCCTGTTTTGTACAGGGTTGTCTTCTATTTTACAAGGGCTTTTGGCGGAGAATTTACCGCTTATCTTTCTCAGGTTGAAATTTTCCACAAGGCCATTTTGCGAAGCGGCCTGCCTTTTGTCTATTCTTCTGGTTTTAACCCCTTGCCCCGTATTGAATTCTGTTCAGCGATGGGGCTTGGAATTCCGTCTTACGAGGAAGTTGCATCCTGCCTTTTGTATGAGGATATTCCCCAAGATAAGGTGATGGAAGTAATGAATTCCGTGCTGCCTCCGTTTTTTAAGCTTACCCAGGTTATGGTTTTTCCTGTCACGACTATGCGGAAGAGGGAACCCCTTAGCCAGGGAGTGTGGGGCGGCGAATACCGCTACAAGTTTAAGGATGCTTTCAGTTTAAATGAATTTCTTGCTTCCCAGCAGGCGGCTCCTTTTGTTGGCGGGGATTCATTTTCTTCTATTAATAAGTCTGATGACCACCAGTCCTTTACGGTAAGGCTTCCTGTTAGCGACAAGAAGTTTAGGGGGGCTATTGAAGAGTGGGCCGGCAAAAAGTGGTACGAGGTTACGGATGCGGAAAAAATCCATACGCTTGCAAAGGGTGCTATTCAGGGTTGGACTGCAAGGGATGAAGAAAACTGGCGAAATGACAGCAAGAACTTTGTAAAGGATGATACCCTGGGTGGCTCTGAAAACGAGGTAACTTCTTTTATGGAGCTTTATTCAAGGATTGCAAAGGTGAACGCCGAGCTTATAGTCAAAAAACAGGCTCTTGATGAACACAGGGCGGAATTCTACAAGGAGCATCCCGACGTGCTAAAAAAACATCAGGCTGAAGATGAAGCCAAAGACAGGAAAAAAAATGAAAGTAAAAGTTAAGGTTATTTTTATGATTATATTGCCCATTCTGTTTGGTTCAGTGAGCTCGTGCTCTGAAAATTCGGTTTCTGCCAAAGGAAAGCAGCTGTTTGGCAAAACTTTTACGAATGCAAGAAGTCGCATGCTGGATAAGCTTACAAGCGAAGAAGAAAAGGCAAATGCTGAATATGCGGAAAAAATCGTGGCTGCCGTAAATTCCGGAAATCGTGATGCCCTGAAGGCTTTGTTTTCTGCAAAGTCGGTTAGTTCAATACTTAATCTTGATGAACAGATTGAGAGGTTCTTTTCTTATTATAATGGCGGTTTTGGGGAATACGAGCTGTCGTCCGGGGGTGAAAGCGTGTCTATGGAGCGCGGAAAATGCGTGGCCCGTGAGCGTATCTTCTGGATTTGCATTCCGTCACAAAGGCAGTATAGTTCCAGAATCAGGGTTTGTTACAGGGACGTGTACGAAGCTGACCCGGGTAAGGTAGGCCTTGTTACACTTGAAGTGGAGGGAAGCGGTGATGAGCATAACAGCCGGTTTTCCCTTGGCTATAAATGGAATAATTACTACAATGATGCCCGCGACATGGCAGGAAGGCTTGTTGAGGCCTACGGAGCGGGTGATTTTTCTTCTCTTAAGGAGCTTTTTTCCAGGGATTTTGATGCTGCGGCCTTGGAAACCATAAGGCAAGGCATGGAAAAGTTTGAGGGCAAGCCTTTGAATGGCCAGGCATTTACGGCATCCGGCAAGGAATATTACGACGGAAACTATGACATAAAGGTGGACTGGTATTCTGATGAAAGGATAAATGGCAATGCCGTTTTGGGCGAAAAAGTTCACGTGAATGTCTGGAATATTATTACGGATAAGAAGAAAAAGTACAAGATGAGCTTTGAGATGCAGAGGTTTCCAAACCGTGAAGGCAGCGGTTCAAGCGGCTTTGCAATAACAAAATTTGACTTTTATGCTGAATGAAAGACAGCTTTTGACAAGTATAACGACCTGCAATTTTCTGAGGTGCATCAACCGAACTCATAGAAAAACTGGCTATGTTCCTTTGAACTATATAAAGGAGGCTGATATACGATGATTGGTCTTGGACTTTACTATCTGATTGGAATTGGCAGTGTGATTTTTTCCCTCTGTAATAAAAATAAACCAAAAGAATGGCTTTACTATCTGTTTCTCGTTCTTTACGGAGGATTTGGAGTTCATCAGTTTTATGCAAAAAATCTTCCAAGAGCATCAAGCAGACTTACAGCAGGACTTGTAAATCTTCCGTTCTTTCTTCTTTTTATAAACGGGTTGTTTAGGGTTTTAGCAGACGGGTATGATGATCCCGCTTATGGACTTATATTTGTGGGAGTTTTAGGTGGTATTCTTCCCACATTAGTAATCATTATTTTGTGTGTTCTTGATTTAGCAGGAATGAAATCGAATGAAAAGGTCGAGAATGGAGAAAATCAAAAAAAAGAGACAGTGTAAAGTGAGTAAAATGAAAAAATCGCAATGTTTAGTATAATGACCCGCAACTTTGAAGGGGCAGCAACCTTAAAGGAGGTGAAATAATGAAAAAGCGAATAATCAGTACATGTATTTTTTTTATAGCACTATTTATGTATGCTGATGACAAACAGGTTCTTACAAAAGACTCTGTAAATGAACATCGGAAAAATATTTTTTTTTGGGAACATGGAATTAGTTCGAAACTTATTGAACAAGGATATAATTATGCATGGGAATCTATTAGAGATAAAAATTTAACAACAGCATGGGTAGAAGGGAAAAAGGGAGATGGAATTGGAGAATGGGTTATTATTCCAATAAAAGGATACTATCAAAACTTAGATTATAAAAACGGAATAACAGATAAAAAATTAAATATACAATTGAAAATCAATAATGGTTTTTGTAAAAATGAACTTACATATAAAAATAATAATAGAGTAAAGAAAGCAAAGCTCACATTTTATGAAGTCCCTTTAATTGCCTATGAAGATTATCGAGGTACGCAATCTTTAGAAGAACCATATATAATGCATGAATCTGAAATTGTGTTAGAAGATACTATGAATCAACAGGATTTTTCTTTTACCTGTTCACCAAAAGCTCCTTTTCCCGAAGGAAGTTTATATCTGTATTTTCAGCTTACAATTTTAGATGTATACCCAGGAGAAAAATATCAGGACACCTGTATTAGCGAAATGAGTGCTAATGCGGAAGTGATAAAAGAAAAAAAACTTGAAAATAAAAACAAAGCATAAAGAAAGTACATTGAATTTTTATAAAAATAATGGTTTTGAAATTGATGCTAAACATTCCTGTTTGATGCGATTGGAATAGGAATAAATAAGAATTGATTTAAATCAGGAAAGAAGAAAGCTGGTGATTGTAAGTTATAATATTAAGTAGACAGAATACACATTATATGATGTTGTATATGCTGTGGGACTGGCCGGATTATCCTACGCCCGATTAGAAGGGTTGCCGCAGGCAAGACCGCCGTATGGCGGGCCGGAGCGCTTGACGCGGAGCCCTGGAAAGCGGGTGACGATTTGGCCTGGCAGCCGGTTGCAGTCAAGGAATTATTTGGTAGAGCAAAAAGAATTACGTCCAGAAGATTATTGTCTATAAAATTGCACATCTTTATAAAGTTTATAGTGTTTGCGCTTTTTTCTTGCCAATATCTAATGTTTCCCCTTATACTGGTTTTATGAGAATGGAAAAAGAGATTGACACAAAAAAATACCCCTTGTTCTATCTTATTCCTGCGGCAGTGGGGCTTTTCTTTTTGATATTCGGCCTGAGTATTGTCTGGTCCAACAAGAAGCGTGCGGAGCGCTGTACGGAAGAAGTTTCGGGCGTGGTTTTGCAAATGCTTGAACGGGACGGCAATAACGGGCACCTGTATACTCCGGTTTTTGAGTACAGTTTTGGGGGCAAGCTTTTTAGGAAGGAAAGCGACCATGCCTCCTACCCGCCAAAGTTTAGCGAGGGCGAAGAGGTTACTGTTATGGTGAACCCCAGCGATCCTGATGACTACTTTGTTACCAAGGACAGTGCAGGTTTGACCATGGCCAAGGTTTTTATTGTACTTGGGCTTGTAATATTTGCTGGCTTTGTATTTGCTATTTTTCACGTTTATCTTTCCAATAGGGACGAATCCAAGGGTAAGGAAGCTAAGGGGATTCGTGTTGGCGTTATTTTTCTTCTTATTGGGCTTTTTTCTCTTGCAATTCCTTTGTATGCAATCAAGGATAAGCTGGCTGGCGGGAGTAGCAATCCTGTGGACTATAATTCTGTCCTTTCTATTGCCATTCTTGCATTCTGCTTTATTTTTGCTTTGGTATTCATCATTCTTGGCATTGTGATGATAAAGAAAAAGTCTTTGGGCATGTCTTTTGCCGTTGATTTTTCTTCTGAGCATGACGACCAGGTGTGAATGACAGGGGCAGTATGGTGCAGGCCGGCGGCAGAAAGAGTAAGCCGTTTTAATACAATTGCTCCAGTTTTTCCTTGATGAATTCGCTCTTGCTCTTTAGGTCTATTGCCCCGGTCTGGAGCAGCAGGCGGTTGGGCTTTTGGGGGTCGAGTTTTATGCGGCTGGAGTTTGCCTTTATGAGCTTTAAAAGCTTGTCTATGCTGATTTTTGCAACTTCGCCGAATTCGATTGTGGCAAGGCCCTTCTTTTCTTTTAGGGACGTTATGGAAAGCTTGTTGCAGAGGATGCGGATTTTTGCAAGGCAAAGCAGGCTGTTTACTTCGTCCGGCAATGGGCCAAAGCGGTCAAAAAGTTCTGCCATGACGGTGTTGAGCTCTTCGTCTGAGCCTACTGATGCTATGCGCTTGTACATTTCCATTTTTGTCTGCGCTTCCCCTATGTAGCTGTCCGGTATGAAGCCTGAGTATTCAAGTTCGAGAAGGACTTCCTGCGGGGCGTGCCAGTCACTGTTGGAAAGCCTTTCTATGGCGTTGTTTAAAAGCGTAAGGTACATTTCAAAGCCTACCGCATAGACTTCCCCGCTCTGATCTCTTCCCAAAAGGTTTCCTGCCCCTCTAATTTCCATGTCTTTCATGGCGATTTTGAATCCTGAGCCAAGTTCCGTAAAGTCTGAGATTACCTGAAGCCTTTTCATTGCAACTTCGCTTAGGGCCTTGTTTTCCGGGTAAAAAAGGTAGGCATAGGCCTTTCTGTCGCTGCGGCCAACCCTTCCCCTTAGCTGGTAAAGCTGGCTTACTCCGTACATGTCTGCCCGGTCTATGATGATTGTGTTTACGTTGGGGATGTCTATGCCGTTTTCTATTATTGTTGTGGCTACGAGTATGTTGAAGGCTCCCATCTTAAAGCGGCGGAATTTGTCGTCAAGCTCTTCGCTGGTCATCTGCCCGTGGGCTACTTCAATCATCATCTCTGGAACTATGTGCTCCAGGCGCAGTCTTGTTTCTTCAAGGGATTCCACCCGGTTGTGAAGGTAGAAGACCTGCCCGCCCCGCTCCGTTTCCCTTCTTATGGCAAGGGCTACTTTTTCGTCCGAGAATGCCTCGATTGCGGTTTCTATGCTCTGCCTGTTCTGTGGGGGTGTTGTTAAAAGAGACATGTCCCTTATCTTTAGGAGGCTCATGTGCAGGGTGCGTGGAATTGGTGTTGCGCTTAGGGCAAGACAGTCAATGTTTGTTTTTATGACCTTTAGCCTTTCCTTGTCCTTTACGCCGAACCTCTGTTCCTCGTCTATTATCAGAAGGCCCAGGTCCTTGAACACTACGTCCTTTTGCAGGATTCTGTGGGTGCCGATTAGAATGTCTACCTGCCCTTCCCTTAGCTTTTGAAGGGTTTTCTTTTGTTCCGCCGGGGAAACAAAGCGCGAAAGCTGGGCGATTTGCACCGGGAAGTTCTTGAAGCGTTCCGAACAGTTTTCGTAGTGCTGTTCTGCAAGGATTGTTGTTGGGGCAAGGAATGCCACCTGCTTGCCACCCATAACCGCCTTGAAAGCGGCCCGCATTGCTATTTCTGTCTTTCCGTAGCCAACGTCTCCGCAGACAAGACGGTCCATGGGAACTGCCTTTTCCATGTCTGCCTTGATGTCTTGGGTTGCGGCAAACTGGTCCGGGGTGTCTTCGTAGGGAAATGCCGCTTCGAATGCCGACTGCCACTCGCCGTCTTTTGGGAAGGGATAGCCCCTTGAGGCCGTGCGTTTTGAATAAAGGTCTATTAGCTTGTGGGCAATTTCCTCTACCTTTTGCTGAACTTTTGCCTTTCTTGCGCTCCAGCTCTTGGAACCTATCATGTCCAGACGGGGCTTTTCGTTTTCGCTTCCAATGTAGCGCTGGACCATGTTCACCTGCTCTATTGGAACGAAGGCAAATTCTTCCCCTGCATATTCAAGCTTTATGTAGTCGCGCTCGGTTCCCATGGCCTTTACGCGCTCAATTCCCTTAAAAAGACCAATTCCGTAGTTTACGTGGACAACGTAGTCTCCAGGATTGAGTTCCACAAAGGTGTCTATAGGCTTGTATTTTCCCTTGCGCAGCGATTTTGGGGCTGCCCTTTTGTTTCCGAATATCTGGTTCTGCTGTATTACAAGGATTTTTTCATCGGCAACGGAGAATCCTTCCGTGATTGCGGCGGGGATTACGTGTACCGGGAAAAGAGAGTTGTCTTGCACTTCCAGGTAGTCTTTTACGACTTCCTTTATGCGAAGGGACTGGTTTGAGTTGTCCGCAAAGATAAAGATGTGCCAGCCTTCGTTTTGCAGGCTTGTCAATTGCTCCTTAAAATAGTTTATGTTGCCAAAGAAGCTCTGGGAAGCTTCGCAGTTTATGCTTAGCTCCGTCTTGCCCTTCTTTTCGATTGTGTCCAGTGTGCGGAACATTATGCTTTTTTCGTGCATATATATAGAAGAAAAATCAAAAAGCATTGCTTCTGGGGGGAATACCGGCAAGTGCTGCCTTTCCTTTCTGTAGGAAAGCGTGTATTCGTTCAGGATTAGCTTGTCTGCGTTCAGCATCCTGTCAAAGTCGTAGTAGAAGACTGTTGTACCGCTTTTGATGTAGTCTAGTATGCTGTACTTTTTGTCCCACAAAAGGCCGTAGAAAAGCTCTTCCCCCTCGCTCTGGCGGTTAACGGCAAGTTCTGTAAGAATTCTTTCCTTTTCCTTTCTGGATTCTTCTGTAAATGCAAGGTGAATGCCTTTTTCCGCATGGTTTGCGATAGTATTTGTGGCTGGAGATATAGCGGCTTCGCTGCCCTCTTCCTTTTGCCCTGACTTGTTTGTGGCAAGCCCCCTTCTTTGCGCATCAAAAGCTGCATAGTCGTTGGAAATGCCTTCTTTGTCTGCTTTTTCCAGTATTTCTTCCAGTTTTGAAGCCAGTTGGTCGGTCCATACAACTTCCTTCATGGGGTAAATTAAGAGTGAATCAATGTTTGCCTTTGATGACTGGGTTTCAGTGTCAAATGTTTTGATCTGGCCGATTGTATCAAAGTCAAATACAAGGCGGTGGCCACTCTCCTCTCCTGGCATGAAGATGTCCATTACTTCTCCGCGGAGGGCAAATTCTCCTCTTGTGGTTACCCGGGGAACCCTTATGTAGCCTGCATCCGAAAGCTTTTGGCTTAGCGTTCCAGGTTCAATTTCCTGGCCTTTCCTTAGTGTGAATACAAGTTCACGGAAATATGATGGCGGAGGTAGGGGGGTAAAAAATGCCCTTTGCGTTATGATGAAGATTCTTGGCCTTTGACCTTTTTTGTTGCCGGTTGCAAGTTTTGCAAGCGTTCCTGCCCTTATTCCGAATACTGACGATCCTTTTGCCGCTGGACGGTAAGGAGTCATTTCCCAGCCCGGAAGCTGCAGTAGCTCTGCCTTGTCGCCAAGAAGCGTCTCCAGGTCTGTTTCGCATTCATCTGCTTCTTTTTTTGTGGGAACAACAATCACAAAGTCTTCCTGTGTGGAAGAAAATTTTCCTTCAAACTGCTCCTCGTGAATCCTGTCTACCCGGCGGCGCTCCATATAGCGGGAGATGAAGAATGAATTTAGGGAGCCTTTGCAACCCGATATGTCTGCCGGAAATGTAACATCCGAGTCGGCAAGTGTGTTTACTGCTTGTGAAAGAGCTTTCCAAGAAGCCAAAAGAGGCATAAGATTTTCAGAAACTGTATTTGCAGA
>JAILHV010000257.1 GCA_024695625.1 Treponema sp.
AAAAATGTGCCAGCCACTAAAATTGTTGGGTATGGCAATAATCAGGTTAAAGACAAATGCAGCCGCCACCGAAAGGAATACATAATCGTTCGCCGCCTCACTTCCAAGCAGGTACAAAATTGCAATAACAACCGGCGGAATCACAATCCCCAGAAGAATCAGTGCAAAGGCAATATAAGTAAAAACGTCGCTTTCAAAACCAACAGCCTTTCCAACAAAACAAAGAAGTAAAAGTACAGCCATCACTGTCAGGTTAAGTATAATGGCAATGCGGGCAATCTTATTTTTCATGCTTTTATCCTTTTGTCCAATTCTCTATTTTTAAATTTTCAATACGGCTAAGATGATTTTCATTATTTGTTACAATGACTGCATTATGTTTTAAAGCTGTGGCACTAATAAAAATATCATCATCTTCTATAATAATGTTTGTATCAAGAAAATATGTCATATTTCTGTTCTCTTAAAATGTATTCCTCTGGCAATAGATTCGTCTACTGCTTCTGCTTCATCTTCGGAGAGCATGCCACATACATCTTCTAAGGCTGCAAGTTTAGCTTTTATTTCCTGTTTTTCTGTTTCCGAAAAGTTATGGTTCGGGATGGAAATATAAACAGTTTGGTTTATCTTTAAATTTACGGGTTCTAGTGTTCGTACTGCCGTTCCGTCAAAATATCCTTGCACCATCATGACTATACCTCCTTTATGAAGTGTAGCATGTTTTTTCTAAAAAATCATCTGTTTTTACTGCTTGCTTGCAAAAAAATCTGCTTTGAATTATAATTCCTTCCATTATGAGCGAAAACGAAAGGAATTCAAAGGAACTTTGCCACTGGGCTGACCAGCAGGCTGCAAAAATCATAAAGGAAAGGGGAGACTTGCCGCTTTATACGTGTGCAAGCGGAATTACTCCCAGCGGAACCGTACACATTGGAAACTTCCGCGAGATTATCACTGTTGACTTGATTGTGCGAGCCCTCCGCGACAGGGGCAAGAACGTGCGCTTTATTTATTCATGGGACGACTACGACGTATTCCGCAAGGTACCTGGCAATATGCCAAAGCCCGAGGTGCTTGAAAAATACCTGCGCTATCCGATTACCCTTGTGCCGGACACTTTTGACCGCGACGAAAACTATGCCCGACACCACGAGAAAGACATAGAGAACGAGCTTCCCCGCGTTGGAATCCACCCGGAATTCTTGTACCAGGCTTCACGCTACAGAAGCAGCCGCTATGCAGAGGGCATGAAAAAGGCCCTGCAGAACAAGGACCTTATTAAATGGTGCCTTAACTGCTACCGCGACGACGAGCACAAGATGAAGGACAGCGACGTTTACTGGCCAATTGCCGCCTTCTGTTCAAAGTGCAACAAGGACGAGACGGAAATTGTAAGCTACGACGGTGAGTACGGCGTAACTTACAAGTGCAAGGCTTGCGGTAACGAAGAGACTGTTGACCTTCGCTCTTGCGGCAACATAAAGCTTGGCTGGCGCGTTGACTGGCCAATGAGATGGAACGAAGAAAAGGTTGTCTTTGAGCCGGGCGGAAAGGACCACATCTCTCCAGGCGGATCTTACGATACTGCAAAGCTTGTAAGCAAGAAGGTCTATGGCTGGGATGCCCCTGTTACGATGAAGTACGACTTTGTAAAGCTTAAGGGTGTTCCAGGAAAGATGTCTTCTTCCAAGGGAAAGGTAATTTCTCTTGTAGATGCACTTACCGTTTACCAGCCGGAAGTTTTGCGTTACATTTTTGCCGTTAACAAGGTTGACCACGAATTTTCAATCAGTTTTGACCTTGACGTTATTACCATGTACGAGGCATACGACAGGACTGAACGCATTGCATGGGGAATTGACAAGGCAAAGAGCGACAACCTCTTGCTGCAGGAAAAGAGGGTCTACGAGCTTTCACAGATTGACGGAATGCCTAGCGTAATGCCTTACCAAGTTCCATTTAGGCAGCTTACCACTTTGCTCCAGACTTATTCTGGAAACATTGATGCTGTAATTAAGTCTTTGGGAGACGTAAAGCCTGAACAGGAAGCATGCCTTCGCCGCCGCTGTGAATGTGCCTGGTACTGGGTAACAGAGTGTGCACCGGAAGACTTTAAGTTTGCCCTGCGCACGGACGGAAGCAAAGCCGAAGACATTACAGGTACAATGCTTGATGCCGTAAAGAAGGTTCGCGACCAGATTGTTCCAAAGGTTGGCACTTACGCTACAGACAAGGACTGCCAGCAGGAAATGTACGACCTTGCAACATCGCTTGGCCTTGAGTCAAAGGCACTCTTTACAGCAATGTACCATGCCCTTATCGGAAAGGATCAGGGACCACGTCTTGCAAACTTTATGAGGATTATTGGAAAGGATACCCTGCAGAAGATTCTTAGCGTGTACTAAAATTTCAATATGAACAGGGGGAGCAGCATAGCCTGCATGGTATAAGTTCCTGAAAAAAAACTTGACGAATATATTTTCATAGAATATCCTTTGTATAGGAAGGTGAAAGGCCTTTTGAAAAAATCTAAGGAGGATTGGTATGAAAAAAATTATTCAGTTTGTTGCTTTTCTTACACTGCTTTTGCTTGCTTTTTCTTCCTGTTCTGGCGGCAGTAGCGGTGGCGGAAGCAGCGATGACGGTGATGACTCTCCGTCTCTTTTCGGGACATACAGCGGTACTATAGAGAGCATCAATTACTCTGTAACGTTGGAATCTGATAATAGCTATAATTCAATAGATGGAGTTACCAGCTACAAGGGAACATATACCGTAAACGGCAATGCAATAACTTTGCATCCCACTCACTGGAGGGAAGCCGGAACAAATGATCCGTGGCAGACAGTCGATGCTGATTGTTCAATAAATCTTACCTATTCAGGTGGAAATATAGTGTGGCATGTTAGTGAAGATGTTTCGGGTATTTTAACAAAGCAATAATGTAGAAAGCATTCGTCTTTCATGCTTATGCGCCAGGTTGAATCTTTATTGGTTCGGCATGGCGTTTTTTTATGCCCAAAGAATTTCTTTTAGATAATTTGCTGCCAGCTTACGGATGTGCCCGTCTTGATCGTTGACAAAAACTTTTATTCAAATCAAAACGACCATATAATAAATGTTTATGTAAACTAATGGTGGCCAAAAGTTGCGCTCCACCCCGCTATATTCTCACGCAACTTTTGCGCCTGCAACGAGTGCTTAAATCTTGCTTTACTTTACTCTTGTGCTTGATGCGCCTACTTTCACCTTGCCGTCCAGGACAAGCTTTACGTACTTGATAAAAACAGGGAAGTCCGGGAATTCATCAAAGCCGATATTCATTGTGTAGTGGGTTTCGCTTTCTATTTCATCCATTCCCAATAAATAGGGGGTGCCAAATTCTTCTGTGATGGCATCGTATTCAAGGTTTACTGTCTTTATGACTTTTCCGTTGGAACAGACATTGCATGTTAATGGGTAGTAGAATTTGCCACTTTGGTCAAACTTTTCGTAGACGTCTATGTCGTAGCCATTGTAGTTGAATGAATATATGATAAAGAACGGCTGCTTTTTTATGCTTTCATCGCTTGTGGTTTCCCAAATTTTGCGGATTTGTTTTTCGTATTTTGCGGCCTTTTCGTATTCTCCGGTTGAATAAAGGGCCAGAATCATTAGGTTGGTCATGGAAAATGAATCATTGTCGTATTCCAAATATGATTCTATATAGGGCAGGGCTTTTTTGTAGTCATCCAATTTGTAGAGGATGTATGCCATTTGGTAAGTGGATTCGGGTGTTTTTTTCAGCTCATAGGACTTGGAGTAATTTTCCAATGCCTTTTGGTAGTCGTTCTGTGTTTCGTATATCATGCCAAGCATTTGGTATGGGCCTGGAAAAGTTTTGTCCAATTCTATGCATTTTTCGTAGTTTAGGATTGCATCCTCGTATTTTTCTGTGTAGAGAAAACTTCCCGCAAGATAGTAATAGGGGCGCACAAAATCTGGGTCTTCCTGGATTGCCATCCCAAAGTATTTTTGTGCCTCTTCATCCTTTTCCATCCTGAAATTTGCTAGTCCCAGATAGAAGTAGTCGCTTACAGAGTAGGGTTCTTGGCTGTTCTCTTCTATTTCTTTTATGATGGATTCGAACTGTTCTTCTTTGTCTAGTTTTTCGAACCTTTCGTTTACGTAGTTTTTGCCCTGGGCAAAGCAAAGTGATGTTGCGAGTGAAATGGCTAGGGTAAGCAGTAACTTTTTCATTTTCTTCTCCGTTTTTAAAATTATATTGATGCTTGTAAAACAAAAAAGACCTTGCGAATTGCAAGGCCTTGTGTTTCATAGTGGCGACAGGGATCGAACCTGTGACATACGGAATATGAGTCCGTTGTTCTACCGACTGGACTACGCCACCGTGATGCTGTAATCTTAGCACAAAAGCATGTTTTGTGTCAAGCGGGTTGCCGGGGTTTTTTGCATATTTTTTTAAGGCATTTCTTTCTTGGTATGAATTTAAAAGCGCATGGAGGCGCGTATTAGCAGCCCGGAGGTTTTCCTATATCAAGCACGGCAGGGATTGGAGGGGCGGCGCAGCCGTTGCGGAATGAAGTGGAGCAATGGAGCGGGTAGGGTCCCGCGGAACCCCGGAAAGCCCATAAAAAATGGCCTCCTGCCATTTTTTATTACGGGTTTTCTGCAAACAATTGACGCACCATCCTTGGTGCTCCTTGTTTTACAGGGAAAAATGGCAGGTGTTTGCGGACGGGTTTGTATGGTAAATCGGAAAGACTGCCGCAAAAATAAAAAAGAACCGTACAAAAAGATTCCCGGGGCGAGCCCGAGAATGACGTGTGTTTGCTAGATTCTGATTTTTTTCTTGCTGCCTGCGTAGAAGTCCTTGCGCATCTGCTTTACCTGCTCGTCCTTGAGGTAGTCGTCAAAGTTCATCATGCGGTCGATTACGCCCTTGGGGGTGATTTCGATTATGCGGTTTGCGATTGTGCTGATGAATTCGTGGTCGTGGCTGGAGAAGATTACTACTCCTGGGAAGCGCACGAGTCCTTCGTTAAGGCTTTCGATTGATTCAAGGTCCAGGTGGTTGGTTGGGTCGTCCAGGATTAGGACGTTTGCACCGGAGAGCATCATTTTTGAAAGCATGCAGCGAACCTTTTCGCCACCGGAGAGGACTTTTACTTTTTTAAGGCTTTCGTCTCCGCTAAAGAGCATCCTGCCCAAGAAGCCGCGTACATAGGCGTCGTCCTGTTCCTTTGAGTACTGCTTGAGCCACTCGGTTATGTTCATGTCGTTGTTGAAGTAGGCGTTGTTGTCGCGTCCCATGTAGGAGTGGCTTGTGGTCTGGCCCCAGTTGATGTTTGCCCCTTCGCACTTTTGCGTTCCGGAGATTATGTCAAAGAAAGACGTGATTGAGTTGTGCTCCATTCCGACGAATGCAACTTTTTCGCCGGGGTGGATTGTGATGGAGAAGTCGTTTAGGAGGACTGCACCCTCGCTGTCTTTTGAGGAAAGGTGTTCTGCGGTTAGCACGAAGTTTCCAATTTCGCGGTCGCTCTGGAAGTGGACGTAGGGGAACTTGCGGCTTGTAACCGGAAGCTCTTCCAGTTCCAGCTTTTCCAAG
>JAILHV010000047.1 GCA_024695625.1 Treponema sp.
AAGCTATCGTATTCACTTTTTGTTAGCGATGACAAAAGCTCTTCGTCTTTTTCTACTATTACCAAAGGTTCAACTCTGCCTTTCTTTACTCCGGGAATAACGCAGGGAACCAAAAGAATTATTTTTAAAAGCAAGTCCTGATGCTTGTTCACGAATCCGCGCACAAGAAGCCCTCCGTAAGACTGACCAACGATTATGAATTTTTCTTTGATGACATTGACTGCAAAGTCATAAAGCAAGGCAAGTATGTCGTCGGAATTTTTTACGTCTCCGCGCTCTGATTGTCCCATTCCGGGTGAATCGATGTAATATCTTTTGTAGCCACCAAGTTTTTCAAATATGGGTTCAAAGGCAGCTTTCATTGTGATTTTGCTTATTCCCCATCCGTGGATTATAAGAACTGGAATTCCTTGGCCGATTGTTTCGTAGTCAATTATTCCGTGCTTCATTTGTTTTCTCCTATCCACTGGCACATTCCGCAACCGAAACTTTCGTTTGGACGCGAAATGAATCCGAACTTTTTGTAAAAGTCTTCTTTTCTTTTTGCGGCCATAAGGTTGACCATGATTTTGTATCCGGGCTTTAGCTGGCTTTTAATAAACTCCATTGCGTTGTTCATCAGTTCCCGTCCAAGACCCCTGCCCTGGAATTCCGGGCGGACTATTACATCCGCAATATAAGCAACATACAGTTGATCCCATAGCACACGGCAGAATGCGATTGCCTTTCCGTTTTTTCTAAAGCAGCATAAATGGCTTGTGTGCTTTAGTCCGTCTTCTGCCTGTATGTTGGGCAATGCAGTCCAGCCAACTATTTTTCTCATTTCGTTGTATTCTTCTGCGCTAATCTGGTTTGTGATTTCGTAGTCCATGGTTTTAATCTCCTGTGCTAAAAGCTTTTGCCGCGTTTTCTGCGGTTTGCTTTATCTTGTCCAGTGTCTTTTGGAACATTGCATCTGCTGTTGCTGGGAATTGGCTGTAGATTATTTTTGAACCTTCTTCCGTTATGCCACCTTTTGTTGCAACCCTTGCCACAACTTCTTCAAAGGAAAGTCCCTTTTGAATCATCAAATCTCCTGTTGCGCTTACCGTGTTCAAAACCATTTTTATAATCTGTTCATCCGGCAAAGACGTGTGCTTCTTTGCTGACTTGCAAACAACGTCGAACATTGATGCTATAAAACCAGGCATGCAGCTGACAAGTTCCGAACCCATTCCAATTTCATTCTCTGGAAGAACAATTACGTTTCCCATGCAGGAAAGAATTTCTTCCAGGCTTATTTTGTCTTCGGTACGAACAAAGTTGTTGTAGGAAACCAAGGTTTGCGAGCGGTTTATCTCTGCCGTAACGCTGGGAATCACTTTGGCTATTTTGCGCGGCGCGATTTTTTCAAGCATTTTAAAAGTGACGCTTCCGTTCAGCGAAACAAGAAGTGCGTCTTTTTTTAGCGAGCCGTTAATTTCCGTTACAACATTCTTTAAGTCGCAGGGGCGGACGCATACAAAAAGAATGTCGGCGTTTTTGGCAGCCTCGGAATTTGTGTTGCAAACAGTCGCTTTGGTTGCAATTTCGTTCAGGCGCTCTTTTGTTCTATTGGATACAAACAAAGTGTTTTTGCTTGTGCGCCCTGATTCCAAAAATTTTTGAGCAAGCATTTTTCCCATGCTGCCGTAGCCGATGATTCCTATGTTCATTTTTTCTCCTTGTAAGCATATCCAAAGTTGATTGGAGGGGCGGTTACGGAAACGTAAATAAATTCTCCATCGCCATCGTTCAAAAGTCCGTGATCATCTTTGTCTGCAAAACGGGCAACGTCTCCTGCCTTGTATTCTTTTTCTTTGTTATCGGCAAGAAGGAGTTTTCCCTTGCCCTTTGTGGCATACCAAATTTGCTCGGACGCGTCATGAGTGTGGCGGGGCTGGCTGGCACCTGGAACAAGGTGAACTTCTGTAATAGTAACCCTTTTGCTTGTTGAATTCTCTGGATTCAAAAGCTGGCGTGAAACAACGCCCGGGTTTGCCAATTCTTTAATTTCTGTTGCTGCAATAAATTCCATACGCACCTCCGTTGTTGATTTTTTATGATTATTGTTATTATACTTGATTAAATGTTGTAAGAAAATTATAATTTTTACATTATTTAATAACTATTCTGTATGGAAAATGTAATTTTGTTATGTTTTTTTTTGCAAGGAGGAAATATGGCGGAAAGGCGCAAAGGCATAATCGTAAAGCGTAAAGACGGTTCTGAAATTGTAAAGTACGATGATCCGTCTTTTCCCTCTTACATTTTTGACGGGTATTTAGTTGCCGGTTGCGGGTGGGAGAGGGTGCCGCATTACCATGAGGACGTTGAGATTGTTTCTGTAAAAGGCGGCGAAATGGCCTACATGGTGGAAGGAACTTGCGTTAACCTGAAAAGCGGAGACACTCTTTTTGTAAATTCAGGAAGCATCCATTATTCCCTTTCCACCACAAATAAAGTTTCCCGCTATTTAATCGCTATTCTTAATCCAAAAATTATCTGCTCAAGTTTTGCGGTTGAACAAAAGGCTGTTCGTCCTATTGTAACAGACAAGACGGTTCCCTTTGTTCATTTTAAGAAGGAAGATTTTGATGCGGCTTCAATCTATCAGCTTATGAT
>JAILHV010000052.1 GCA_024695625.1 Treponema sp.
TTTATAAAAAGGGACATGTCCAGAAAACAAACCTTTTTCTCTTTTCTTATTTACGCCCTAATCCTGAATGCGGTCCTGTTTTTTATAGGCCTGAATCTTGGCTGGATTAAAAAAGAAGTGGCATCTTTCGCAAAAATGGAAGCCATATTCCTCTTTGTATTTTTTGGAGTGTATTTTATTACCTACCTTGTTGATTTTAGCGAAGCAAAAAAAATAAACCGCAAGCTAAAAGACAGGAAAGCGCATTAAGCTAACGGCAAAGAATTTTACTTCCTTATAAAAATTTGTCTTTTAAATTCTTTCTTGGAGCACAGGCCATTTTAAACTGTTTTTTGCCGCTACACGGCAAAAAAGGCCCATTGTCTCCCGTGCTTCGGGGTTCCGGCTTCCGCCTCCATTGCCGGGGTCAGGGCCCCCTTGGCAACCCGCTTGCGCGGGCCCCTACGCCCGGGGCTAGGCGCCTCGGTCTTCCTATTTCTAGATAATACATAAAAACTTGACAAATCACTTAGCATGACTTATAAAATTTTTGGAGGTTTAGATGAAAATTTACGATCAATATGTCGATCTGAAGCCCAAGATTTTTTCCATGGCTCAAACCTAACGAGGATATGGAAGAAAAATCGCCTGAGGAAAAAATATTGTTCGAGCTAAAAGTCCTTACGGTTTAGGCATTCATAACAGGCTGTTTTCCCTTGAAGATTTGCCTTACAAATCCCTTGTCTGCATAGAAAAGAATCACTGGGTCGTTTATTTAAAAGCAGACGGCGACAGCGCAGTAGTTATGGACTCCAAGATTTGCAACGAACCCAAAAGAATTCCCATTGCTACTTTTTTGTAAAACAGGCAAAGTCTACGCTGGAAAAGCTAGATAAGTCTCACTACAAATATACCCACAGTTAAGGAGATGCAAAAATATGAACAGGGAACTAAAAATGCTTTTGATTGAGCTTTTAAAACGGGAAGACGAAATTACTGATGATGAATTTTTTTACGATGCGGAATACCGTTCGCTAATAAAAATGCTGAACGAAATTCTTAGCAATGACTTATAGCGATCTTGAAAATAAAGCACGGCAGGGATTGTAGGGGCGGCGTAGCCGTTGCCTTTAGGCAATGGAGTGGGAAGGGACCCACGAAACCCCGGAAAGCCCCTAGCAAAAAAAACTGCCGCAAGAAGAAGAAAAAAACACCTCAATTGAACAATCGCAATGAATTTATTATATTAGCCATAGAGGTGCAAGAATGGTAGATCAGGCTCAGATAGACAAAGACGGCAATGGAATTTTATTTAACGGAAGTGCAAAAGTTGAGCGCATAGAAAATGTGGCGGGACAAAGGGACGTGTTTCTTTTGCAGGCGGTTTATGAATTTGAACGGTCAAGTCAGATTTGTCCAAGGCCGGGTCAGTTCTACATGATACGCACAAAGACCAGCAACGGTTATTTTAAAAGGCCCATCAGCGTTTACCATTCAGAAGAATTTGCGGATGCTGCTTCCGGCAAGAGGATGCTACGGCTCCAGTTTCTTATTCTGCAAAAGGGCGAAGGCACAAAAGAGCTTTGCAGCCTAAAAGTTGATGACGACTTTTTGGTTCAGGGGCCTCTTGGAAATGAATTTGCTCTTACAGCTGAATTAAAAGATGCCGCACCTTCTGCTAAGCGGGAAATTTGTATTGTTGGCGGAGGAATAGGAGTTGCGCCTGTTGCAAATTTTGCATCATCTTTGCCTGCCACAAGCTACGACTTTTACGCCTGCTTTAAGAGCGGAACTTACGGTTTGGAATACGTAAAGGGTAACACCATAATCACTACGGACGACGGAAGCGCAGGAATTAAGGGTATGCTGCCAACTGCCCTGACTGCCCAAAAGATAAAGGAATGTGGCTACAAGGCAATTTTTGCTTGCGGGCCAACACCAATGCTTGTCTACGTTCAGAAGGTTGCAAGGGAATGCGGAATAAAGGCCTTTCTTAGCATGGAGCACAGAATGCTTTGCGGAGCGGGTGCCTGCCTTGGCTGTACAATAAGCACGACTCAGGGAAGCCTTAGAGTTTGCAAAGACGGACCTGTTTTTGATTCGGATATAATTCAGTTTGAAAAGCCTTGTCCAAGAAGAGCTCCTCTTGCAGAAGGCCAGGAAGCAGATTTGAGCGTGGACATGTGCGGAATCCACTTTGAAAACCCGCTTTTTGCCGCTGCCGGAACATTCGGTTTTGGCCAGAATTTCCGTGGCTTTGCAGACGTAAACGACTGGGGTGCAATCTGTTCAAAAGGAACAACTCTGGAGGAACGCCAGGGTAACGAAGGTGAGCGCTGCATAGAAGTTCCTTCCGGCGACATTAATTCCATAGGCTTGCAGAATCCAGGAATCCGCTTTGTTACAAAAGAAATTATTCCCCAGATGCTAAAGCTTAAGCCTGTTACCATTTTGAATCTTGCGGGAGGAAGCCTTGAATCATACGTGGAAGCCGCAAAGATTGCAGAAGAAAGTGCTGTTCCCATGATAGAGCTTAACATAAGCTGCCCCAACGTAAAGGCAGGAGGAATGGCATGGGGAACAGATCCAAAGGCCGCATTTGAATGTGTTAGCGCAGTCCGTGCGGTTGTAAAAAAGCCCCTTATGGTAAAGCTTTCTCCAAATGCCCCTGACTTGCGGGCTGTTGCAATGGCCTGTGTGGAAGCAGGTGCAGATGCCCTTAGCCTTATAAACACCATTCAGTCAATGGCAATAGACGTGGATAAGGGAAGGCCTTTCTTTAAGAATGTTCGAGCCGGTTTGTGCGGTCCGGCTGTAAGACCCATTGCCTTGCGTATGGTTTACGATGTTGTGCAGGAGATGAACAAACTGCCTGTTGAAAAAAGGGTTCCAGTTGTTGGCATTGGCGGAATTGCAACTTGGCACGATGCGGTTGAATTCATTATGGCTGGTGCGCATGCGGTTCAAATTGGAAGTGCCATCTTTGCAAACCCCAACGTAGCCAAGGAAATTCTTTGCGGACTAAAGGCCTTTATGAAGAGCCACGGTTATGCAACGCTGGAAGAAATGCGCGGTATTGCCCAGTAGGTTTACAGGGAGTTTTTTCTTCTTTCTTCGCGAACCTGTTCCGGGGTCTTGCCGAAGGTCTTTTTAAATTCGCGGATAAAGACCTTGTAGTTTGTAAGCCCACATTCATCCATGATTACGGAAATCTTCTGGTCGCTATTTTGCAGCATCTGGTAAAAGGCGGAAATGCGGAGGGACATAAGGTATTCGTTAAAGGTCATGTCCGTGTATTTTTTAAAGAGGCGGCACATGTGTTCAGGCGTTACGTTAAGAATGTCTGCCGCATCGCCAAGGCTTATCTTGTTGCGGAATTCTTTTTCAACATAAGCCATTACCGGTGAAATGCGGTTGATTCCATAATAGGATGTTACCCCGGATTTTTTTTGTTCAACTTTATAAAGCGTTAGAAGCTGGTAGAAAAAATCATAGAGGAGAGAAACAAATTTAATCCTGTTTTCCTTGCGCTTGTCGTCCACGGATTTTAGCATCTTGAAAAGGTAGCCAAAAAGTTTTTCAGCTTCCAGGGAAGTGGGCCTTTCCTTTAGCACCACGTTTTCTATTTCCTCATAAACGCCCTCAAAAGCGCTAAGAGGAACTTGAAGAAGAATATACCTTGCATGGCCGCAGAGCTTTGACGAATGGATTACTTCCGAATTGATGATTATCATGTCGCCGTCGCTAAGGACATACTTTCTCTGCTCAATTTTAAAATCAATTTTTCCTTCAAGCACGTAAAGGATTTCTATGTGGTTGTGCCAGTGGAAGGGTGAATAAAAATTTACGTCGTCAACCACTTCAAAGCGGATTGAAAACTGTAGGTCAAAGTGCCTCTTGTGCAGGATGTTCTCGTGCTTGAATTCTTTCATATCAATATTCTATTGTAAAAGTGGCATAAATTCAAATATTTTTGACTAAAATATCAATATCGACATAATCAATGTCATTTTTGTCCGTTGCGCATTTTTTTAATCGTGGTAAAGTTAAGATAGCAAAGGCGGGGCTAGCTTTGGCGGCTCCATGTAAAACAAAAGTCACATAATCAATAAGGAGGATTTTATGAAAATCAAAGTAATGGTAAAGACAGCAGTTTTCTTTTTGGCAGCGGCAGTCGCATTTTCTTCTTGCGGAAAATCTTCGCCAAAAATCACTTTGGACAACGGAGTTTCTCTTGGCGTAGTTTCCATTCCAGACAACAACTTCTGCATTGCAAAAACCGAAGTGACCCAGGAATTCTACGAAGCAGTTATGGGCGAAAACCCATCGCAGACAAAGGGCGCAAACTTTCCGGTTGAATCCGTAAGCTGGTACGATTCGCTTGTATTCTGCAACAGGCTAAGCGCTTTGAAGGGAAAGACACCCTGCTACAAGGTAAACGGAAGCAGCAACCCCGATGACTGGGGCTACACTCCCCACCAGAACAAAATCATTGAAGGCGAAATTGAATTCAACCAAGAGGCCGACGGTTTTAGGATTCCTACAATGGAAGAATGGGATGTTGCCATAAAGGGCGGTGATAATTTTACATATTCCGGAAGCGAAGACTTGGACAGCGTGGCATGGACAGACTGCAACAGCGGCGGTCAGCTGCACGAAGTTGCCCAGTTGCAGCCAAACGGTTTTGGAATCTACGACATGTCCGGCAACGTATTTGAATGGGTCTGGAGCGTAAGGAAGGACACAAGCAGGTACTTGCGCGGAGGAAGCTACTTTGATGCAGCCAGGGCTGGAAAATGCAGCAACAAGGAACTGAACTTTGCTTCCCGCCAGTTCAAGACGGCAGGATTCAGAATCACTTGGAACAAACAGGCTTCTTAACCTTAGCTGAACATTGACCCCGTTGTTTCCCGCTGGTATAATCTAAAAAAAATACTAGCGGGGAATTTTTATGTTCACAAAAATTGCAAACAAGACAATCCGTATTGCGTCAACACTTGCTCTGCTTCTTGCGCTAACAGCTGTCTGTGCTACAGCAGATACAATCGGAAAGAAAAAAGCTGATCCGGCTTTGAACGGAGAATGGCTCTGGAACGACCAGTGTGTAGTCTCCTTTGACAACGGAAAAGTAACCATGCTTGACATTTCTACCGACACCATGATGCGCGGAACTTACCGAACCACTTCCGATTCTACCTATGACGAAATTCATTCCATCTTTTACGAAGAATACAATTTTGAGACCGGCAAATGGGAAACAATGGGCAAGACAGAATCCGGAACAGATGACTATACCCTCCCCAATGACGACACACTGCTTTTAAGGGAAGACGGAGAGTTCCTTACTTTTAAGCGCGGAAGCTACCTAAAGGAATACATGGCAAAAATATCCGCCGAAGTAAAACAGAATCTTGCCGAAAAAGACCTAACTCTTGTTGTATGGTCATTTACAGACGAAGTGGAAGGCATGATT